>CAYSVQ010000057.1:0-78554 GCA_964434565.1 uncultured Flavobacteriaceae bacterium | reverse complement strand
CAGTAGCACCATCAGCTCCATCTGCACCTGCGGGCCCTTGAGGCCCGGCTTCCCCTTGCGGCCCCTTTGGTCCGGTTGCGCCAGCAGTTCCATCTGCACCTGCCGTACCCTGAGGCCCAACTTCACCTTGTGGCCCTTGGGGTCCAATTGGTCCAACAGCACCGTCTATTCCTGCCGGCCCTTGCGGACCAGTATCTCCTGTATCTCCTTTTTCTCCCTGTGGTCCGGTAGCACCATCTATACCTGCCACCCCTTGAGGTCCGGCTTCCCCTTGTGGCCCTTGCGGACCGGTATCACCGGTATCTCCTTTTTCTCCCTGTGGACCAGTAGCACCATCAGCTCCATCTGCACCTGCGGGCCCTTGAGATCCGGCTTCTCCCTGATGCCCTTGCGGACCGGTATCTCCCGTATCTCCTTTTTCTCCCTGTGGTCCAGCAGCACCATCAACACCGTTTATACCTGCAGGACCTTGCGGGCCAATAGGACCAGATTCACCCTGAGGCCCCTGAGGGCCGTGAGGGCCTGTAAGGTTGGATGTAGTAAACGTAGTTCCATCTTCATACTGGATGGTAAAAGTTCCATTCCCGTTATCAATAAAAGTTAAAGTGGAATTTGAGCCGCCAGCACTGCAAAGGTTATTCCATTGGGAACCGTTAAAATAGAAGAGGCAGTTGGCTTCAGTATTGTATACCAAAGCACCGCGTAGTGGTAGCATTGCCATCATCTGCGTATTCGTCACCCTGGTGAGGACCAGGGCTTTGTTACTGCTCTCCAGTTCGATAAGCGATGAAGGATCGATCCGGCTGGGGTTATTTCCGACCTTTAGCTGGGCCACAGCAACATGAGTCGTCAAAAGGAACAATGCAGCAAATAAAACCTTTGGATTCATGGGTGTCTGATTTGGGTCAAATGATTGGTAGTCATAAAATTATAACAGGAGAAAGGATTAGCTATCTAATTGTTGTGAAGCGCAGCCAAACTGTTGTAAAACCCTCAGTACGTGTAAAACACCGGGATTTATGGCATATAATCGACCAATGGATGGCGTAGGAATTATCGTTCAAGGTAAAGAAAACCCTGATAATTTAGTCTCCTGTCATGGTCCCGTAAAAGGTAAAAATAGATCCCTTCCGGTAACCTGCTTCCAGGATTTATTATAAATTTACCTATGCTTGCCCTCCCGTCAAATTCATTGATGTAGTTTATCTTCTCAAATACCTTTATCCCATTGCGGTCGAAGATTTTCAGGCTATTCTTTCTGCCATTCCAAGGTTCCGGGAAAACCAGCAGGTCATTAATTCCATCATTGTTCGGACTTATGATATAGTTGCCACCGGCTGACAATTCCGTTTGCCCGTGGAGGCTGCCGAAGGTAATTGCAGCATATTCATCAGCTTTGAAAGGCGCGGAACCTATGCTTCCCGAATAAATGCTTCCATGTATGTACTCCCGGCCCAGCGGAACCCACCGGGCTTCCGTTATGCTCCATCCTGCCAGGGTTATTTTTTGGGGATCCATGGTTAAATCCTCCAATTGACTTCGGGAATTCCATTCGACCGATATCTTAGAAACATCTGCTGTCTGTAGTTTCCATAATTCACGTTTGCTAACAACAGCTAATAGTGGTGATTTATGGTTAGTGCCGGGTTGCCGGGTTGTAAATGCGGTATCGGAATCTTTAAAGTAATAGGCGCATTTAGCTGCAATGCTTCCATTATCGGAATGCAGCACGAGGGGCCTATGCTGCAATTGATCGCCAACAGGGAAATTAAACCCGCTTGGTAATTGCACTTGAACACCCCCTTGCACTTTGGCAGTATCAGATGCTCCGGTGTAATTGCCCAGCCCTGCAAAATTTAAATGAATATCATCCCTGTCGGGCGGCGTACGAATATCCCCGAGGATAAAGTTAAGGTTGCCGCTGATCTCCACGGATGTCTCTATTTCCAATCCTTTCGGGTTTAAAATTTCGAAATCATGGAACTCAGGAATAAAAGCCCCGGAAACCGTGATGAGATTATCGCCGTAAAAACCCACAAGGCCGCCATTCTCATAAAAGGGTGAGTTGTTTATAAAATGGGTATGGAAACCCATCGCCCCACCATGATGGATTCGCAATTCACCCAGATTATGGAGACCTGTCTGGGCGAGGCCTTCTCTGGGACGTAACAGGGCTGCCAAGGCCAAGAAGAAAAAAATCGTTTTTACCCTCAAATATGCTTTTTCCAGTTCAGTCCTATCTGAATGTTGATTGTTACTCATTGCCCTCTTACCGGAAATTTTGGTGATATATTATCCAGCTTGTTTTTGAGATGCGCTACCTCTGCGTTAATCCTGTCAAGGACGCCCAGTAGCTGACGAATGACTTTTTCCTGGTTGATCGTATGCAGGAACAGTTCTTCAATTTTTTCGAGATTGATCATTGTGGCATGATTTACAAGAATACCTCCTCTTAATTCAACCTCTTTTGCTGAAGGTACCCCAGGCAGATGGCGGTTATTCTTAATAAAAGTTTCCAATTCAATCAGATCGGCGAACCTGTATTTTGGGTTGCGGGGACTGCTTCCTTCGTAAAATGCCTCAAATACGTAATCCGGCGTTACGGTTCCGGATGCAAGGATGTTTCCAATTACATGCAGGCGCTCCGCAGGAGTGTCGGTCCCGAGTCCGATGTCCTGATTGGGACTTATGGTTATCGCTTCAATCCCGGCAGTGGAGAACCTAAGATGGTTAACATTGGATCCACGCCACATGCCTGTATCGGGGTCATTGGTAAATGCATAGGAAGGCTCGGACACGACTCCATTCGAATTTGCATACCCCGACGACCTTATCTCCCCCGAAACATGCAGTTTCGATTGCGGATTTTCCGTGCCTATTCCAATACTCCCGCTTCCCGCAAAACTTAAATTCTGACCATCGAGCTGGTACAACCTGTCACCCCCTGTTTGTATTAAGTCCGAAGTGGCCAGATTGATTCCTCCCGCAGTTCCAGTCACCGAGAGGTCGAAATTATTCCCGGAGGGGGTGATGTTCACGGAGCCGTCTAATGAGGTAATGTCCTGAAGCTCGTTAGTGGGGTCGGCATCTGCGTCGTCTATATTGAGTTGTGCAAGTTCCGCAACGGTTGCCAGGGCGCTCAGGTCTGCTACCACGGCTGCCCCGTCTTCGATACTGATGGTAAGCGAGGTTCCTGAAAGGATGGCCGAGCTAAGGTCCTGGTCGTCTGTTCCACCTGCTGCCACCGAGAGGTCGAAATTAATCCCGGAGGTGGTGATGCTCACAGATCCGTCTTCAGAAGTAATATCCTGGAGTTCGTTGGTGGGGTCGGCATCGGCATCTGTAAAATCCATAGCCCCCAACTCTGCTTCGCTTACAAATATGGAATCGAGGTCAACTGATCCACCAACTGCAGCTGGCGGCGATAAAGACAGGATAGTATTTGATAGCTGAAGTTGCTGCAGCTCATTGGTGGGGTTGGCCGTTCCCCCGGCCGATATACCATCTATTTCCGTTTGCAATTCCACTAATGCTTCCTGCACATTGGCGGAGAGGGTATTCCCTGTGGGGTTAAAGGCTATCTGAGCAGCGGTGTGATGGTTTAGCCCCCCGGCCAGTTCAGACAGGTCGATCGTTGCGGGGGTTCCGTTCTCAATTTCAATCTGCAGCAAATAACCATTGATTAAAGCCCCGGTAAGGTTTTGATCATCAGTTTCACCGGAAATAAAAGGGCTAAGGTCAATGGAATTTCCCCCTGTAATACTTAATACGGTGTCTTCAAGACTCAGTAATTGTACTTCATTCTCAGCATCTCCATCCTTATCTTCTGCAATTGCTAAAGCCAATCTTGTGAGTTCCGCCTGCAATTCGCTGTCATTATAGTATGCACCATTCCTGTTGGAAAGCACATTCCCGGGCTCAGCGCTTATTATATTCAACCCCGTAATGAATCCGGCGTCGTTACTGAAATCGCGCAGGGTAAGTTCGTTAAAATTAATTGCATTCTCTCCGACTGCTGCTTCCCGAAGTTCCGTATTACCAATAGTTCCGGCCAGCAATTTCTCGCCACTCACGGAGCGGTTTCGTAGCTTGCTGCCACCTAGGCCCTGCTCGGGAATATGGTCTTCCGTGATTTGCCCAACTTCCAGATTCAGACTGCCACCGTTATCTGTAAGCAGAACGGATGGAGTTTGATATAGCATGGGCTCGGCGGTAATGCTGAGGTTGTCTCCATCGTTTAGGTTTTGCCAGGCCAGGCCATTATAATAATACAGAGATTTGGTGTCCGTATTGTAGATGAGGGCACCCTCCAGGGGCACAATGCCATTCATGTGACTACCGGAGACCCTGGTAATTACCAATACCCGTTTATCGCTCTCTAGTTCCAGTACAGATGAGGGGTCTATACGATCTGGATTATTACCTATTTTTATCTGGGCCGTGAGTGTAATGCAAAAGCTTAGTCCGGCCAGGACTGTTGAGATTTTGGATTTCATGACTATTATTTATAAAGAGATTCATATGCTTCCCAGGATCAGGCAAATAAGATTAAGAATGGCTGTTTATCCTGGCATCAGGTTTACTTTTTGAATTCGTACTTCTGATTATTTTCTCCTATATTTTTTATTTCTTGTAGAGCCCCGGCTGCCTTACGGATTAACATAAGTTTAAGTGCATGGATTTTTTTTTACGTCCGACTTACTTTTTCTTTATCTTTCAATTACTGCAGGAAATTATAGGCGCCCCATGAAAAAACCTTTCACCTTTTTAATATTGTTACTAAGTATCGGTCTGGCCAGGTCACAGGATGATGACAGACACCTTCTCAGAGGGCAGGTATTGTACCGGAACAGTAATGTCCCGAATGAAAACGTAATAAATTCTACAGCAGAACTTGCCACTGTTACAGATGCCCAAGGCCATTTTGCAATTCCGGTGAAAGTGGGAGACCAGCTCGTTTTCACGTCGCTAACTTACCAGTTGGAATATGTTGTAATAACAGAAGGAATCCTTGAAAATAATCGCCTGGTGGTGGAAGTGAACGAAAAAGTCACTGAACTCGATGAAGTAGTAATAAGCCCGGAAAACCAGGAACGTTATATACAACTTAAGAACGAGGAATTCAAAGGCTTTGAATATGAGACCGACCCTTCCTCCGAGGTCGACAACATCGCCCTTGATCCAACCGTGAAAGGGATGCAGCATGGTCTTAATTTTGTAAATATTTTCAAAGCGCTCTCCAAACTGGGGACAGAAAAAGACTCTGTACCTAGTCAAAGATTACAGGTGAGTACAGTTTTACGACAGGTATACGATGACCGCTTTTTTGTTGAAGACCTCAACATCCCGCAGGATAAGATAGATGACTTCCTTTTATATATTGATGAGAAGACCCCGGCGTATAGCCTGTTGCTAAGGAACAATGAATTTCAACTGATAGAATTCCTTGTCACTGAAAGCAAGATGTATATAGACCAAAAGAATGCCAGGGAGTAAACTAATTTTTTCCGGTTTCCTTCTAATAAGTTTGTCATTATGTGCCCAAAAACCCCGTATATACAGGCTTAACGGACAAGTAGTCCACCAGGGCCTGGCCGTATCCGATGTCCACGTACTGAACCTGAGTGCCGGATCCGCTACTATTACAGATGGCAGTGGAAACTTTCTCCTCCCTGTTAAACCCGGCGATACCCTTCTATTTTCAGCAGTTCAGCTCAAAAGAAAATCACTTACAGTTACATTGGATATGGTAAATAGCCAGAAAATTGTTGTACCCATGGAAGAATATGTCAATGAACTGGATGAGGTTGTTGTAAGGCCCTATAACCTGTCGGGTGATATTAGCCGGGATATTGATCAGATGACAGGCTCTAAAGTATTGGTGTCTGCCACGCTTGGTCTTCCAAACGCTTACGTAAAACCCCCTACCCAGGCAGAAAGGAAGCTCTTTGAGGCGACCTCGGGCAGCGGACTTGTACCATTGAACCCCGTTTTGAATGCCATTACAGGACGTACCCGCTATCTGAAAAAAATACTGGCGGCCGAACGAAAATACGCGCAGACGGGTAAGGTGCGGGAGTTTTATCCGGACTCTCTTTTTGTTAAGGACCTGGGTATTCCTGCTGCCAGGATAGACGATTTCATGTACTTTTGCGAAGTTGATTCTCTATTTCCGGGATTAGTGGACACAGCCGATCAATTGAAAATATGGGAGTTCCTTAAAGGGAAAAGCCTGGATTACCGAAAAAGCAATGAATTGGAATAATTGATTTTCTGGCATATGAATTGTGGCTATCAAAGAATGTAATTCAGGCACTTTACCCAATGGCCCTGTTAATAAAAAGCTTAGTTATTTTTTTGCTGCCGCTCTTCTCTTTTATGGCGGCACATAAATTCTATGTTAGCGTTACGCAGGTTAATTACTCGGCTGAAGCAGAGGCTATTCAAATTACCTCACGCCTTTTTATCGATGATTTTGAGAATGTATTGACAATGCGGTACGGTGATACCCTGCATCTTGCCACAAAGGATGAAGCAGCTGATGCGGATACTAACATAGAAAAATACCTGCGAACAAAATTCGTGTTGCGCGTCAATGGCCGGGAAACTGCCTATCGTTTTCTGGGGAAACGATATGACAATGATATCATGGTTTGTTATCTGGAGGTGCCTGCAATACCGCCGGGCAGTATTAAATCGATAGAAATTCAGAACGAAATACTGACTGATCTTTTTGAAGAACAGAAGAATATTGTTCACCTGCTTATTAATGATACCAGAAAGAGCTTCGTTCTGGTAAGGGAGAATAATAAAGCAATGTTAAATTTATAACATTGTCTAAACATAAATTTAAATTATAGTATTTTCGAAGCCGTTAAAAATGTAACTGAATGATTAGAATTGCGCCCTTTATGGCAGCAGTACTGTGCCTTTTTACAATTCCAGGCACGGCACAGGAAGAGCCGGCAAACGAAAAAGTTCCGGGAATTGGCAATCAGAACAAATTCGAGCAGATGTACCAGGAATTTGCCACTCCAAATACCTATCGTTCGGCTTCCGGGGCACCGGGGCCTGATTATTACCAACAGCAGGCCGATTACAGTATAGCTGTTGAGCTGGATGACCGGAATGCCCGGATTTTTGGGGAAGAAACCATTACATATCACAACAATTCACCGGACGACCTGGATTACCTGTGGATGCAGTTAGACCAGAATGTACGCACTAAAGACACAAAATCTGCTTTACGGAATAGCGAAGAAGTTCCGTTAGCTTACCCGCCCGGAACTTTTGCTGGCAAATTCCTTAAAGCGCCGTTTGACGGGGGATTTAATATCGATTATGTAAAGGACCACAAGGGAGAGGACCTATCCTATACTATTAACCAGACAATGATGCGGATAAATATTCCGCAACCCCTCCGGAGCGGAGAGCGACTTTCATTTTCCATAAAATGGTGGTACAATATCCCAGACCATACGGTCGACAGAGCCCGTTCGGGTTACGAGTTTTTTCCCGAAGACGGAAACAGAGCATATGTGATAGCGCAGTTTTTTCCGAGGATGGCGGTTTACAGCGATGTCGAAGGCTGGCAAAACCACCAGTTCTGGGGGAATGGGGAGTTTGCCCTGCCCTTTGGAAATTATGAGGTGAGCATCACGGTTCCTGCGGATCATATTTTGGATGCTACAGGGGAACTACTGAATCGTAATGAGGTATTCACCTCAAAAATGATGCAGCGCTACGAGCAGGCCAGGAAATCGTATGACCAGCCCGTGCTGATTGTTACTCAGGAAGAAGCGGAAGCAGCTGAAAAAGTTTTTTCAGAGGATAAAAAAACCTGGAAATTCCGTGCAGAAAATGTCCGGGATTACGCTTTTGCCACGTCCAGAAAATTTATCTGGGACATGCAGGCTGTAAAGATAGGGGATAAAGATGTGATGGCGGTATCTCTCTACCCCAGGGAAGGGAACCCGCTCTGGGAAGACTTTTCTACCAAAACAGTGGTAAGCACCCTGAAATCCTATTCCGCCCATACCTTCGACTATCCATATCACAAAGCCATCTCAGTGCATGCCAAAAATCAGGGTATGGAATACCCCATGATATGCTGGAACTACGGAAGACCAAATAAAGATGGGTCTTTTGAAGACAGGGTAAAATTCGGAATGATCAGTGTGATCATTCATGAAGTTGGGCATAACTTCTTTCCCATGATAGTTAATTCCGATGAGCGGCAGTGGGGCTGGATGGATGAAGGACTCGATACCTTCCTGCAGTATATAGCTGAACAGGAGTTTGGCGAAAAGTACCCGGAGATAATTGCACCCAACAAGAGCTATCCATCCAGAAGGGGTGTCCCTTCAGACATTATTCCTTATATGAGCGGAGACCAGAGTACCCTCTCACCGATTATGTCGAACCCGGAGAATGTGCACCAGCTGGGACCCAATGCTTATGGAAAACCGGCAACCGCTCTCAATATCCTCCGCGAAACGGTCATGGGCAGGGAACTTTTTGACCATGCCTTTAAAACATATGCCAGGAGGTGGAAATTTAAACATCCCACCCCTGAGGATTTCTTCCGCACTATGGAAGATGCGTCAGCAGTTGACCTCGACTGGTTCTGGAGGAGCTGGTTTTATACCACAGATTACGTGGATATAGGAGTAAAAGGAGTTAAGAAATACTATGTGAGTAACCGGCCTACACAACAGATGAAGGAATATATGGCGGCGAGGAATATTACCGAAGCAGACCTTGCCCCCCTGGTTTATCTGGCTGAAGAAAGCAGCGAGGATTTTCGTCCTGAACTGAAGGGCCAATCGCCTTCCCAAAGCTCACAGACGCTGCAAGCATATATGATGGACAATATGACTGCCTCGGAACGTGCAGCCGTACAGGAACCAAAGTATTTCTATGAGGTGACTTTTAACAAGCCCGGAGGTATCCCCATGCCTTTGATTGTGGAATATACCTATGCCGATGGTTCCACGGAACATATTACCTATCCGGCAGAGGTGTGGCGAAAGAATGATGAGGAGATTAGAAAGGTCATTGGCTCAACAAAAGAGCTGGTGGGCATAATGATAGACCCCAGAGCAGAGACTGCGGATATTGATGTTACCAACAATGCCTGGCCCAGGGAGCCCCGGAAATCGGAATTTGAGGAGTTCAAGGAAAGTATTAAAGGGAAATAAGCCTTCCTCTTAAAAAATCATCAGCACTGCCGGCATTCATTTCCAGGCTGGTCTGTTTTGATCCAAACTTCACTATATTTGCTCTATGTATTCCACAATGCCACTTTTTATCAGCGGAGCTGAGTTATTCTTTATAATGTTCATAGTGGTTATGGTATTCGGGGCAGATAAAATTCCCGGGATTGCCAAGGGCCTCGGGAAAGGTATGCGACAATTACGGGATGCAACGGATGATATCAAGAGGGAAATACAAAAAAGCGCCGAAAAACAAGGCATAGATACCAGCTTCACCGACGATATCAAAAAGGAACTCAACGAGGTAAAGAAAAACGTTGACGATGTTACCGGGACAATAAAACGAAAATAAAGGTATCTACTTATGCTTAACAGGATCCTTGAATGGGACAGGGAAACCTTTATATATCTCAACAGCTTTGGGATTGAGTCATACGACGGATTCTGGTCTGTAGCAACCAACTTTTCTTCCTGGATACCCCTTTTTGCACTCTTTTTTATCTTGCTTTTATTGAAACACCCATTGAAGGAAGCTGTTTTGATGAGCCTTTGTGTAATTGCCCTGGCGTTTTTTATTTCATTGGCGACTGACTTTACAAAGGAATTCGTCTCGAGACTAAGGCCTAACAATGATACGGAGGTCAACACCCTGATTAGGATTTTACGCAGCCCCTCCAACTACAGCTTTTTCTCAGGCCATGCGGCCGGTTCATTCTCCATTACCACCCTGGTAGTATTGTTTCTCAGGAAGAAACTGCCCTGGGTCTGGCTGTTCTACCTGTGGCCCATAATCTTTTCTTTCAGCCGGATCTATATAGGTGTTCATTACCCAACAGACATAATAACCGGTGCGGCAGTAGGTATTACCTCAGCATTTCTTTTCCATACGTTGTACCACAGGGTTATAGTACCCTACTTAGTGTCAGGCCGTCCCTGACGGGGAGCAGTACGGTTTCCAGCCTCTTGTCATCCTTTAAACGCCTGTTGTATTTCAATATCACGGCAGTTGCCAGGTCCCCTTCCTGCAAAGGTTCTAGAACTTTGCCCGACCATAGCACGTTGTCTGTGAGGATAAGACTTCCGGTGCGGGTTTTTGGCAGGATCAATTCCAGATAATTCAGGTATTCTTTTTTTTCTGCATCAATGTATACCAGGTCAAAAATGCGGTCTAATTCAGGGATGATTTTCAGGGCATCTCCTGAATGCTGTACAATTTGCCCGCTAAAGGGCGAAAGGCTAAAATACTTACGCTGAATATCAGTCAGTTCCTCGTTCTTGTCTATAGTATGTAACTCGCCACCAGCAGACAAGCCTTCCGCAAGGCAGAGGGCGGAATAGCCGGTATAAGTGCCAATTTCGAGTATGTACCGTGGCTGTTGTATTTTGGATAGCATGCTTAATACCCGGCCCTGAAAATGGCCGGTTATCATACGTGGATGAAGCACTTTAAGGTGGGTTTCCCGATTGAGTTGCTCGAGTAAATCGGGCTCGTCCTGAGAATGTTCACTGATGTATTTATCGAGTTTGGCATCCAGAAAATGCATATCTTCATTTTTGATAAAATTAATTAATTCAGGCTATCTACGGAACACAAAATAGCCCTTGTCCTATGGATGCTATCACATTACGATATGCCACTGAAGACGATTTGGACGAACTCCTTCAATTTGAGCAAGAGCTTATCAGGGCCGAAAGACCTATGGATCCCACTATAAAGTGTGGTCCCGTAAATTATTATGATATCAGGGAGATGATACAAAGGCCAGAGGTAGCACTGGTGGTAGCCGAATCGGAAGGAAGGCTGCTGGCCTCCGGTTATGCCCGTGCCATGAAGGCCAGAGCGTACCTTGACCATGAATTTTATGCCTATCTCGGTTTTATGTATACTGTGCCCGAATACCGTGGCACCGGAATTAACCGCAGAATTATAGAATTCCTTCGACAATGGGCACTGGATAGCGGTTTGAAGGAGTTGAGGCTTACGGTTTACGACAGCAATGATCCTGCCATCCGTGCATATGAGAAGGCAGGTTTTCAAAAACATATTATAGAAATGCGCCTGTGCAGGGACGATTACTAAGCGGATGTTCCTGCCGCATATGGTTTTTTAGATTAAAATACCCCTATGGAATTCCACAATACCCTTTCCTTCGCAGAACAGCAAGATAGTGAGGATCCGCTCAGGCATTACCGTGAAGCGTTTTACTTTCCCAAGGTGGATGGCCGGGAAGTAATTTATTTTACAGGTAACTCCCTTGGATTGCAGCCCAAACGCAGCAGGGCTTATATAGACGAGATTATGATCGATTGGAAGGAACTTGCTGTTGACGGGCACTTTCGTGCCTCCAAACCGTGGTGGGACTATCACGAACGCCTTGCAGGCCCTTTAGCGAGGGTGGTTGGGGCCAGGCCCCAAGAAGTTACCGTTATGAATACCCTTACCGTAAACCTCCACCTGTTGCTGGTTTCCTTTTACAGACCTTCAAAAAGCCGATTCAAAATACTTTGCGAGGAAAAGGCGTTCCCTTCAGACCAGTATATGCTGAACAGCCAGGTGCGATTTCATGGATTGGATCCGGGAGAAGCGATTGTGGAATTTAAAAAACGCCCGGGGGAGCATGCATGGCGTACAGAAGATGTAATCGCTAAAATACACGAATTGGGGGAAAGCCTGGCCCTGGTTTTTATTGGGGGGGTAAACTATTATAACGGGCAGGTTTTTGATATGCCCGCCATTACGGCGGCGGGGAAAGCTGCAGGCGCCAAGGTGGGTTGGGACCTGGCCCATGCCGCCGGGAATGTTGTTCTGGAATTACACAACTGGCAGGTTGATTTTGCAGCCTGGTGCAGTTATAAGTATATGAACAGCGGCCCCGGAAATGCATCTGGGGTCTTTATTCATGAGCAGCATCTGGGAAACCCCGATATTCCACGTTTTGAAGGCTGGTGGGGTAATCGTAAGGAAACCCGTTTTCTGATGAAACCTGAATTCGATCCCATCCCCACGGCTGAGGCCTGGCAGTTAAGCAATCCTCCCGTACTTTCCCTGGCACCCTATCTTGCTTCTCTGGAACTCTTCGAGGAGGTGGGTATGGAGGCCCTTGTTGAAAAACGCGATAAACTTACGGCTTACCTGGAATTTGTACTTCATGAAATTGATAAGGAAGTCGACAGTTACTTTGAAGTGATTACCCCGGAATCGCGGGCATGTCAGTTATCTGTTTTCCTTCATGGTGAAGGGAAGGCATTATTCCACTACCTGAGCAGCAACGGCGTGGTAACAGACTGGCGGGAACCCAATGTAATCCGGCTTGCCCCGGCACCATTTTATTGCAGTTTTACCGATATGTACAGGTTTGGACAATTACTAAAAAAGGGCATACTCGAAAAATCCCCCTGAGTGCAGCAAAGAATAATGCCGTAATACTATATTTGCGGCTTTAAATGCAGGAGTTACATTCCCGCCACTTTATCAACTTAATGCATTCGTTACGCCTAATACTAAGTCATCCGAGATATTTTGCACCGGCATGGGTATTTGCCAGCCTGAACATTTGGTTTGGCACCTGGGCCATATATATCCCTACTGTAAAAGACAAACTTGACATAGACAAGGCCAGCCTCGGGATTGCAATATTTTGCCTCTCACTCGGCGTGTTTACTATATTTCCGGTTGCTGCAAGGATTATCAATCGCATAGGCGTAGGCAGGGCAACCTGGTATGGGGTCCTGCTAAGTAGTGTTTTCGCTATGCTGCCTCTGCTAGCCCCGAATTACTATATATTAATGGGTTCGTTGTTTCTCTTCGGGGCAAGCAACGGCTTTACCGATATTGCCATGAATACATTGGTTACGGAAATAGAGAAGGAAGACCAGAAGAATTTTATGTCAGCTGCCCATGGTTTCTTTAGCCTGGGGGGTGTCCTCGCCGGGCTTGGGAGTTTTATGATCCCTCTTATAGACAACCCGGCATTACATATGTTCTTTGCCGTCTTGCTTGTCTTTATTATCAATTTCATTTTCCACAGACGCTTCCTGCATATAACTGCTGCTCCTATAGAAAAGGAGCCTTTTAGTTTTAAATTGTTCAGACCTCTCCTGGTGTTGGGGGTGGTTTCATTCATGGTTATGGGGAGTGAAGGTGCAATAGTAGACTGGAGCGGATTGTATTTACAGGAGATAAGCCTGGCACCAGAATACCTCCTGGGTGCCGGTTTCCTGGCCTTCTCTATCACCATGACACTGGGCAGGTTTGTTGGCGACAGCATCAGTGCCCGCATCGGATCTGTTCGTATTGTTATCCTCGGTAGTTGTATAGCCATTCTTGGGTATGGTCTGGTACTCAGTTCATATACGATTGCGGCTATCTCCGGATTTGCCCTCATAGGCCTGGGGTTCTCGGTTATCGTACCGGAATTGTTCCGGATAGGAGGGAACGTTAAGGGTGTGGAATCCTCTCAAGGGGTCGCATTCATTGCTGGCACGGGATATTCGGGTTTCCTGCTGGCCCCTCCTGTTTTGGGTTTCCTTGCGGAAAGCGCTTCCCTTAAACTTAGCTTTATTACGCTATTGGGTTCGGCCTTTATAGTCCTGCTCGCCGCACTATACCTATTTGGGAGGCGTAGGACTGGTAGTTAAGTTATTGGGAATTTACCTGCACCCCGGAAAAATATAGCGTGGCATCCCCGCCCAAATGATGCATGGTTGCAAGCTCCAGCCCGCCATGGGACTCATAACCCTCCCAGGTGGCATCAGAACCGGGTGCCGGTTTATTGCCTCTCCTGAAAGTCCATTCCCTCACAACATTGTCCTTGTCCAGATACAGGTCATATGCGTCGCCAGGGGTATATCCGCCATCATTTCCATATACAATGGTTAGTTTCTGCATGGGCGTGCCACTAACAGGTGCAGTGGCTTCTTCTGTATGTTCGTAGGTAAAACTCGCCTTGTCCCATATGAGCTGGTAAGGTGCAAGGAACCAGTATTTGTCGTTAATAAAGGAAGCGTCGTGGCCGGCGAGTGTACTGTCTACCTCTTTGCGATTAAAGGTTATTGTATCCGTCGGGTTCATCAGGGTTACCTCCCCAAGTTTAGGCTTCCATACCCAGCTCCGCTCAAAATGCGATGTGTCCCGGTCTACGTTAAAGGTGAACCTGATTTCTTCAACGCTATTCCAACGGTCGAAACCGTGCGCCATCGCTACCTTTTCAAGGATATCGCGATCCCTGGACGGCTCTTCTGCAACTTCGGACTTTTTCTCCTCTTTGCAGGATGAGAAGGCCAGAAATAAAAGTAGTAATGGGGTTATTAAGGCTTTCATATGTATAGTTTTCCCAAATATAATGGTTTCGTCCATAAAAAAGCGGAAAGCCATGCTTTCATTGCGCCTTGAATTCCGGAGATTTTGATTAATTTTGGCATTTAACCAAAATTTGAAAATGAGCTCTAAAAAAAGTAGTAAAGTTCAGGAATTAATAGACGAGAAACTGCTGGAAGAACGCAAGGTATTTTTGTGGGGCATGGTTGAAGACAAGTCGGCCAAGCACATTATAGACCGTTTGTTATACCTCGATATGCAGAATAACAAGGAAATACAATTATATATAAACAGCCCGGGCGGGTATGTAACCTCAGGCTTTTCCATATACGATACCATTACATCCCTTAAAAGTCCGGTAAGTACAATATGTACAGGCCTGGCGGCTTCCATGGGGTCTATTTTACTCTCTGTTGGGAAGAAAGGGCGGAGGTTTATACAACCCCATGCAAGGGTGATGATTCACCAGCCCAGTGGTGGTGCAAGAGGCCAGGCCTCGAATATTGAGATTCAGGCCAAGGAAATCATTAAGACAAAGGAAATTGGCGCTCGCCTGTTGGCTGAAAACACAGGCCAGTCCTTTGATAAGATAATGAAGGACTTCAACCGCGATTACTGGATGGGAGCGGAAGAATCCATTGAATATGGGATCGTGGACGGCATCCTGAAATAATAATTTCCGGATTTAAAGCCTTCAATTATGGCCGGGAGCAACCCGGCCATAATTTTTGATCTTAGGGCCTTCTCCCAGTTATCAGGCGGTAGAGGACGACAATTACTGCCAGCACCAGAAGGATGTGGATAAAGTTCCCCACTGATTCGCCAAACCCGAAATAGCCTACCAGCCAGCCGATGACCAGTATTACCACTATTAACCATACAATGTCTTTCATAATTTCCTGATTTTAAGGTTGTTCTTAAATATACGGTTTAGTTGGCAAATTCGGTGTCTTTTTAAATAAGAAAGTCCCCCAAAAGCTTTGGAGGACCCTGATATATATAGACGCCGAGGCGGGATGTTTACCGTATATACGACAGCATTTAATCTATGGATGAACCAATGTTGACAACTTTTTGTTAAATAATTTACCCTCCCTGTTTTTACTTACAGTGGCAGAATCCAGTGGTTTTTTCTTTAAAAATGGCGGCTAACGGACCCCTCACTAAACCTACAATGACCAGAACCTAACCCGGTTATCATTGTAAGTTAAATAGTCCGAAATGTATAGATTTACCCACATCTAATATGACCAGGGTGCTTATAGGATCCAGCTGGCATTAATTTATTACTTTTAACGCCAAACTAAACCAGCAGGGTTTTTAAATGGCTCAGACTTCCAAAAACATTGCTATCGCCGGATCCGGGCTGGTGGGTTCCCTGCTGGCAATTTATCTCAGAAAACTTGGACATGGCGTTACGGTGTTCGACCGCAGGCCGGATATCCGCACCATAAACTTCTCGGGCAGGTCTATCAACCTGGCCATGAGCAACCGGGGTTGGAAAGCCCTAAGGGAAGTAGGTCTGGAGGAAGAGATAAAACGAATTGCCATAGCACTGGACAAACGTGCTATGCATTTGCCCGGCCAACCACTTTATTATCAGAAATACGGCAGGGAAGGGGAGGCCATCTGGTCGATTTCCCGGGGGGTACTAAACAAAAAAATGATCGATCTTGCGGAAGAAGCAGGGAGCATATTTCGCTTTAATGAAAAGGTATGGGATGTTGATTTGCCAGGTGCCAGATTATTTACGGGTGAATCGGAGAAAAGTGAATGGAAAGAGTATTCATTCGATATTATTTTTGGTTGCGACGGCGCCTTTTCCAGGATCCGCCATAAAATGCAGCGCAGCAGCAGATTTGATTATTCCCAGGATTTTATTGATGTGGGATACAAAGAGTTGACCATCCTCCCGGATACTGACGGTAACCATAAAATGGACAAAAATTCATTTCATATCTGGCCGAGGGGAAATTTCATGCTTATTGCCATGCCCAATCTTGACGGCAGCTTCACCAGTACCCTTTTCCTGCCTTTTGAAGGTGATGTTTCCTTTGAAGCCATCAGGACCAAAGAGCAGGCTAAAGAATTCTTTTCGACTTATTTCCCAACCGTTACGCCCGACATTGAAAACCTGACGGAAGACTTTTTCAGGAATCCTACATCGGCCATGGTTACCATGAAGTGCTACCCCTGGACGTATTGGGACAAGATAGCCCTGGTTGGCGATTCGGCTCATGCCATTGTACCCTTTTACGGGCAGGGGATGAATGCCGGTTTTGAAGATATACATGTTCTTTACAGATTGATAGGGGAATTGGGAGATAACTGGGAAGCGATCTTTAAAAAGTATCAGGAACTTCGGAAACCAAACGCCGATGCCATAGCCGAACTGAGCTATAGGAATTTTCTGGAAATGAGCAGTAAAACGGCAGATCCCGGCTTTTTACTTCAGAAAAAAATTGAAAAGCATTTTGCCGAGAGGCATCCGGATAAATGGGTCCCGGCATATTCGCGGGTTACCTTTTCAGACCGGCCATATACAGAAGCCCTGGCCATGGGCGACCTACAGGAAAGCATCATGAAACAAGTAATGAAAATACCAGGGATAGAAGACCGCTGGGAAAGCATAGAAGTTGAAAATAAAATGCTGGCCCTGCTCGAGGTTTCCTGAAAATCATTTGTTTTTAGCGCCCCGCACTTCCGCTTTTCGCATGGGCATGGCATCAACCCTCTCAAAGATGAATTCCGGATTTACCGGAAATTTTTTTTTAAGTTTTACCCCGCCGTCTTTACCTATAAGGATCACGCCTTCAAAAGAAGGGGAGGGGATCTCATTTATACCAATGGGAGACTTTTTTCCATTCTGATCCAGTAATGCCTTTCCATCAAAGACAAATAACAATATATCCCGTTCCTGCATGGCGGCGGTATAACTCCTTAAAGAATTCAGTTGTTCCTCGCAGTCTGGGGAATCATTGGGATCCATTAGCAGTAGGATGCGGTACTGCCATCTGAAGTTGCCCAATTCCTGAGCATTTAAGGCTGTCGGGGCGCAGATCGCAAGTAGCATATACAGGGTTAGATCTTTCATTTTCACCAAGATACGTCTAAAAGTATGAAATAAAAAGGCCACCCTTTTTTTGGGTGGCTATATATTTTCGAATCCGGACGCTTAGATCTTAGCGAACATTTTTTTCATCTTTTCCTGTTCCTCCTCGGCGAGGGCGGGGTCTACCAGGATACGCCCACTGTGTTCATCGGTTATAATTTTTTTCCGGGAGGCGATCTCCACCTGTACCTGAGGGGGAATGGTAAAAAAAGATCCACCGGAGGCACCCCTTTCAATAGGTACTACTGCCAGGCCGTTCTTTACATTGTTCCGTATCCTTTTGTATGCCTTTATTAACCGCTCCTCTATTTCTTCCTGGTATTGTTCTGATTTCTGAAGAAGGGCTTTTTCTTCTTTTTCGGTTTCTGCAAGAATGGCGTCCAATTCACTTTTCTTATGCTTAAGGTGGCTTTCCCGTTCCGTCAGCCGTTCCTTGGTCTCGGTAATTACTTCCTTCTTCTGATCGATTTGCGCCTTGAATTCCTTTATGTTTTTATCTGCCAGTTGTATTTCAAGCTCCTGGAATTCCACTTCCTTTGCCAGGGAATTGAACTCTCTGCTGTTCCTGACGTTTTTTTGCTGATCCGCATATTTCTTAATGAGCGTCTTGGCTTCCTCGATCAGGTTCTTCTTCGCCGTGATCTCGTAATTGATGGTTTCAACGTCGGTCTTCAGTTTATCGATCCTGGTTTTAAGACCAAGCACATCATCCTCAAGATCTTCTACCTCAAGGGGAAGTTCACCCCTGACATTCCTTATTTCATCCACCCGGGAATCAATTAACTGCAGATCGTACAAGGCTCTGAGTTTCTCCTCAACTGTTGCTTCTGTCTTTGTTGCCATATTCAATAATAATACTTGATGGGATTTGTTATGCTCTTGGATAAAGAGATTGCAAAATTAGGGATTTTTTTGGTAAGATAATCAAGGAGCAGGTTTTTTGTAAACTGCTCAGATTCAAAGTGTCCTATATCTATCAACAGCAGCCTGTTTTCGGCTTCAAAAAACTGGTGGTACCTGATGTCGGAGGTAATAAATGTATCGGCTCCGGCAGCAATGGCATGTCCGATAGCAAAGGCTCCGCTTCCTCCAAGGACGGCCACTTTAAAGACTTTCTTTCCCCTTAATTGGGAATGCCTTATCACCGGCGCCGACATCCTGTCTCTGACCAGGTCGAGGAAGGGCTTCTCATCCAGTGGTTTGTTTAACTGCCCTGCCATCCCCGAACCCAGGTATCTATGGTTATTTTCCAGTACATTTATTTCGTAGGCCACCTCTTCGTAGGGATGATTTTTTATTAGCGCGTTTAGAACATCATTCTCCCTCTCTCCCTGGTACACCAGATTTAGCTGTACCTCAGGTTCGTGATGGATGGCGCCCACGTGGCCCCTTGCCGGTTTTGCATCCTGCCCGGCCTTATAGCTCCCCATACCTTCAACGCTGAAACTGCAATGACTGTACTTTCCTATATGGCCGGCCCCGGCACGAAACAAGGCCTCTTTTAACACATTTGCCTGGCTTACAGGCACATAAGTCGTGAGTTTGCGAATCACACCCTTTTTGGGGATGAGGATACCGCGGTTTGTTAAGCCGAGGATATCCGAGATTTTAGCGTTTACCCCTTCCCATGCGTTGTCCAGGGCTGTGTGGATGGCATATATAGCAATGTTGTGCCTCAATGCTTTCATGACAGTCTTTTCAACATAAGTGGCGCCTGTAAGCCGCTTCAATCCACCAAAAATTATCGGATGAAAGCTTACAATAAGGTTGTAATTCCCTGCTATGGCCTCATCCACAACAACCTCAAGGGTGTCCAGCGTAACCAGAATACCGCTAACCACCTCATCAGGATCACCAACAAGAAGACCAACATTATCATAATCCTCTGCATGTTCAAGAGGTGCCAGTTCCTCAATGATACGGGTAACGTCTTTTATGATCATTTACTGAATTTTAAGGGGTTCAAAGATAAAATATTATATTTTCGTTCTGATGAAGCTCTTCAGAAAATTAACCCTGCCCATAGCTTTTATTTACGGGCTCGTGGTTCGAACCCGTAATTTCTGCTACGATACCGGGATACTGGCTTCCAGGGCTTTTGATACGCCAACTATATGCATCGGGAACCTTAGCGTGGGGGGTACGGGAAAAACACCCATGACCGAACTTCTTATAGGGCTCTTCCGGGAAACCCACCGCCTTGCGGTCCTGAGCCGCGGATACCGACGACAGAGCAGCGGTTTCGTCCTTGCAGACAGTAACAGTGATGCCGGGGATATCGGAGATGAACCACTTCAACTGTTTTCTAAATTTCCAAACCTCATTGTTGCCGTTGATGCCAACCGCCAGAGAGGCATCTCCCTGTTGGAACAACAACTGGCCCCGGACCTTATCATCCTCGATGATGCCTTCCAGCACCGGAAGGTAAGGCCAGATATCGCTATTCTGCTTACTTCATATGGAAACCTTTACACAAAGGATTACTACCTGCCCGCGGGAAATCTGAGAGACAATCCGCGGGAAGCGCGGCGGGCAGATCTTATTGTAGTGACAAAATGCCCGTCGGGAATTTCTGATACTGAACTACAGGAGATCACTCGTGTACTGCAGCCAGAGCCCCATCAGCTAGTCCTGTTTGCAGGGCTCGAGTACGACACCAGGCTGGGCGGAGTAGGTGAGGAACTAACCCTAAAGGATTTAAAACAGCAGGGATTTACGCTGGTTACAGGAATTGCCAACTCAGAGCCCCTGGAAGTATTCCTTAAAGGCGAAGGACTGGTGTTTGAACACCTTAAATTCCGCGACCACCACTTCTTTACCGGGGAAGAACAGCAGCGAATAGCCAGCCTGCCCTATGTACTGACAACGGAAAAAGATTATATGCGGATGCCAAACAGGCCTGCTAACCTCTATTATATTAAAGTGAAGCATAGGATGCTTGGCAGGGGCATGGGCATACTTAAGGAAAGGCTGACAGGCTTATGATGCCGGTTTGTTGATTTTATACTCAAGGATGTTTTCCCCGATTTTCTGATAAAACACCTCCGGCTTGAAGGGTTTCGTTACAACATCATTGCAACCGGCAGCGTAGAAGGTTTCCAGGCTGTCGTCCAGTGAAATTGCGGTAAGAGCGATGATTGGGGTTTCCTTATCAAACTTACGGATCTGAATAGTTGCTTCCACCCCGCTTATTCCGGGCATGTGTATATCCATCAGGATGCCATCGTAATTGATTTTCCCGGCCATTTCCACGGCTTCCGTTCCATTATTGGCTATATCACAGGAAATACCACGCTTGTTCAACATTTTTCTGGTAATGACCTGGTTGATTTTATTGTCCTCAACTACCAGCAAATTCAGCCCGTTGAGGTCGTATTCCTTTTGTATAATTTCAAAATGCAGGTCATCTATAAGGCTTTCCTTGCTCTTCATTTCGATTTCAAAGAAAAACGAACTTCCTTTTCCGGGCTCGCTTTCAAGCTGGATTTTACTGTCGAAAAGCCCGAGCAGGCTTTTCACTATAGTAAGCCCCAGCCCGGTGCCTCCGTATTCTCTGTTTATCTGCACGGAACCCTGCTCAAAACTGTCGAAAATATGTTCCTGTTGTTCGAGAGAGATGCCTATTCCGGTATCCCTCACCTCAAAATAAACAGTTACATCCTCGTCTTCTTTCTTTCGGAGTTTCGCAATTACTACAACTTCACCGTTCCTCGTAAATTTTATGGCGTTCCCCACAAGGTTCATGAATATTTGTGAAAGCTTAAGGGGGTCGCTGAGCAATTTGGCAGGGATTTCATCGTCAAAGTCCAGGATAAGCTTGGTTTTGTTGGCTTTCGCACTTTGATGCAGGGAGTTGATTACTTCTGTAAGTACCTTTTTAAGGCTGAACTCGATATTCAGGGGTTCAAGTTTATCGGCGTCAATTTTATTGATCTGCAGGATATCGTTGATGAAATTCAGCAGGTAATCTCCGGAAAATTTTAGTGATTTCAGATGTTCCATCTGATCGTCATTGGGATTCTCCTCCATAAGCAGGTGGGTCAGCCCGGTTACGGCATAGAGGGGTGTTCGCAGTTCATGACTCACGGTGGAAAGGAAATTGGTTTTGGCTTCCATCGCCTGAACAGCCGCATCCCTGGCGGCCTGTAACTCCTTGTTTTTGGTTTGAAGAAGGTCGTTTGTTTTAAGCTTAATCTGATTGTTCCTGTAAAGGGAGACTGCCAGGAGGGAAATGATAGTGAGGAAAGCCGATGTAAGGATGGCTGTAATCTCGGAACGGTTGGCCGATGCGTTTAGCTCCTCTATCCGCTGGTCCTGCCGTCTTATTTCATCGTTCATAAAATCGAACTGAATCTTATCTGCTGTTTTAGCAGCTGTCCTGGCCTTCTCAATGGTAAAAATAGAGTCGCGTATCTCTAACAGGTTGCGGTTATGTATAAGCGACAGGTCATAGCGTTCGCTATTCTCATAGGCTCTTCCCAGCAGTTCGTTAGCTTCAAAGACCTCTTCGGAAAAATTGTTTTCGCTAGCAATCTTGAGTGCACTTAGTCCGTTCTTTATGCTCTCTTCTAAATTTTTCCTGATAAAATGCATGCGGGTCAGCCCGAGATAAGCCTTAGTGGCGAGATATTCCTTCTCTAAGACATCGTTATTCACTACCAGAGAATTGAAATTGGTAGTGGCACTTTCGTATTTCTCAATGCTAATGAAAATGTTGCCCTCTAAAAGCAGAATATTATTGAGGAGGTTTCTGTCGTTGCTCAACTGTTTGGCTTCGTTAAGCATAAAAATGGCCTGGAAATTATTGCCGCTGTTAAAGAGAAAAATGGCCTCTATGAATTTGTGAACCGCATGGCCGTGCGGATATTCAAGACTATTGAGCAGAACTGTAGCCCTGTCCCAGTAAAACAAGGCGGTTTCCCTTTTGTCGAGGTCCAGATACATCTGTGAGAAGAGGTGGTAACAATCTACAAGCGCTTTTTCATTCTCATTTTCTTCGGCAATTGCTGCCGCCCTGTCCAGGGACTCAAGGGCAAGTTCAATCTTATTTTGGTTCTTGTAGGTGCGTGTTTCAAGGAAATAGGAATCCATATCCCTGTCCCGGGAATCCGTATCCTGCGCCCAGCTACTTAGTGCTGTAAGCACCAAAATGCTGCTTAGCCCAAGGGTTCTGTACTTTTTATGTAACCACCGGAGCTTCAAATGTAGTTTTTGTTAATCAAAAGGTTGATCACATCGATAATCCTGCTGCTATAGCCGGTCTCATTGTCATACCATCCAATGATCTTTACCATTTTGCCGATAACCGAAGTCATCTGAGAATCAAACGTACAGGAGTAACAACTATTGTTTATATCTACAGAAACTATAGGGTCATTCGTATAAAACAGAATATTTTTCAGTTCAGCACGAGATACTTGTTCAAAAGTATCATTTATTTCCTGAATCCTGGTTCCCCTTTTTACGTTAAGTGTAATATCTGTGAGTGAACCGTTAGGAACGGGGACCCGTATTCCACAACCCCCAATTGCATGCGCAAGTTCAGGGAATATCCGCGTTAATGCCTTGGCGGCACCGGTAGTTGTTGGAACTATGGAAAGAGCGGCTGCCCGGGCCCTTCTGAGGTCCCTGTGCGGTTGGTCGTGCAGGCTTTGATCAGTCGTATAAGAATGCACGGTAGTTATGTAGGCTTGTTCAATCCCGCATAACCGGTTCATTACCTGAAGCATTGGTGCTGCACTATTGGTGGTACAGGATGCATTTGAAATAATATTGTCTGTTTTCACTATCACCTCATGGTTTACCCCGTATACGATCATTTTTATACCGTCATCTGCTGGTGGTACTGTAAGTATGACTTTTTTGGCCCCGTTTTTTAAATGCGATTCCAATACGCCCTTATTTCGGAATTTCCCGCTTGCCTCCACCACAATGTCTACCTGGTGTGCAGCCCAATCGATATCCTCCGGACATGAAGACCGCAGGAAGGCGATTTCCCTTCCCTCCAGTTGCAAATGGGTGGGGGTATGGGTAAAAATACCCGGATACGGCCCATGAATGCTGTCATATTTAAGTAAATGGGACAACGTCCTGGTATCGGCCACATCATTTATGGCAGTTACCTGCAAATGCGGATATTTTTCAAGGAGGCGGAAGAAGGTTCTCCCTATTCTCCCGAAGCCGTTTATACCTATATTTATTTTTCTCATTTCAGAAAAAATCCCGTATTTTCGGGAAGGTGATACCCCCGGGGCCGGACTTAGCGTATATGCTTATGCGCTTTGTATGAAGAGCGAACAAGGGCTCCGCTTTCTACGTGCCTGAAGCCCATCTGGCGACCTTTTTCTTCATAACTCATGAATTGGTCGGGGGTGATAAATTCCTTTACCG
Organism: uncultured Flavobacteriaceae bacterium; assembly: GCA_964434565.1. Taxonomy (GTDB): domain Bacteria; phylum Bacteroidota; class Bacteroidia; order Flavobacteriales; family Flavobacteriaceae; genus Zeaxanthinibacter. Next base: position 54,520 of record CAYSVQ010000057.1, on the reverse strand, counting down.
GAAGATGTTTTTTGGAGGGTTGCAGGTATTGGCCAATGGTGACCACATCTACCTCAGCCTTTCTCAGGTCTTCAAGGGTCTGGATTACTTCTTCCTCCCTTTCACCCAGGCCCAGCATAATTCCTGATTTGGTGCGGTTAACGCCCTGATGTTTAAGATAACGCAGCACATGGAGACTCCTGTCGTATTTAGCCTGTATGCGCACCTCCCTGGTAAGTCTTTTCACGGTCTCCATATTATGTGAGACCACTTCGGGCGCCACTTCTATGATCCGGTCGAGATGGGAATGAATTCCCTGGAAATCAGGAATAAGTGTTTCAAGGGTTATTCCGGGGTTCATCCGCCTGATTGCTTTAACGGTTTCTGCCCAGATAATGGACCCCATATCTTTCAGGTCATCGCGGTCTACCGAGGTCACCACGGCATGTTTAATGCCCATGATCTTTATGGAACGGGCTACTTTTTCGGGCTCACTCCAGTCTATTTGTTCCGGCCGGCCGGTTTTTACCCCGCAAAAACCACAGGAACGCGTGCAAATGTTACCCAGGATCATAAAGGTTGCAGTTCCTTCACCCCAGCACTCACCCATGTTGGGGCAGCTTCCTGAAGTACAAATGGTATGCAGGTCGTATTTGTCTACAAGACTCCGAAGCTGGGTATATTTCTTACCTGTGGGAAGCTTGACCCTGAGCCATTTGGGTTTGCTTTTTACCGGCCGGGGCTGTTGCACAGTATCTACGTTCATGAATGGCAGTTTTATACAAATATACGAACAATAATAGTAGGCAGTAGCAGTAGGCAGGAGAAGGAATTAGGAGGTATGAGGAACGAAGTTAGTAGTGATAAATATAGATGCCTTGAACGTTGAACCTTGAGGCATGGACCCACGTCTGCTTATTTGTTGCAGTGAAACGGTTTACCTTTAACTGGGGCGGGGCTTGGAAACCCCTGCGGATAATGGATTTTTAACTTCAAAATAAGTAGAATTGGTAGTAACTAATTTGGAAGTACGTATGCATAAACGCCTTGAACTTTGAACCTATCCTCCACCTTTTGAGGTAATAATCCCGGCCAGAAGTTTTTTGGCTCTAAGCAATTTTACTTTCACATTGTTAACCGGTTCGCCCAGTTCCCTGGCGATATCGGCATAGGAAAGTTCATGGAAGTATCGCAGGTTGATCACCTGCTGATAATGTGGTTTCAGGTCTTTAATATGGTGAAGTAGGCTTGCGAGGTTCTGCTCGGTAATAAGGCGGTCCTCAACGGTAGGAGCGTCATCAAGCACACTTTTTATGGCTTCATTATTACCGCTGTCGGAGCTTTCGAGCACATTCCGCCTTCGCTTTCTGATCATATCTACATGAAGGTTCTTGGAGATGGCGATTAGCCATGTTTTAAATTCGTACGACTCGTCAAAGGTGTCGAGTTTATCGAATGCACGGGAAAATGTTTGTATGGTAATATCCTCCGCGTCGTTCTCGTTCTGTGTGCGCATGAGTTGGAATCCGTAGACTTCATTCCAGAAGGTATCGAGCAAGGTGCTAAAAGCCATCTGGTTGCCGGTTTTGGCTCTTTGAATTGTCTCTAAGATTTTGTCATCCGCTTGCTCCAAGATCAGGATTTATGGGGGAATACAGGGGAAATTTACAGGATTTAGTGATGCCCGGGAGCCGTTTCCCCTCTGCATTCCTGTTCATCAGGGAGTTTCCCGCAATAGCCACAGGCTTCCCCTTCTTTATTCAAATATGGGTTCTGACTGGCACATGTGCCAGAAAATTTACCGTCTTTCCTGGCCCAGATCTTTATGGCGATTCCTGCAAAGGCCAGTGCAAGTAACCCTATGGTAAGCAATAAAAGTGTCATAGTGTTTCTTTGTGCAAAGATACAAAATAAAAGCCCCTTTACGGGGCTGTACGGCTGTTAAAAGCAAGTTGCTTCTATTGGGGAATATTCGCTACTATATTCTGAACAGTTGGGGTAACATTGCCACCTTTTGGCTCAATGGTAATATAACTTACTGCATTTTCCGAATAGGGCAGTGCCCGCAAATTGTCTTTCCCCCCCACTTTGTCTATAATTCCCAGATTAACCATTTTACCGTTTACCTCCGCCCACATCTGATAGCACTGGTTTTCGGGCAGGTTAGGAAGGTTCTGCACATTGATATACGATAATTTCTTAACCGGGTTGATATAGGCAACGGCTTTGAGCTCACGGGCTTTTTTATTGCCGTTAACCAGGAATTTGCGGGTCTGGGGGTTATTTAGCACTATAAACTGGTTCCTTACATCTTCAAGCTGCTGCTTCATGTCGGCCTCCAATGTCATGATCCTGCTGCTTACAATAGAATTCTCTTCCTTGAGGCTATTGTTCTGATCCCAGAAAAAATAGGATGCCCCGGCGAAAAGAAAGGCAGTAAAACTGGCTGCGATTGCAAACCTTCGGATTCTGCGCCGACCGAAGTCCCGGGCCCTGATGGTCTGAAGGATTTTGGCCTTAAGCCCCTCGGGAGCTTTCAGCGCATGCATTTTTGCAAATGCCTCCAAATTTTCCTGCAACTCATTATATGTTTCCCGAACCTCGGGGTACATGGCAATATAGCGTTCAACTTGTTGTGTTTCTTCAAGTGAAGTACTACCCAGCAGGTATTTTTCCAGCAGGTCAGAGTCCAGAAAGGTGCGTATTTTATCTTTCATTGCTTCTTAATTTCAGCTTTGGCCCGTTAAAACACCAGGCTCATGGCGCTACCGTATATTTTTTTAAGCTCTCTCAGGCCGATTTTTAATCTGGACTTGATCGTTCCAAGCGGGATATCAAGTTCCTCGCTGGCCTCCTGTTGTGTCATCCCCTGAAAAAAGAGGGCATCCAACACTATCTGGTACTTACCGTCTATCTTGTCAAGATTCTCCCGTACGTCCATCAATTCGGGTTTCGTACTCTGAATTCCTACATTATATACGTTCGAAACATCAATTTGGATTTCCCTTTCCGATTTCGAATTCATGCTCCTTAACTTGTCTATGGCAGTGTTGCGGGTTATCCTGAAAAGCCAGGTAAAGAGTTTAGCCTTGGAAGCATCATAGGAATCGGATTTCTTCCATATCTTCACAAAACTTTCCTGTAATACATCCTGCGCAAGTTCTTCATCCCTGACCACTTTGAACGCCACCCCATAGAGCGTATCGCCGTAATGTTCGTATAAAAGAGAAATAGCCCTGTCATTGCGCTCCTGAAGAAGTTCAACTATATGTTTTTCTAGTAGTACGCTCATTGCCTGGTCAGGTGTTCAAAAAAAATCTTTAAGGGAGGCATCCAACTCTCATTTTCTGATCGTATATAGGGTAACGCTAATTTAAGAATTTGATTGTTATTCTATTGACAACTCAATTCTAATTAGTCTTATGTACAACTGGTTATTGTACATAAAGTTTTGGTTAGTTTGGTTTGGTATAACCCCTGTTATTTATAGCAGGGGTTATTTTTATAAACCCTACATAAAAACGCCCAAAACAATTGCTTTTACCGTGCAAACCAATTCAGAAATCCCCGCCAATTATATTCACTTCCGGTTCTATTGCTACCCCAAATTTCAGCATGACAGCTTCTTTAATGCGATTGGCAAGATCAAGCAACTCCCGGCCGGTTGCCTTCCCATGGTTAACAAGCACCAGTGCCTGCATACTATGGACCCCCGCATCACCGAAGCGCTTTCCTTTAAACCCACACTGTTCTATAAGCCACCCGGCAGCCACCTTCCATTCCTGGTCCGATACCTTGTAAACGGGTGCTTCCGGGAACTTACTCACCAACATCTGGCAGGCCTGTCCTGAAATAACAGGGTTTTTAAAAAAGCTGCCGCTGTTGCCGAGAACTTTCGGGTCCGGAAGTTTGTTCTGTCTTATAGCGATCACCGCATCCGAAACATGTTGTATCCCGGGGGCGGTAACCCCCCTGGCCTTTAATTCGGCTTCAATGGCTCCGTAAGAGGTATTCAAGCGGTGATTGCTCTTGTTTAGCCGGAGATCAACCGAAGTAATGATATAGCGACCCCTGCCCTCATTCTTAAAATACGAATCCCGGTAACCGAAGGCGCATTCGGCGGCTGAAAAGGTCTTTAGCAGCCCGCTTTCAATTTCCATGGCTGTGCAGCTTTCCAACACATCTCTGATTTCCACTCCATATGCCCCAATGTTCTGTATGGGTGCCGTGCCAGTATTTCCGGGAATCAGGCTCAGGTTTTCAAGCCCTCCGTAATTCCGTTCCAGTGTCCATAATACCAATTCATGCCAGTTTTCTCCGGCCTTTGCTGTTATAACAACTTCCGAATTATCTTCCCGATCTACACGTATACCCTTTATATTAACGTGGAGTACCAGGGCGTTTAGATCCCCCGTAAGCAACACATTGCTCCCGCCACCCAGCACGAAGATGGGCGGATAGCCTTGCAGTTCCAGTGATTCCCGCAGTTCGTCCTCGCTGCTGATATCAATAAAATACCGCGCATTGGCTGCTATCCCAAAAGTGTTATAGGGTTTCAGAGATATGTTTTGCCTGATTTCCACTAGCCCCTGTAAGTTTTCAATGCCTCTTCCAAAACGCGTACCGCTTTTTTCAACCTTTTCTTTTCGAGCACATAGGCTATTCGGACTTCATTCCTTCCCAGGCCTTTCGTGGCGTAAAAACCGGCCGCGGGGGCAACCATCACTGTTGATCCTTCATATGAAAATTCTTCAAGCAACCAGCGGGCAAAAGTATCGGCATCTTCCACAGGCAGGGCGGCCATGCAGTAAAATGCCCCTTTCGGACGGGCAACCTTTACTCCTTTTATCCGGTCAAGTGCCTCTATGAGGAGGTTTCTCCGCTCAGAATATTCTTTTATCACCGCAGTGAAATAGCTTTCAGGCGTATCAAGAGCAGCCTCGCTTGCAATCAGCGCAAAGGTAGGGGGCGACAGCCTCGCCTGGGCAAATTTGATAACCGTACTGATAATTTCCCTGTTCTTCGAAACAAGGCAGCCAATCCGTGCGCCGCACATACTGTACCTTTTAGATACCGAATCGACCATGATGGCGTGTTTCTCCATCCCTTCCAATTGAAGGATGGAATAGTGCCGCTGCCCGTCATATGTAAATTCTCTGTAAACCTCATCGGCTACCAGAAAGAGGTCGTGTTTCCTGACCAACTCGGCCAGCCTCATGATTTCCTCTCTGCTGTACAGGTATCCTGTGGGGTTACCCGGGTTACAGATGAGGATGGCACGGGTCTTCGGACTAATGCTTTTTTCGAAAGCTTCAATGGGGGGAAGAGCAAAATTGGTATCCATTCCGGATGCTACAGGCACTACCCTGATGCCATTTGCCGTGGAGAACCCGTTGTAATTGGCATAAAATGGTTCGGGAATTATAATTTCATCTCCCGGGTCGGCTATACTGCCCATGGCAAAGGAAAGGGCTTCGGACCCTCCTGTGGTTACCACAATATCTGCAGGACCAATATCAATATCACAGGTTTTGTAATATGCGCTTAATTTACCCCTATAACTGTCCGTTCCCTCGGTACGACTGTATTCCAGGACCTCTATGGTGTTATTTTTAACTGCATCCAGGGCCTGGCGAGGTGTTTTGATGTCGGGCTGTCCTATATTTAGGTGGATAACATCCACACCTCTTTTCCTGGCATCTTCGGCAAAAGGCACCAGTTTTCTTATGGGGGATTCCGGCATAGTTTGCCCCTTCCGGGAAATGGATGGCATAGTGTAAATTTTCAGCAAAAATGGGAAATCCATTCGGACAAAACAACTACAGGCCTATTAATATAATCCCCAAAGATTATGTTAATTAACTAAAGTCAGCACGATTATTTTTGCTATATTTAATAAGTAAAAGCTTAATTACTAGAAGGTTGCGATATTTGTTGATATATATACTGCTGCTCTCCTTTTGCTTTCCGGGAACCGGAAGCGCCCAAACATTTCAGTTAGCTGCCGGAAAGGAGTCTGAACGACTGCGATTCGAGCTGATCAATAACCTGATCGTCATCCCCCTTGAAGTAAATGGCGCAAAACTGTCTTTCATCCTCGATTCCGGAGTCAGCAAGCCCATATTGTTCAACCTTTCGGGCCAGGATTCCATTCAATTGAAGAATGTAAAGGAAATCACCATCCGTGGACTGGGGGAGGGGGAACCCATAAAAGCGCTAAGTTCAGAAGGGAATTCCTTCAGGCTCAAAGACATTTTTAATAAAGATCAGCAGCTTTATGTGGTACTGGACAGGGAAATGAATTTTTCACCTACGCTCGGGATTCCAATACATGGGATTATCGGGTACGAACTCTTTCGGGACTTTGTTGTGGAAGTGAATTACAAAAGCCAGTTGATCCATTTCCATGATCCGGCGCGCTATAAAAATAAGGCCGACAAGAAAAGCCAGACCCTGCCTTTAACCGTGGTAAACAACAAAGCCTATATAGACGGCAACGTTTGTGTTAAAGGCGAAGCCAATGTTCCTGTACGCCTGCTTGTGGATACGGGCAGCAGTGATGCCGTATGGCTTTTCCGCGACCTGGAGAAAGGTCTTGAAGTTCCCTTAAAACATTATGACGATTATTTGGGTAAAGGGCTCAGTGGCAATATCTTCGGGAAACGAACCATGGTTAACCTGATAAGGATAGGTGATTTTTCCTTCAAAGGCGCCAAGGCCGCCTTTCCGGATATGAAATCTTTCAGCGCCCTCAAAGCGCTGGGTAGCAGGAACGGGACCATTGGTGGGGAGATGCTGAGGCGTTTCAATATTATATTCAATTATCAGGGCAATGAAATTACTCTCAGGAAAAACGGGAATTTCAATGATGACTTTCATTTTAATATGAGCGGGATAGAGTTACAACACAATGGGGTCCGCTATATTGCCGAACGGATCGCTGATTCGAGGGGTGTTGTGTACAGCGATGAAAAAGCCTTCGGCGATGTTCAGATCCTTATGGAAAACAGGACACGATTAAGCCTGGTGCCCGAGATTATCGTTTCAGGGATCCGTGCCGGAAGCCCCGCTGCGGAAGCCGGCCTGCAGGAAGGGGATGTAATACTGGCAGTCAATGGCAAGCGTATCCACCGCTATAAGCTGCAGGAGGTGATGCGGTTGCTGAATGAAAAGGAAGGTAAACGGATCCGGGTGCTCATCGAACGCTATAACCGCGACCTGTTATTTTCCTTCGTACTTAAAAACGTTTTCAAATAAAAAAAGTCCCGGATTTTAGCCCGGGACTTAAAAATTTATAGCGTTTCCGTTACTTTCCGTCAACTCCTTTTACTTCGCCTTTTATCTTTAACACCTTGGTGGGGGTGTCTGCGTTGGAGATTACGGTAATCGCCTTACGGATCGGTCCTACCCTGTTGGTATCGTATTTAACCTGGATTTCGCCAGTGGCCCCGGGTAATATTGGGGCTTCGGGTTTTTTTGGGATGGTGCACCCGCAGCTTGAACTTACTTTACTGATGATCAAAGGAGCCTCGCCGGTATTCGTAAATTCAAATACTCTGACCCCGTCACTTCCTTTGTCAATCTCACCGTAATCCACCGTCTCCGATTTAAATTCGATTTTAGCCGTTTTTTCCTGAGCACGGACGGTAAATGCAAGTAGGCCTGCAAATAGAATTAGTAATGCTTTTTTCATCATTATTTGATTTTGGGTGAATCTCAAATGTAGCAGTTTTGCTATGAACATCCAAAATTCTTTTGTTATCTACTAACGTTAGTTATTTTTGTTTCGTATTTAACCCATGGGCAAAATGCCCGTGTGTCCACATTCCTGTCAGGGATTGTGAGGGTCCTTATCTTTGTGGCCCTTACATGGGTTAACAAAAATTGTACCGAAATATGGATATTCCGTCAAAATATGAACCGGGGAAGATTGAGGACCACTGGTATGCCTACTGGATGAAGCACAACTACTTCCATTCCGTTCCGGATGACAGGGAACCTTATACGATTGTCATCCCGCCACCTAATGTCACGGGAGTCCTGCATATGGGACATATGCTTAATAATACACTTCAGGATGTCCTGATCCGCCGTGCAAGGCTGATGGGGAAAAATGCCTGCTGGGTACCCGGTACGGATCATGCCTCTATTGCCACCGAAGCTAAAGTGGTTGCCAAACTAAAGGAAATAGGGATCGCCAAGTCCCGTATCTCAAGGGAAGACTTCCTGGAACATGCCTGGGAATGGACGCACGAATACGGGGGCGTTATTCTGGAACAGCTTAAGAAACTCGGTTGCTCATGCGACTGGGAACGCACCCGTTTTACCATGGATGACGATATGTCTGCCTCAGTTATTAAGGTTTTTGTAGACCTTTTTGATAAAGGGCTTATTTACCGGGGCTACAGAATGGTAAACTGGGATCCAGAGGCTATGACCACCCTTTCCGATGAAGAGGTCAATTATGAGGAAAAACAGGGCCTCCTGTATTATATCTCCTATCCTGTGGAAGGGAGTACAGAAAGGATTACCATTGCCACCACCAGGCCGGAAACCATCCTTGGGGATACTGCCATCTGCATCAACCCTGAAGATGAACGTTACCGGCATCTGCGCGGAAGTAAAGCGGTTGTACCCGTTTGCAACAGGGTAATTCCCGTAATCGAAGACCCTTATGTGGATGTGGAATTCGGTACCGGGTGTCTGAAGGTTACCCCGGCACATGATGCCAATGACAGGATTTTGGGCGAAAAACACGGGCTGGAAACCATTGATATTTTTAACCCGGATGCAACGCTCAATGCCCATGGCCTCCATTATGAAGGAAAAGACCGTTTTGAAGTCCGTAAGGCTATTGCAAGCGAGCTGGAAGAAAAAGGTTATCTGGTGAAAACCGAACCTTACCTTACCAAGGTGGGCACCTCCGAACGTACTAATGCGGTAATAGAACCCCGGTTGTCTGACCAATGGTTCCTTAAAATGGAAGCACTTGCCAGGCCGGCATTGGATGCCGTGATACAAACAGGTGAAATAAAAATTTACCCGCCCAGATTTATTAATACCTACAGGCATTGGCTGGAGAATATCCGGGATTGGAATATTTCGCGCCAACTCTGGTGGGGGCAACGTATCCCTGCCTATTATTACGGATCGGGCCCGGATGATTTTGTTGTTGCCGGGGATAAGGCAACTGCCCTGGAAAAAGCCAGGAAAAAGTCGGGCAGGGATACGCTGAGGTCGCAGGATCTGAAGCAGGATGAAGACGTTTTTGACACCTGGTTTTCTGCATGGTTATGGCCAATTAGTGTTTTTGGCGGGGTCCTGGACCCGGATAACAGGGAAATACAGTATTACTATCCTACCAGCGATCTGGTTACTGCACCGGATATTATTTTCTTCTGGGTTGCACGAATGATTATGGCGGGTTATGAATTGCGGGAGGAAAGACCATTCAGCAATATTTATTTTACCGGCCTGGTTCGAGACAAGCAAAGGAGGAAAATGTCTAAATCCCTTGGTAATTCTCCCGATGCGCTGACACTTATAGATGATTATGGGGCAGATGGGGTAAGGGTAGGCCTCTTATTAAGCTCAGCCGCGGGCAACGACCTGCTGTTCGACGAATCGCTGTGCCAACAGGGCAAGAATTTCGCCAATAAAATCTGGAACGCCTTCCGGTTGGTGAAAGGCTGGGAGGTAAGCGATGAACCACAGCCTGAAGCCTCAAAACTGGGAATTACGTGGTACAAGGCAAAGTTCCAGAAGACCCTGGCGGAGATTGAAGATCATTTCTCCAAATACCGTATCTCAGATGCCCTTATGGCAACCTATAAGCTGTTATGGGACGATTTTTGCTCATGGTTGCTCGAGATCGTTAAACCGCCCTATCAGCAGGCAATTGATGCAACCACTTTATCAGAAGTGATACAGCTCTTTGAAGAAAATTTAAAATTGGCACATCCCTTTATGCCTTTCCTTAGTGAAGAGATCTGGCAACGCGTTGCCCAACGTAGCCCCGAACAGGCACTTATAGTCGCCCGCTGGCCCGGGACACAAGCCTATGATACAGCGCTTGTAAGGGGATTTGAACAGGCCTCAGAGGTCATTGCGGGCATACGCACCATCCGTAAGGAGAAAAACATCCCAATGAAGGAAGCCCTGGAATTAAAGGTTCTGAACACTGAAAGCCTTTCCGGGCAATGGGATGAAATCATAAAGAAACTAACCAATGTGTCTGATATTACAGAAACGGATGCGGCAGTGGCGGGGGCTCTGGCTTTCCGGGTAAATAGTAATGAGTATTTCGTACCTGTAGGTGGGACGGTAGATTTGGAAGCCGAAATCTTAAAACTTAAGGAAGAGCTCGATTATACAAGGGGTTTCCTGGCTTCAGTCCGTAGGAAACTGGCCAATGACCGCTTTGTAAATAACGCCCCCGAACAAGTAGTGGCCCTGGAAAAGAAAAAAGCCACCGATGCAGAAGCCAAAATAGAAACCCTGGAAAAAAGCCTGGCAAACTTCAGTTAAAATTTCGCAAGATTCGGGTTGATACTCCATTAACTTCTTTGGATTTTTGGGGATTGAATCAAGTCTTCGGCGTCCGGTTTGTAGCATGAACAGGAAGCCTGCCGATTACATGCCGAGGGGAAACACGTAATGTTATACCCAACCCAAAATTTTAACTGATGCTTCAAGACTTTCAGATTACGGGAATTAACGGCTTAAAGATGCACCCATTATTTGAAATGAGCAATATCCGGCTGGCAGAGAAAGGGATTGTCAGGATGATAGCTGATTCAAAACCGGGATTCCCCTGCAGGATAAGCCTGAAAGATGCCGAAATAGGCGAGGAAGTTTTGCTCTTACCCTATATTCACCACAACTCCGGATCGCCCTACCGGGCATCGGGACCCATTTTTATCAGGCGGAACGCCCGCCCTGCGTCGCTTGCGGTCAATGAAATTCCCGATATGCTTTTGCACCGCTTACTTTCGGTAAGGGCGTATGATACCGCCGGGATGATGCAACTTGCCCGGGTCGTTAATGGAAATACGCTTCAAATGGCAATTTATGAGCTGTTTGAAAACACGCATACCGCGTACCTGCACATTCATAATGCAGGTCCCGGCTGTTATAACTGCCAGGTAAACCGTATCGGTTGAAAGTTCAAAGCTTTACATCATAAGAACTATAAATTATGTTACGGCCCGGGAAGATCTTCTTTTCGATTGATGATTTGACCGATGATCCTTATATTTATACAAATCGTCATCTTATGAAAAAATATCTGATTCTTTGTTTATTGATTTTCCCGGTAGCCGTTATGGCCCAGCAGGGCACGCAAATTTTGCCTGCTGAAATTCAGATAGCTACTGCCGTTTTACCTTTGCCTGAATTGCAGAAAGCCGTAGCGATGGTATACGGTTACGACCCCTCTGGCAAGCTGGTAGTTTTGCGCAAGGGAAGCGATATGGTATGTATTGCCGATGACCCCGCAAAAGAAGGGATTAGCGTGGCTTGTTACTCGGAGGCATTAGAGCCCTTTATGGCCAGAGGTCGGGAATTAACGGCAAATGGCAAGGACTTTAAGGAAAGGGAGGAGATCCGTGGCCGGGAAGTGGCTTCAGGCGACTTAAAGATGCCCGGGGAACCTAGTATGATGTATGTGTACTACGGCAAGGAAGAGAGTTACGACAAAGAAACAGGGAACCTGGAAAATGGCAAGTTCCGTTATGTTGTCTATACCCCGTTTGCAACCACTGAGTCTACCGGTTTACCCGATAAACCCCATGCCCCCGGAATGCCATGGCTTATGGACCCTGGTACACACAGGGCACATATCATGATCGGGCCTTTTGATTGAAGCGCCATATGAACCCGGCGCTACGATGGTGGCGGTAATCCTGCCAAATTAAAATCAGGCCCCCGGCTATTATTATGTTCTTGGCAATATATTGACCCAGAAGGGTAAGGGAATAAGGGCTGACTGAGAACACCTGGTCCGGAAAAAACAACATAGGGGTAAAGGTGAGCGTGATATGGATGAGTGCAAGGGGGATGGCAAGGCGCATGAACAGGCCTGTAATCAACAGCAACCCCAGCCCGGTTTCCCAAAGTGCCAAAAGAGCGATAGATATTGATGGTGCCAGGGTATCAAAGGTCAGCAGGCGGATAGTATCCTTCGCCAGCCCTTCAGCAGGACTTAGCCCCGGGAAGAATTTCAGCATTCCGAACCATAGATAAACAATCCCGATGGTTACAGACAGCAGGCCCAGAGATCCGCTGCTTTTGGTATTAATCTTCCTACTCATAAATAATTTCACTTTACCTGGTTCTTTTGGCTGTTATTTCCCCTTAAATTGTTCCTGTAGCGCAGGATCCACCCGTACCTTGTTGTTGATAAACCGATAGGAGACCCCAAAATTGATGACATAATCGGCAAATGCCGCATCTCCTGCTCTTGGTTCTCCCGTAAGTTCCTCGGTTTGCTTGTCGGTAAGGCTTTGTGGCCGTTCGCGCCTCACTGCGAAAGGCAGGTTAAGGTTGACGGTAAAGTTCCCGTACATATAGCTGAGGCCAGGCTCTACGGACAATACGTTACCCGGTCTTCTGAAACCCTCATCCCCTCCGATAAGATCCTTCACCGGAACCGCATCATACCGCGCCCCCAGAGAGGCCGAGAATCGCTCTGAGATACCGTAACTGGTTCCCAGGCGAACGGAATACTGATCGGGTACGGCCATGATGGATTCATTTGCCAGCAGGGGGCTCAGTGTTTCACGGAACGTTCGTACTCCATTGGTTTCCCTGGGGTTGATCAGGTAGAAACCACCTGAGTACAGGAAGAATTTCGGAGCCAATTGCTGATAAATCTGGTAATCGACTGTAATACCAAAGCCCCCGTCGCCAGGTTGAATAGACTGATCTACCGGCCGAATTTCGGGTCCTCCTTCCGGGCCCACATTATAAAAAATATCTGTAGCATTATAATTTCCGGTAGGGATTTTAAGACCCAGCCCAATAGCAACGTTGCCATTCGGGTGAGTAACGGGATCGAGCAACCAATAACCTATGCCCATGCGCACATCGGCCAGGCCACGTGAAAAGGTGGTATTTCTTTCTTCTCGCCCGTGTTCATACAGGGAGGAACGGGTATTGATTACAGTTGGGAGGGTAAGGCTGGCGTATAAGCGGTTACTTATCCCGTAAGTCAGGAAGAAATCCCAGGAATGCGAATGGTTGATTACTTCACTGCCGTTAGCCACCCGATCCGGTTCTTCTTCTGTACCTCGGAAATGGCGAAAGGATTTAAAATACCTGTAATTAATGCCCAGCTGAACGTCGCCGGGATTAAGCAGGTTGCTTTCCAGGCTGGTCCCGACACAGGATGAAAAATGACGGATAGCCACACAACCCTGCGCCTCTAAATTAGCGGCTGAAGCTAGAGATAAAAAAATAAACTGAAAAAGTATTCTATTGATTATAGATTGCATGGGCTGGCTGGTTTTGAATATATGATGCCCATCAAGCAAAAAGCTAACCGCGGGAGGTTAGCTTTTTTTGATGTACATTGGATTGGAACTAACTTAAACAAATTGAATTAACCATTAATTTTGAGGCAATGTAGCAGGTTTTTATCTATGTGAGGATTAACGACCGGGTAAAAAAGATTAATAAAAGGTTAAACACATTAAGGAAAGTTTAAAGCAACCCGCGAAAGGGAAATTATTCGCTTAATTAGGGATTCTTTTGAAGAAGAGAACGATTTATATCGTCATATTTGTTGTTTCAGTTGTCGGATTGGCCATTGTGCAATACAGGTACCTTGAGGTCGGACTAAACCTGGCACGGGTGCAGTTCAACCGTAACATAAGTGTGGCTGGGGAAGCAATCCGAGCCGAAATGAGTAGCAGCAACCAGCTGACTTTCCTTGTGGGCAAGGCATTGCAAAGAGATTCTACCTACTTCAGATTGGGGATAGATAGCGTTGAGGATGCTTCCCGGCACTTTCTGAATGATTTTATAACCGAAAAATTAGTGAACAACGGTATTGATACAGATTTTACATATGAGCTATATTCCAGGGATACCGCCTATTATCTGCAGTCGCCATTGAAATTTAAGCCGGATGATGAGATTGTGACATACCCTGTTGTTTTACAAGGGTACCTGCCAGATTTGCTTGGGAACAGGCTTATCCTTGAACTTAAATTCCGTGATTTAAATACTTATTTTTTGTTTCAGCTTAGCGGACTCACCCTGCCCAGCCTGCTTTTCCTGGCAGGTATTGTGGCTGTGGTAATCTGGGTTTTGCGAACGTATTACTGGCAGCGGCACCTTATCCTCCATACCAATGAGTTCATCAACAACCTTACTCACGAACTTAAAACCCCGGTTTTCTCGATAGGCCTGGCCAGCAAATTGCTCGATGAAAATGCAACTAAAGAACAAAAGCCGGTTGTGGCGATTATCCGGCAGCAGGTAAACAACCTGTCGAGACATATCGACAGGGTTCTCGATCTTGCAAGTCTGGAGTCAAGGCGGAAGGTATTCAATCTGTCGGTTGTGGATTTCAGGCCGAACCTTCTGAAGCTCTGCGAGGATTTCGGTACCCTGGTTTCAATGGAGGATGTACGCTTTACCTATGATCTGGAACCCGGCGAATATTGGATTAAAGCCGAGGTATTCCACCTGGAGAATGCCATCGGCAATATCCTCGACAACGCAAAAAAATATTCAGAAAAGCCAGTAATTCATCTTAAGGGATCGCGACAGCAAAATAAAATGTGCGTGCAAGTCCGGGATAACGGTAAGGGCATAGATGAAAGGGATCAAAACCGAATTTTTGAAAAATATTATAGAGTGACAGAAGGAGACCTGCACCAGGTAAAAGGCTATGGCCTAGGCCTTAGTTATGTTAAAAAAGTAATCGATGCAATGAAAGGTGAGATTTCTGTTGAGAGTAAAAAAAACAAAGGCACCCTCATAACCATCCTAATACCTCTTACGCGTGTCTGAAAGCAAATACAGAATATTACTGGTTGAAGACGATACGACCCTGGGGTACTTGCTAACCGAATACCTTCAGCTGAAGGGACTGGATGTGAGTTGGGCGACCGATGGAAAGAAAGCACTGGACAAGCTTGGCTCAGAAAATTTTGATCTGGCTGTGCTGGATGTAATGATGCCCGAAATGGACGGTTTCGCCCTGGCAGGAAACCTTCAGAAACTTTATCCCGGGCTGCTGTTCATTTTTCTGACTGCCAAATCACTGAAAGTAGATGTTTTAAAAGGCTTCTCTCTTGGTGCTGCAGATTACCTGAAGAAACCCATAGACGAAGAAGAGCTCGTGGTACGAATCAGGGCATTGCTTGCGCGCAATGTTAAGAATCAGCAACTTCCGGAAACAGGTGACTCCTATCAACTTGGAAGGTATACCTTTAACCACCGAAACCAGGAACTGTTAGTTGGCGGGGAGGTAATCCATCTGACCACCAGAGAAAATGAACTTCTTCATTTTCTTATAATCCGTAAAAACCAGCTTTGCAGCCATAAGGACATCCTGCTTGCTTTATGGGGCCGTTACGACTACTTCAATAAAAAAAGCCTGAATGTCTTTATCACCCATTTGCGGAAGTACCTGGAAAAGGACGGCAGCGTAAGGATAGATAATGTGCACGGACAGGGATTCATCCTGAGGTCAGGGGAAAAGGATTCCTGAAGGGCAGTACTGCAAGGTTTAAAATTAAAAAGTATCTTTAAGGTTGTGACCCTAAGTTTTTTACGTCATTATGGAAACCTATGCCACAGCCCTTTTGTATGCCATTCCCTTCTTTGTTGTCTTGTTGCTGATAGAAATACTGTACGGGTATTTTGTGAAGAGGCAGCAGCACAAGGTACTCGATTCCGTTAGCAGCATAAGTTCGGGCTTTACCAATATTGTAAAGGATTCGCTGGGGATTGGGGTGGTGATAATATCTTATCCCTATCTTCTGGAAAAACTGGCCATAACCAACATACAGGCTACCTGGCTGGTTTGGCTGGTTGCATTCGTTGCGATAGATTTTGCTGGCTATTGGAACCATAGGTTAAGCCATCGTGTTAATTTTTTCTGGAATCAGCATGTCATCCACCACAGCTCGGAGGAGTTTAACCTTGCCTGTGCCCTGCGGCAGTCTGTGTCTAATCTCTTAGTCTATTTCGCCCTGCTCCTGATCCCGGCGGCTATTCTGGGGGTGCAAAACGAAGTAATTGCCGTCCTGGCGCCTATTCATCTCTTTGCGCAATTCTGGTATCATACCCAGCATATCGGCAAAATGGGTTGGTTGGAATATATTATCGTCACCCCCTCACAGCATAGGGTACATCATGCGATCAATCCGGAATATATAGATAAGAACTTGGGGCAGATCCTTTGTGTATGGGACCGATGGTTCGGCACATTCCAGCAGGAACTGGAAGAAGTGCCCCCGCGGTACGGGGTATTAAAACCCGCCGGCACCTGGAACCCCATCCTTATTAATTTTCAGCATTTATGGATGCTGATTCAGGATGCATGGCGCACAGGGAGTTACCGCGATAAGTTCAGGATCTGGTTCATGCCTACCGGATGGCGCCCGGCAGATGTAAAGGAAAAATACCCCATATCGCAGATAACCGATGTTTATAATTTCAGGAAATACGAAACCCCTGCCACCCCGGCGCTTAAAGCATACGCCATCTTTCAGACCGTGTTTACCCTTGGCATGATGCTTTTTATGTTTTACAATTTTGGCAGCATAGGTTTCAGCGGCCTGTTGCTTTTCGGCGCCTTTGTATTTATCGGTATTTACGGTTACACCACCCTGATGGACAGGAAAAAGTATGCCATATGGATAGAACTCTTCAGGGGCATGGCCGGGCTCTTGCTTATAGTTTACAGCGGCGACTGGTTCGGCATTAACGCATTCCTTCCATGGGCCAGCAGCCTGGTTGCAGTTTATTTCCTGATAAGCATGGGCGGTGGCGTCTATTTCACCTTAATGGAAGACAAGCTTATCAAATCAAATAATATTGCATTAAAATAATCGCACTATGGAGATAAGGCCTTATATCCTTGCCGAAACCAATTGGAAAGATTTGCAACAAGAACGGTTTGACCTGGCTGTATTGCCCTGGGGGGCCACAGAAGCACATAATTACCATTTGCCATATGGCACAGATGTTTACGAATCTGATTACATTGCGGCCGAGGCGGCCCGTCTTGCCTGGGATCAGGGGGGGAAGGTTATTGTGTTACCCACTATTCCTTTCGGCGTTAATACGGGCCAGGCAGATATATACCTTGATATTAACCTGAACCCTACAACCCAATTGGCGATTTTAGATGATGTGGCCGCCACGCTGCAGCGGCAACAAATTCGCAAAATGCTGATCTTCAACAGCCATGGCGGAAACAATTTTAAGCCACTTGTACGCGAACTTGGGTTAAGGTACCCCGATCTGTTTATTTGTTTTTCCAATTGGTTTCAGGCTATGGATAGGAAAGACTTTTTCAGGGAAGACGGGGATCATGCCGATGAGATGGAAACCAGCCTGATGCAGTATCTCAAGCCCGGACTGGTTTTACCCAGGGAGGAGTGGGGGGAAGGCAAATCCAAAAAGTATCGTATAGCTGCTTTTCAGGAAGGATGGGTATGGGCGGAGCGCAAGTGGAGCCAGGTAAGTGCCGATACCGGAATTGGCAATCCAAAACATGCAAGTGCCGAAAAAGGGGAGCGTTATTTCAGGGCAGTAACTGAAAAGATGGGTAAGCTGTTTCTTGATATTTGCAGGGCAGATACTGAAGACCTGTATGCATAAACTCCTTTTATTTTATTTGCCGGATCTCTTTGACAACCAAAGTGATGTAATTCCTCATGGCTTCCTCCGGCTCGATATCCTTCGCCTGGATGAGGGCATTTGCCTTAAAAGCGTTGATTAGAGGGGTTTTACTGGCAGGATGGTTAGAGTTGCGGTTGGCAATTTTGTAATAGGCGTATAACTTAAGCAGCAGGTCTGCCGGTAACGGTTCTTTGTAGTCATTCACAACGGCAACCGCTTTCAGAAAATCGGCATGTAACTTATTATTCTCCATCTTTTTTAACCATTGCGGCAATACAGGTTTTGGCGCCTATTACTTTTTGGTTCAGTTTTACGGTGATATAACTATCCAATGGCAGTAAAATATCCAGCCGGGATCCGAACTTTATAAAGCCTGCATCATCGCCCTGCTGCACATTCTCCCCCACCTGGGCGTAATTTACGATACGGCGTGCCATGGCGCCTGCAACCTGTCGGTACAAGATGTCGCCAAACTTAGGGGTCCCGATAACTACCGTGGTGCGCTCATTTTCTTCACTTGACTTTGGATGCCAGGCGACTTTGTATTTTCCGGGGTGGTATTGCGAATATTTAACTTTACCGCTTACCGGGTATCGTGTTACGTGAACATTAATTGGTGACATAAATATAGAAACCTGTATCCTCTTTTCCTTGAAATATTCATTTTCTTCCACTTCTTCAATAACCACCACCTTGCCGTCGGCAGGCGCCAGAACCTCATCAAAATTTCTGAGGACAATACGCCGGGGATTTCTGAAAAATTGCAAAATTGCAAGCAGAATTAGGATTGCACCGATTTGGAAAAACATGCGAAGCCAATCGGCGTCAATATAAAAATGGGCCAGGACCACCGCACCGGCAACCAGAAAAAATGTAATCAGTATTATTTTCTGCCCCTCCTTATGAAACATAGTTAAAAATATTAAGCGTTAGGTAGGCAAATGGCGCCGCATAGATTAAACTATCCAGGCGGTCTAACATTCCACCATGTCCGGGAAGGATAGCTCCACTGTCTTTTACCCCTGCTTCCCGCTTGAGTTTAGATTCGATCAGGTCGCCCAGACTTCCCGCAACCACTATAACCGATGCCAGGATCAGCCACTGGCGTGTATTCAGAATGGGTTCGAATTGCGACAGCAGGTAAGCTGCTGCAATGCTGAAAACAAATCCGCCCACTGTGCCTTCAATAGTCTTTTTCGGTGAAATGGAAGGGAACAGTTTATGACGGCCAATTGTTTTCCCTACAATGTAAGCAAAGGAATCGTTTACCCATATCAGTACAAAGATACCAATGATCAGGTATTTTGCAAAGATGTCGTTTTTATATGGGATCATGGTAAGGAAAATACATCCGCCTCCGATATAAAAAAGGCCGATGATAAACTTTTCTATGGAATTGCGCAACTTCATTTTACCGGCGAAGAGGTAAAAGAGCAGGGCGAGGTTCACCAAAACCGTGATTATCATCAGGATATTGATCAGCAACTGATCGTGTATCAGGTGGATAAATCCCCACCATAAACCCATGTAAGCCAGGAAAACATAGTATCCTCTGAGCAAGGTCAGCCTTTTAAATTCATAGAGGCATGCGAGCCCGAAAACCATGAACAAAAAGTCGAACGCATCCGAGCTGAGGAAAACAGCAGACAGCAACAAGACAACGTAAATTACTCCGGTTATTAATCTCCTGAGTACTTCTTTCATGTTACAGGTCTTCCAGAAGTAAAAGGTATAGGTGTTTGGAGCTGCTTCCGTAGGTTAGGAAATCGTTGGAATTTTCGGTGGTGGGCTGAAAATGCTTAATGGTTGTAATGTTTGCAGGAATACCCTTCTTATATTTCTTTTTGATACGTTTCAGGCCTTCACCTATGGTATCTACCAACTGGCTGGTAGTGGCAAAAACGATAACATTATCCGGCAATTCGTGTAGTTTCTTCTCCCTAAGCTGGTTAGATGACACCAGGATAGACCCGTTCTGGGCGATCAGGTGCTCACATGGGGTGAAAAAAATGTCGCTGAATTTGGCATTATCCGTAAAGGTGATCTTTTCCCTGGAGAATTTCTCCTCCAGTTGGGAGTTCATGATAAAGAAGGGTTGATTTTCCCATCCGTTTTCCGCGATGATGTTTCCCAGGGCTTCAGATACTTCTCTGAAAGAGTCGCAGTAAAGAAATTTACCTCCGTTTTTTTTGAAGTGTATCGTGAATTTTTCGTCGACCGGGATATTGATATCAGGCATATGCACCCCACGGGTCTCCACAGTTTCCCTGGAAACTTTTTTCTTGCCGCCACCAAATAATTTGTCAAAAAGACCCATTTGCATGCATTGCTTCAAAAGTGTCCCTTACTGAGGACAACGCGCTAAAATATCATTTATTTTCTTTGGCCGTTGCCTCCTGGGCTAATTTTTCTGAGGCCACCTCTTCCTGATTCTTCTGATCAAAATCTTTATCAAAAGGGCGTCTCCCGAATATCTTTTCCAGGTCCTCCTTAAAAATCACTTCTTTGTCGAGCAACCGTTCCGCCAATTCAGTTAATTTATCCTTATTTTCATTGAGCACCTTGATTGCACGGGCATATTGCTCTTCAATTATCTTCGATATTTCCTTGTCTATTTTCTGAGCAGTTTCCTCGCTGTATGGTTTTGTAAAGCCGTATTCGGTCTGCCCTGAGGAATCGTAGTAGGTAAGGTTGCCTATGGCTTCATTCAATCCGTAAATGGTCACCATGGCCCTGGCCTGTTTTGTGATTTTCTCAAGGTCGCTGAGGGCGCCTGTAGATATTTTATTAAAGATAACCTTCTCAGCAGCCCTGCCTCCAAGAGTGGCACACATTTCGTCGAGCATCTGTTCGGGCCTTACTATCAGCCGCTCTTCGGGCAGGTACCAGGCAGCGCCCAGGGATTGCCCGCGGGGTACAATGGTTACTTTTACCAGGGGGGCGGCATGTTCCAGCATCCAGCTTACCGTTGCGTGGCCTGCCTCGTGATAGGCAATAGTTTTTTTCTCTTCGGGGGTAATGATCTTGTTCTTTTTTTCAAGTCCGCCTACAATCCTGTCCACGGCATCGAGGAAGTCTTCTTTAGTCACGGCTTTTTTCTCCTTACGGGCTGCGATAAGGGCGGCCTCGTTGCAGACGTTTGCGATATCTGCCCCTGAAAACCCCGGGGTTTGGCGCGCCAGAAATTCAAGGTCAAGGGTTTCCGCAGTCTTAATGGGCCGCAGGTGCACATCGAATATTTCCTTCCGTTCACGGATATCCGGTAAGTCTACATAGATCTGCCTGTCGAACCTGCCTGCACGCATCAGGGCCTTATCCAAAACATCCGCGCGGTTAGTCGCAGCCAGGACGATAACATTGGTGTTGGTGCCAAAGCCGTCCATTTCGGTCAGCAGCTGATTAAGCGTATTTTCCCGTTCATCGTTAGAACCGGTAAAATTATTCTTCCCCCGGGCCCTGCCAATGGCATCTATCTCATCTATAAATATAATGGCCGGCGATTTGTCTTTGGCCTGCTTGAAGAGGTCACGTACCCGGGAGGCTCCAACGCCAACAAACATTTCAACAAAATCTGAGCCGGATAAGGAGAAAAACGGAACTTTTGCTTCGCCGGCTACGGCCTTGGCCAGTAAGGTTTTTCCGGTGCCCGGAGGGCCTACCAGCAATGCGCCTTTGGGGATTTTTCCCCCCAGGGAGGTATATTTATCGGGATTTTTAAGGAATTCCACTATTTCTTCCACTTCCTCCTTAGCGCCTTCCAGGCCGGCTACATCCTTAAAGGAAGTCCTTGTATCCGTTTTTTCGTCAAATAACTTGGCTTTGGATTTCCCGATATTGAATATCTGGCCTCCGGCACCGCCGCCGGCACCACCCGACATTCGGCGCATCAGATAGATCCAGATGCCAATTATCAGTACGAAGGGCAAAATGGTAAAGAGCAGTTCCATGAACACATTGGATTCCGTATCGTAATCCACTATGGTGTCCAGGTTATTCTCCTGTTTTAATTTCTTGATGTCATTCTCGAAGTTCTGCAGGTCACCGTAATCGAGTATATACTGTGGTAATGTGCTCGTTGAAGGGAATAAGGGTTTATCGGCCACATCTTTGTGGACCTCTTTTCCCATAGCTTCCTCGGTAAGAAAAACCTTTGCTTCTCTTGTGTTGGTGATAATCAGAATCTTGGATACATCCCCGTTTCGGAGGTATTCCTGAAGCTCTGAGGTTGTGGTCTTCCTGGTTGAGGAGAGGTTTCCGCTTCCGAAGAACTGGAAACCGATAAGAAGTATGGCAATAAGGCCATAGATCCACCATGAGCTGAACCTCGGTTTTTTCGGGGGTGTTTTATTTTCTTTTGCCATTGTTATCAGTTACTGTTTAAAGCTGCTCTCCACCATGGTGACCTTGGCATCTCCCCAAAGTCCCTCAATGTCATAAAACTCCCTGATATGCTTCTGGAAGACATGCACTACAACGTTCACATAGTCCATGAGCACCCATTCCGCATTATCGGAACCTTCCACATGCCAGGGTTTATCTTTTGTTGCTTTGCTAACGGTTTTACGGATGGAATTAACGATGGCGTTTACGTGGGTATTTGAAGTACCATTACATATTAAAAAGTAGTCACAAACGGTATTCTCTATTTCCCGGAGATCTAGTAAATTTATGTCCTGTCCTTTTACTTCTTCTATTCCGTCTAAAATTAAGGCAATTAACTCATCTGCGTTCGTTTCCCTTTTCTGCATTCAATAGATTTAGTTTTTACAAAGTTATTATTTTTTTGTTTCCTTAGCTATTGTTTTTAACATAACATTGCAGTTTGCCAGCTGCTTCCGTCCAATGCAAATTATCAAACTTGATGCCACGGATTCTACCAATGCCTACCTGAAAAATCTGGCGCTCCGCCAGGTGCTGAATGATTTTACGGTAGTACAGGCGAGTTCACAGTACGCAGGGAGGGGGCAACGAGGCACCGAATGGATATCCGAGCCAGGTAAAAACCTTACCTTCAGCGTTTTAAAAAGACATCGGGATTTACCGGCAAGGATGCAGTTCGGGATAACCATGATAGCTTCCATGGGAGTATATGCCGCCCTGAAACAACTGAAAATTCCCTCTCTTTATGTTAAATGGCCTAACGACATTCTGTCAGGTAATTCCAAAATTTGTGGCATACTAATAGAAAACCTGACTTCGGGCCAACGCATTCAATCCTCGGTGGTGGGAATCGGACTGAATGTAAATCAGCTCGATTTCAAGGGGTTACAACAGGTTTCTTCTCTCCAACTTTTATTAGGGCAACCCCAGGATCTTGAGGAAGTGCTGCAACTTCTCCTCCTGCATATGAAAAATACTTTCATGCAAATGGAAACGGAGGCATACCGAGAAATCAGGGCCTCTTACGAACAACTACTCTTCCGGAAAGACAAACCTTCAACCTTTAAAAATAAGGCCGGGGAATTGTTTATGGGTTTTATTCGGGGGGTTTCCGAGGAGGGCAAATTAAAGGTGGAATTGGAGGATGAGCAGATGAAACATTTCGAGCTGAAAGAGATACAATTGCTATACTGACTAAAATTGCGCTGAATACCGGATCCTTTTTTAGCCTATGCCCGTCTTCCTAGCCCTGTTCGGCGGCAGAGATTTACTGTAAAGCCGGGGATCAGATTTTAGCCAGGTTCCCCGCCAATGTACCGATAAAATTAGTAATAGGGGCTTTAATCATCATGGCCATCATGGCATTAAATTCGCCTTCAAAACTTAGGGTTACCTCAGTTTCCATTGGCGAAAGTGCACTTATATCTGTGGTAAGAGTAAATGGTAGTTTGTCGCTGGCGGCGCCAAGCACCACTTTGCTGTTCGGGATTTCTTCCTTTTTTTTAAGCACTATTTCGGGCATCCCTTTCAGGGCAAAAAGTAACCTTTCCCCATCAAGAACCTCGAACTTTTCAATATTTTTGGGCATCAGCTGCCTGTAATTACCTAATTGGGTAAGGAAGTCAAAAACTTCCTTATCACTTTTGGATACCACTTTTTTGGGCGATTCTATATGCATACGTTTATGATGGCCAGCCGGAAGGGTTTTTACGCCATTCCAGCAGCATTTTTAGTTGTTCTTCCTTAATATAACCGGTTTCAGAAGCCTGCAGGATAAGGTGTTCGTAATCGCTGAGGGTATGTACATCTACATGTTTTTTTGCGAAATTCCGCTCAGCAGTTTCAAAGCCATATGTAAAAATGGCTAGCATTCCTTTTACCCTGGCCCCATAACTAACGAGCGCTTCTATGGCATTCAGGCTGCTTTTTCCGGTGCTGATAAGGTCTTCAATGACTACCACACTCTGACCTTCCTTCAACTGCCCTTCAATCTGGTTCTGCCGGCCATGAGATTTGGCTTCGGGCCTGATATAGATAAATGGAAGGCCCAGGCGCTCCGCAACCAGCATGCCCATTCCAATTGCACCGGTGGCTACCCCGGCAATCACCTCGGGCTTGCCATAGAGCGATTCCAGATGCCTTGCAAGTTCTTCACGCACAAAATTCCGTATTACCGGATAAGAGAGGATAATCCTGTTGTCGCAATAAATTGGGGATTTCCACCCGGAAGCCCAGGTGAATGGATTTTCTGGTTTCAACTTAATTGCATTAATTTGCAGCAACAGCTCTGCCGTTTTCAGGGCGGTATCTTTGTCTAAAACCATTTGACAAATGTATAAAGTTTTTGTAAATGATTCCCCGCTAATCCTCACCAATCGACTCTCCGAGACAGTGAACGGGAATTATTTCCTGTTGAATGGGACCGCCATAAAGGATGCGATAAACGCCCTTATGAAAAACAAGCTGCCCGAGGCCTTTATCTACCATCCCAACAACGAGGAGATCCTCAAAAAATTCACCAAGAAAATACCCCTGGTGGTCGCAGCCGGGGGGATTGTTACAAACAAGGCAGGCCGGGTATTGTTTATATACCGGAATGGCAAGTGGGACCTGCCGAAAGGAAAGCTCGACAAGGGTGAAACCCTGGAGGAATGCGCAATCAGAGAGGTAATGGAAGAGACTGGGGTAACAGACCTCAAAATTGAAAATTACCTGCGTACCACCTACCATGTTTTCAAGCGGAACGGCAAATATAAGTTAAAGGAAGTTCATTGGTACGCCATGACGACCACCTATGACGGGCAACTCAAAGGAGAGAAAAAAGAGGGGATCGTAAAGGTGAAGTGGAAAGGCCCCCGAAAAATCAAGAAGGCTCTCGAGAATTCCTATACGAACATCAGGATCTTGTTTGAAGGTTAAGGGGTTGCTGTTGTTATGCCATCGGTATACCCTTTTGGTATCCGGTATACGGGGTAGTGCAGGTGGGCCGCCTCATAATGCGGCGATTGTTTATATATCCAGTTTAACTGGGCTTCTCCGTCTGATGCGAATTCGGGCTCAGCCTGTTTTCTGTTATTAAATTCCTGCCGCAGCGCGGGATTTTCTTCAAGGAGTTCGGCTGCTATTTCAAAAAATACATAGTCGGAGAATCCTTCTTTCTGCTGCAGGATCGTATCGAAGAAATTCCAATTGAAGAAGGAATCCACGGCTGCAGGTTCCAGCGTTTCCAGCAGGTAGCGAATCCCTGGCTGGTCTGTGGGGATTAGAAAATCCCCGGCTTCCACTTCCAGGGTATCAGTATACTTCTTCACCGAGGTACCATAATGGAGGTAATGCCCTTCATATGGGGCAGTAATGGTTTGATAGGAGCCCAGTTTGTACGATTCAACAAAATAAGCGGTGTCTCTTTCAATACTTTTATAGAGAATGCGATTAAGGTCCATAAGTTCCATGATCTCCGCCCAACTTTTTTTCACAATATATGCCTCGGGGATTTCCACAGAATCGGTGGCTATGTATTGGTCGAAGAATGGGATGATTTTTGTGTAAGGTGCCTTTTGGTCGTACTTCAGGCGGGGGAGCCCGGTGACTTCACTAACCAGGGTGTCGGCGCGGAAGCCTTTGAATTCAAGCGAAGAAAACTTTAAGGAATCGATAGCCCAACCCATGGTATAATACCGATTTTCCCTGAAATCTCTACTGGTCTTTTCACGTACCTGCCTTATCTTTTGCAGATTCACTTCGGCCACCTGCAACAGGCTGTGCAAATAATCATAGGTCGCACGGACCCGTTCACCGTATGGTTTAAGCATATGGGTTTCTATCGCCACTCCAATGGTACCCCAAAGTGCCGTATAACCTGTTGAATACCTCGGAGTGTCCATAAACTGCTTAAATCCGAGGTCTGGCGGGCGGTCATGAACGTTAACATACGGACTAACTTCCATCCCTTTCAAGGTTAGGCTGTCTTTCAGGGCTGGCAGGAATTCTGCTTTCAGGTAGTTGCCCAGCGCAAAGCCCAATTTATCTTGCTGGCTGTAAAGTTGGGTCAGGGTATACTGGTAATCGGCCCCATTGCTTACATGATTGTCTACGAAAATATCAGGCTTAACCGTATGATAAATGCGGGCAAAGGTTTTGGCATTCCTGGTGTCGTTTTTAATAAAATCACGATTCAGGTCGTAGTTCCTCGCATTCCCTCGAAAACCATAGGAAACCGGGCCGTTCTGGTTCGCCCTGCTGGTGGAATTCCTGTTCAGTGCTCCGCCAACATTATATACAGGTATGGTAACCAGGATGAGGTTCTGCGGAGGGGTGATTTTTTTAAGGACCAGGTCCCGGTATAACATCATGGTGGCATCAATGCCGTCACTTTCACCAGGGTGGATACCATTATTTATGAGGATTACCAGTTTATTTTGGCGGATCTTGTCATAATTGAAATCACTTTCAGGATTGTAGGTGACCATATGCAATGGCCTTCCACTATCTGTTTCTCCAATAGTCTGGATGTTGATTTCCGGGAAATCCCTGGATAGCCGGATATAAAATTCAATAGTTTGTTGATAGGTAGCCGTTTCAGTCTCACCGGATTCTTCGAAATGCGTCCGGAAATCGCCTACTTCACGTTCCCTCCTGGTTTCGCAGGAGATTACTAAAAGCATAACGGCCAGGAGTGCAAGGTGCCTCATTGGAAGCTGGTTGTTGGTAATTTACTTCCAAAAGTACGTAAAATTGAGGCTTATTAATCAGGCCGCATTTGTAATTTCTTCAATGTCTTTCTGGCGGATGGGTTTATTTTTAAAATCGATCCGGTGGTGGGTTTTGTTTTTATAGAATTCCCAGTTCTGTCGGTCGACAGGGTCTATGGAGGAGGTAACAATATTGATGTGAACGGTTTGCTCAAGGTGGATTGCAATAAATTCCTCAAGGAACTGCCAACCATCCATTATGGGCATATTGATGTCGAGGAAAATTACATCGGGGACAGCCTGGTTCCTTGCAATCCGCTCCCTGATTCCGTCTATGGCCAGTTTACCGTTGCTGTAAGTAATAATGGTATCGCAGATATCGAGTGAATCCAGCATTTTTTTTATACCGAAGATCGTTATGGGATCGTCATCTATGACGCTGATTGCATTAATCTTTTTCATTAAAATAGATGTTAAAAGTGGTACCTGTTCCCACTTTGCTGCTGGTAGTAATCTTACCTTCCATTGCTTCAACCTGATTCCTGGTGATATAGAGGCCAAGACCCCGTGCTTCTGAATTTTCGTGGAAGGTCTTGTACATGCCAAAAAGTTTGTCCCTGTGTTTTTCCATATCAATCCCCAATCCGTTATCGGCAACACTGAGTACGGAATAATTATCAGATTTCCATGTGGAGAGGGTTATCCGCGGTGGGCGTTCAGGGTGCCTGAATTTAACCGCATTTGTTATAAAATTCATAAGAATGCTTTCCAGGTAGGCCGGTACCGCTTTTACAAAGGTATCGTCTGTTACACGGTTCTCGATCACTGCGTTATGTTTACTAAGGAAGGTTGTCAGGCTCTGGGTTACCGAATCGATCTTTTCGTTAAGCCTTATTGATTTTTTATCCTGGCCCTGATTGGTGCTTATGGAAACCACTTCGTTCAGGTTCTCCAGGGTATCTAGCAGGTTATCGGATGCCTTGGTCAACATTTCCAGGATTGTCTGTTTCTCGTTTTCATCGGTTTCAGATTTAAGGAAATCCAGCAGCATGGAAAAGTTAGCCGAATGGGAGCGCAGGTTATGGGATACAATATGCGCAAAATTTAACAGCTTCTTATTTTGTAATGTGGTGACGCTGATAAGGTCCCTCAATTCGCTTTCCTGTTTTTTCAGGTTCGATATATCGAGGCTGATTCCAAGAAGACCATATGCTTTCCCGTCGGTTCCCGTCAGTGGAATCTTGGAAGTTAGGAAAGTAGTCATTGTCCCATCCGGTTTTACATTCAGGGATTCCTTTCCGAGTATGGGAGTCAGGGAGTTTAATACCGAGAGGTCTTCCTCACGGAAAATACGGGCCATTTCGGCGTCATAGTAGTCGAAATCTGTTTTTCCCAGCAGGGTGGAGGCGTCTTTAAGGCCAAGGTATTCACACTCCCAGCGGTTGGCAAGGATTTTTCTCGACTCCAGGTCCTTAATGTATACATTCAGGGGTAGGTTATCCACCACCGTGCGCAGCAGTTGCTCGCTTTCCCTGATTTTAGCTTCAGAACGAACATTATCTGTAACATCCTGGAAAGTTCCTATAAGTCCCTGCAGGATCCCGTCTTTGTATAAGGGCTTTCCGGCTGAAATCACCCAGATATCCCTGCCGTCGGCAGTGGAAAGCTGTAGTTTTTCACTCCATGGCAATCCCTGTTCCAATGCCCGGTAAACAGCCATGGAAATAGTATTCCTGCTGTAACCTTCGCGATAGAGCTCCAGAGTTGTATCAAGATCCGGGCGGAAATCCGGGTCCACCCCCAGAATAGCGCATGTCATAGGGCATGGCAGCAGTTCATTGGTAACCACATCGTATTCCCAGCTACCTATTTTTGCGATTTCGGATTTTTCCTTTAAGAGAATTTCAAGCTTTTCAAGTTTCAGGCGCTGCAGCACCTGGCTTGTTACCTCTTCAGTCTGAATAATAATGCCGATGATGTTTTCTTTATCGTCATACCATGGAATATTGGTCCATTCGAACCAGCGGTCGTTGTTCCTGCTGTCAGTGAATTTACGGGAATTGATTTTACCGCCTTTACCCAGCAGGCAGGATTCGAGTACTTCCACAAGTTCATCGCCCACGTTGTCGAACAATTCATAAATGGTCTGACCTATAACTGGCCTTTTCTCAAATTCAAATACGGAAATCCATAGGTCGGAAACGTGCACCAGCTCGAATTGGGTATTGATAAAAGCCGTAGGCTTCGGAAGCTGTTTTATAAGGTAATTATTTAGTGACGTCTGGGTTCCTTTCAGCATATGTCGAATTTTCTTACTAAAGTAGCGTGATTTTCAATTTTGGATGCATGTTTGTTGTGAAGGGCCCTATTCTTGTTGTGTGAACCGGAAACAGGAGGAAAAATCACGCGGTTTTTGCTTTCAGGCCCGAAGGCATAAGCCCTTGAAATTGATATAAACTCCTTCTGCCTCCGTTCAATCCTACACCTTAAGATCATCGGGACCTTAAAGATGAAGCCAGTTCCTCTGACAGGGAAGCCTTAAAAAATAATAGTAAAATTCTTACAAATATATGATTCTTTGACAGCTAACCCTAAAAAAAAGTGCAACAGGGCCTTCAGGCTATTATGCCAGGGCTGTAAGTTCCCGATTAGGAAAATCAGGTACGTACGGTTTCCGGGACAAGTCCGGTATAATCTCCGCCGTTACGGATGACATCGCGCACAATAGACGAGCTTATATAGGATTTTCCTGACGAGGTCAGCAGAAATACGGTTTCAATTTCGGATAGCTTTCGGTTCGTGTGTGCGATGGCCTTTTCAAACTCAAAATCCGCAGGGTTCCTTAAACCTCTGAGTATATAGTCGGCCCCGATTTTTTTGCAGAAATCCACCGTCAGCCCTTTGTAGGTCATCACTTTTATCTTGGGTTCTTCGCTGAAAGCATTGGAAATGAACTGCAATCGCTTTTCGAGGGGAAACATGTATTTTTTCTCGGCATTTATACCGATGGCGATGACCAGTTCATCAAAAAGATGGATACCACGTAAGATAATATCGTGGTGCCCCAGCGTAATTGGGTCAAAAGAACCGGGAAAAATGGCGCGTCTCATGGGATGTGCTGTTGGTTGTACCAAAAGTACTTAAATTCCTTCTAATGCTTGAAAGATCGCGCTCTCGAAAAGGGCAGAGAGGGGTATCCCTGCAGCTTGTGCCTGCTGGGGCAGGATGCTTTCTTCGGTTAGTCCGGGGGTGGTATTCATTTCGAGCATATAAGGCTCATCTCCAATAAAGATAAATTCAGAGCGGGAATATCCCCGCATTCTGATGGCCTCATAAGCGAGGCGTGCTGCATGGCTAACCTTATCCAACTGTTTCTCTGAGATTCTGGCAGGAGTGATCTCCCTGGCCCTTCCTTCGTATTTGGCCTGAAAGTCGAAAAAGTCGTTTTCCGAAACAATTTCGGTAACAGGAAGCACAAGGGATTTACCTCTGTAGGTAATTACCCCTACCGAAACTTCCGTCCCGTCAAGGAATGCTTCAATCAGGATCTCGTCATCTTCTTTATAAGCCTTTTCTATAGCTTCCTCCAGATCCTCCTTTTTATATACCTTGGTGACACCAAAACTGCTACCTGCCTTATTGGCCTTTACAAAGCATGGCAGTCCGACCTTCTTTACTATGGCTGCTTCATCAATTTTATCTCCCCGGTTAAGGTAAAAGGAAGCAGCTGATTTAATGCCATAAGGTTTCAGAACACTCAGCAGGTCGCGCTTGTTGAAGGTAAGGGCTGCCTGATAATGGTCACAGGATGTCTGAGGGATATTCAGAAGCCTGAGATACGCCTGTAAATATCCGTCCTCCCCGGGCGATCCGTGGATGGCGTTGAAAACACAGTCAAAAGACACTTCTTTTTTGCCCACCTTTACCGTAAAATCATGTCGGTTTACCGGGTACTCCTCTTCGTGTTCATCAACATAAACCCATCTGTCTCTTGTAATCAGGATTCGGTAACGGTTAAACTTTTCCGGGTCCAGGTAGGAATATACGACTTTCCCGCTTTTGAGGGAAATGGGGTATTCACTGGAAAAACCACCCATGACAATGGCAATATTTTTTTTCATAGTATCGTTAAGGGTATACCCCAAAGTATTGCATATCTCGATTCAAAGTAAAGAAAAAAGGACTGGGTTTCCTATATTTGCCTGGTTATTAAACGCACTCTATGAAGGATTTCTTTAACTTCCTCAGAAGCAAGGTTTTTCTGATAAACATTGGCCTCGCACTTGTGGTGCTGATAATCCTTTGTATACTGACGCTGCAGTGGCTTAAAGGCTCCACAAGGCATGGTGAATTTGTTGAAGTTCCGGACCTCGCAAGGCTATCCATTTCCGATATGAGGCAAACCATAGCGCAGGCGAACCTGCGTTATGAGGTGATAGATTCGGCCGACTATAATCCTGAATATCCGCGCTTTTCTATTATTGAGCAGAATCCCGCTGCAGGGAACAAGGTGAAGGAAAACCGCAAGATTTACGTAACCGTGAACCCATCAGGCTATAAAAAGGTAACGGTTCCTAATATCATTCAGGTAACCCAGCGAAACGCGTCTTCCATGTTGAAAGCCGTTGGCCTTGAAGTGGAACGGGTGACCTATATAGACGAACTTGGCAAGGATATGGTGTATTATATCCGGCATAAGGGGAAGAACATTCAACCAGGAGACCGCATCCCCAAAACTTCGGGGATCGAACTGGTATGCGGCAATGGGGATATCCCCGGCAGTGCAAGAGTTAAGGCCGATTCCGAATAGGACATGGAACATGCCAACCAACAGGAGCCGGGCGATGAAGAACTTTTTGAGCATTTCAGTTTTAAGGCGGCAAAGGGGCAGAAACCGCTAAGGGTAGATAAATTCCTCATGAACCTTATTGAAAATGCCACCAGGAACAAGATCCAGCAGGCGGCCAGGGATGGCCATATCTGGGTAAACGACTCCATCGTAAAGCAAAATTACAAGGTAAAACCAGGCGATGAGGTGAAGGTGCTTTTCACGCACCCGCCGCATGAATTCCTCCTTACTCCCGAAGATATCCCCCTAGACATTGTATATGAAGATGACATTCTGCTGGTGGTGAACAAACCTGCGGGCATGGTTGTACACCCGGGCCATGGCAATTATTCCGGGACCCTGATAAATGCCCTTTTATTTCATATAGATCAGCTTCCAATGAACAGTAATGAACGGCCCGGGCTTGTCCATCGAATAGACAAGGATACCTCGGGCCTCCTTGTTATTGCCAAAACAGAGTCTGCCATGGCGCACCTGGCAAAGCAGTTCTATGATAAAACCAGCGAGCGCGAATACATTGCCCTGGTTTGGGGAAATGTTGGGGCCGAGGAAGGCACTGTGGAAGGGCATATAGGCCGTAATCCAAAAAACCGCTTGCAAATGCAGGTTTTTCCGGATGGAGATCAGGGCAAGGAGGCGGTTACTCATTTCCGGGTGCTGGAACGACTTGGTTACGTTACCCTGCTTGCCTGTACCCTGGAAACGGGCCGGACCCACCAGATCCGGGTTCATATGAAACATATAGGCCATACGCTTTTTAATGATGAACGATATGGGGGAGACAAGATCCTGAAGGGTACTACTTTCACCAAATACAAGCAGTTTGTTGAAAATGCCTTTAAAATATTACCAAGGCAGGCATTGCATGCCAGGACTCTGGGGTTTGTTCACCCTCTAAGCGGCGAAACAATGCGCTTTAGTGCCGAATTGCCGGCCGATTTGGCAGCGTGCATTGAAAAGTGGAGGGATTATTCAAGTTACAGCCAGAACTAAGCACCGCCCCCCCTTAATAATTCCCCGCCGGGCATAATTTGCATCGATACAGCCATTTTAAATCTCTTTAGCCTGCTGCCGCCCATCCCGGATTTCTTTGCTATTTTTAACGAAAATTCCACTCATGAAAATCGTTGTTTCCCCGGCAAAATCACTGGACTTTGAACAGACCCTCCCTACTTCGAGGGCAAGTCAGCCCGAATTCCTAAAAGAAGCGGAAAAACTGAATAAGATTCTCGCCAGGAAAAAACCAAAGGCCCTCTCAAAACTTATGGATATTTCACCTGATCTTGCTGAACTGAACTGGAAGCGCAATCAGGATTTCAAAACCCCGTTCACAAACAGCAATGCCAGGCCTGCAGTTTTTGCATTCAACGGGGATGTTTATCAGGGCCTTGATGCCTATTCACTTCCGGAACAAACCTATGACAGGCTGCAGGATACCTTGCGTATCCTTTCCGGCCTTTACGGAATACTCCGGCCATTCGACCTTATCCAGCCATACCGCCTTGAAATGGGCACCAGGCTGAAGATTGGCCGTAAAAAAAATCTATACGAGTTCTGGAAGAAGACCCTGACCGATCGTCTGAATGGCGAGCTCAGGGAAGGGGATTTATTTATTAACCTTGCGAGTAATGAATATTTTAATGCCCTTGATGAGAAACGATTAAAAGTTCCTGTAATCACCCCGATTTTTAAAGACTGGAAAAACGATAACCTCAAAGTGATTGGTTTTTTTGCGAAGAAGGCCCGGGGGGCCATGGTGCGCTATATTCTGGAGAGCGATGCGCAAACTCTTAATGACATCCACGGTTTTAACTACCTCGATTATACCTACAGTAAAGAGCATACCCTCAGGGAAAATCAACCGGTATTTATTCGATAGAATAATAAGCGACCTCCTGCGTTATTAACGTAGCATATTTTTTAAAAAACTGCCAGATGAAAAAATATCTTTTGCTTCTTACAGCCCTGTTAATGATATTTTCATGTACTGACAGGGATGATGAGCTAACCGCTGCCAACATCCGCATTAAGAACCTCAGCGGGTTTACTTTTGAAGAAGTTCAGGTTGGCGATCAGGAAACCCTTCATATCAATATAGCGCCCGAAGATTATTCGGATTACCTGCCTTATGAAGTGGCTTATAGCTACGCGTTTATTTCGATCAAATCGGGGGAAGAAACATACCTCCTCGAGCCGATCGACTTTGTTGGGGAATCTGAATTACCGCCGGGATTATACACTTACGAACTCAATGTATCCGAAGAAGGAACGGTTACCCTTAATTTTTTGGCGGATTAGGTTTTATTCTTAATATTTATTTTCTCCTCTACCGTTGGTTTCTTTTTGATTTTCCTTGGCCTTCTTGCCCCATAAGAATTATTGACTATTTTTCCCCTTTTTGTTTTTTTGTCCCCTTTTCCCATTGTAGTATTCTTTGATTAATTAAAGATAAGAATAGGTTGCATATAAGTCAAGTTATCAGGGCAACACCGCTGTGTGTTAAAAGGCAAAGTGTCACCGCGATAAACCACGCTGGATTATTTGCAGGAGCTTCTCTCCCATGGCCTTATATTTATAATGAATTGTAACAAATTAGGGCTTATTTATAGCTTTCTCGCATTGCTTTCTTTGGCCAAAAACCCTATGTTTGTCGTCTTGTCAACCTTGAATTTATTTAATTTCTAAGCGTGGAAATCAAGAAAGTTTTAGTAGCAAACCGGGGCGAAATAGCCATCCGAATTTTCAGGGCCTGCGTGGAGATCGGGCTGAAGACGGTTGGAGTTTATACATATGAAGACCGCTACTCGCTGCATCGATATAAGGCAGATGAATGTTACCAGATCGGGGAGGAGAACGAGCCCCTGAAACCATATCTGGACATGGATGCGATTATCCGGGTGGCCCTGGAGAACCATGTTGACGCTATCCACCCGGGCTACGGATTCCTTTCCGAGAATGCAGCTTTTGCCCGAAAATGCGAGGAGAACGGCATTATTTTCGTTGGTCCCAAGGTGTCTGTCCTTAAGGCCCTGGGCGATAAGATCACCGCTAAGGAAGTAGCGGAGGCAAATAATGTCCCTGTGATCCAAAGCAGCGCCAAAGACCTTACAGATATTAAGATTGCCCTTTCGGAGGCCGGGCGTATAGGATATCCCCTGATGTTAAAAGCGGCTTCTGGTGGCGGTGGCAGGGGGATGCGGGTTATTCGCAATGAAGCTGATCTTAAACAGTCCTTCCCCGAAGCAAAGCGCGAATCACTCAACGCCTTTGGAGACGATACTGTATTTCTGGAGAAGTTCGTGGAGAACCCCAAGCATATAGAAGTACAGATAGTAGCCGATACCCATGGTAATATGGTGCATTTGTACGAACGCGACTGTTCCGTCCAACGCAGGTACCAGAAGGTTATAGAATTCGCCCCCTCTATAGGGCTCAGTCAGGACGCCAAAGACAGTCTTTATCGCTATGCTATTGCAATTTGTAAGGCTGTTGATTATAACAATATTGGTACCGTTGAGTTTCTTGTAGATGAAGATGGCAGTATCTATTTTATTGAAGTAAACCCCAGGATACAGGTAGAGCATACGGTCACGGAGATGATCACCAATATCGACCTGGTAAAGGCGCAACTTTTCATCGCCGGGGGTTATAAACTATCAGATAAGCAGATTAAAATCAAGGACCAGGAAGCTGTGCATGTAAATGGGTATGCCCTGCAATGCCGGATTACCACTGAAGATCCTGCCAATGATTTCAAGCCTGATTACGGCGTAGTAACCACTTACAGGAGCGCTTCCGGTTTTGGTATCCGCCTCGATGCGGGAAGCGTTTATCAGGGGGTTCATATTTCGCCCTTTTTCGATTCAATGCTTGTGAAGGTATCGGCCATGAGCCGTACGCTCGACGGCTCCTGCCGTAAAATGCGCAGGGCTCTTGCCGAGTTCAGGATTCGGGGGGTGAAGACCAATATGGCTTTTCTTGATAACATATTGAAGCATCCTACGTTCCGGGAGGGCAAGGTAACGGTGAATTTCATCAAGAACGAACCGTCACTTTTTGAATTTGTGGAACCGAGGAACCGCGCCAACAAATTACTGGCCATCCTCGGAGAGACAATAGTAAACGGAAACCCGGATGTAAAGCGGGTTGCCCCGGGACATATTTTCTCTAAACCTCAGGTTCCATCCTTTGCTAGGGATATGAAGTATCCGAAGGGAACCAAGGACCTGCTCACGGAAAAAGGGCCGGAAGGTTTAGCAGCCTGGTTGAAGGAAGAACAGAAAATACATTTTACGGACACAACCATGCGTGATGCCCACCAGAGCCTGCTGGCCACGCGTATGCGTACCATAGACATGCTGAAGGTAGCCGAAGGCTATGCCAAAAACCATCCTGAGATCTTTAGCCTGGAAGTCTGGGGAGGAGCTACATTCGATGTCTGCCTGCGGTTCCTTCAGGAAAACCCCTGGGAACGGCTGGCCCTCCTGCGAAAGGCCATCCCCAACATTCTGTTGCAAATGCTTATCCGGGGGTCTAATGGGGTTGGCTATACAGCATACCCTGATAACCTCATCGCGAAGTTTGTGGAACAATCCTGGGAAACCGGTGTTGATGTATTCCGGATATTCGATTCTCTGAACTGGATGAAATCTCTGGCACCCTGTATAGACCACGTCAGGAAAAGAACCGGTGGCCTTGCCGAAGGCTCCCTTTGTTATACCGGAGATATCCTTGACGGCTCCAAAACGAAATACAACCTGGAATACTACATCAGGCTGGCCAAGGACCTCGAAAATGCAGGAGCACATATCCTGGGGGTAAAGGATATGGCTGGACTTCTGAAGCCCTATGCGGCTTATGAACTAATCTCGGCTCTGAAATCGGAGATCGGGATTCCCATACACCTGCATACCCATGATACCTCCTCTATACAGGCGGCTACTTATCTGAAGGCCATTGAAGCCGGGGTAGACGTCGTGGACGTCGCCCTCGGTGGCATGTCGGGCCTGACATCCCAGCCCAATTTTAATTCGCTGGTGGAGATGATGCGTTTTCATCCCAGAGAGAATGAAATCAACCGCGATAAGCTGGCAGCGTATTCCAACTATTGGGAAACGGTGCGCAGCTATTATTATACTTTCGAATCAGGGCTGAAGGCCGGAACAGGAGAAGTCTACGAGCATGAGATTCCCGGGGGGCAGTACTCTAATCTTAAAGGGCAGGCGATAGCCCTGGGGCTGGAGCATAAGTTTCCGGAGATCACCGATATGTATGCAGAGGTAAATGATCTGTTCGGCGATATTGTAAAGGTAACCCCAAGTTCCAAGGTTGTTGGCGATATGGCTCAATACCTTATCAGCAACGGGCTAACCACGGAGGATGTCCTTAAAAAGGGCGAGACCCTATCATACCCCCAGTCGGTTATCAGCTTTTTTAAAGGAGACCTGGGCCAACCGGTTGGAGGTTTCCCCAAAAAGCTGCAGAAAATTGTGCTTAAAGGCGAGAAACCATATACAGACAGGCCGAATGCACATTTGGAACCTGTGGATTTCGACAAGGAATTTACATCCTTTAAGAAGAAGTTCAAAAAAGGCATGGGCCGGGAACTTGAAATTACGGATTTCCTTTCGTATAAACTTTATCCCAAGGTCTTTACCGAGGCTTATAACAAGCATGTGCAGTACGGCAATGTAACCAATATCCCGACCAAGAACTTCTTCTACGGGATGGAAGTGGGCGAGGAGATCATGGTGGAACTTGACCGGGGCAAACACGTGCTTATATCACTAATGCTGAAAGGCGAACCAGATGAAGCGGGAAATGTTAGCATGTTCTTCAAGGTTAACGGACAACTACGCAATATGTTGGTTAAGGATAAATCCGTTAAGGTGGATAAGGTTGAGAATGTGAAGGCCGATTCCTCTAATCCGAAACAGATTGGGGCTCCTTTACAGGGAATGTTGTCTGGTGTTTTGGTGAAGAAGGGACAACCGATTAAGAAGAATCAACCGCTGTTCGTCATAGAAGCCATGAAAATGGAAACCACCGTTACGGCAACTGAAGAGGGGGAGGTAGATAAAATTCAGTTGCATGGGGGTTCGCTTGTAAATACAGACGACCTGGTCCTGGTTTTAAAATAGGTCATCTGCCTTCTTGAGCAGATTCAACCCAGCTTACTTTTTATTCTGCAATTGCGTTAAACAGGTTTATTCGTGCTATGCGTAATTGATTGATGGCTAAAACAACAGGGTTGCGGCAATCGTCAGGAACAGGGTGTTTACATTTCGGATCTTTAGAACTTTTAACTTTCCTATCTTATCTTTGGATTTGAAACTACACGGGCCTCCCGGTTAAAAAAGCCCATTTCTTACATGTTCCTGCATACCCACCCCTATAAGCCATTCCTTTTTGATGGAGCCACCAGGTGCATCGTGGGAACGCTGCCACCCCCGAGGTTTACCACAGGTGAACTAAAAAAGGGAGATGTTGATTTCTGTTATGGCAGCCGTGATGGCTATCTGTGGCCTATCCTGGATGAGATCTTTGGCCTGGGCCTGAAGTTTGAGACCAGCAGGGAAGCGGTACGGCAGCGGACGGAATTCCTTTTTAATCAAAAAATAGGGATTTGCGATATCGTTGAGCAGGCAGAGAGGGAAAGGGTTGATGCCTCAGATCTCGGAATGCGCCAGGTACAGTTGCGCGACCTTGTGGCGCGGCTCTATGATTATCCTTCGGTTCATACCCTGTTATTCACAGGCGGGAGTAGCAGGAACGGTCCGGAATATTTTTTCAGGCAGTTATTGAAACAATATGGTATTCGCCTTAATAGACGAAATACGGAAATCCCCAGAGAACATGAATTTATCCTGCCGGATAAGAATGCGCGCAGCGGCAGCAGGATTGCATCGGCCGGGAGGATCATTCAAACAGTTTCTCTCATCGCGCCGTCCGGAGCTGCCAACCGGGCGGTGGGTAGCATGGAAGAATACAAGGCAATGAGGAGGGAAAATCAGGAGTTTACCACACTCGACTTCAGGATAAGGCAATACCGCAAATACTTTTTATAACCTTTTCCGCGTCGCCCGGCTACGGGCAGACAAATGGCGGGAAAGTTGCAGGTTTGGCAACACACCATAAAAAAACCCGGAAAACAGTCAGGTGATCCGGGTTCATTCTTTCTTCGCTAATACTATTTTTTATTTTTTTGCTTCCTAATGGTTTCCTCATCAATATTGAAAGTATCGTTGTCTATATTGGTGTTTGCCGTAGGATTCGTCGGATTTCTCTGTTCCACGGTTCTCTTAAACTTTCTTTTATCATTAATCTCTCCCATTTGATTCTTCTTTTTTGATTCCCTTCAATATACTAAAAGATGAGGCCGAATGCCGTTAATGCTGTGGTAAAGCTTTGTTAGGGACTGTTAAAAGGCTTTGACGGCAGATTATTTGGCCGGCAAATCGCTGCTCAACAGCTTATAAAAGACCTTAATTCCATATGCGATCTGCCCGATTTTAAGGTTCTCATTGGGGCTGTGCTGGTTATTGTCTGGGTTTACCATGGGCAGCAGGAAGGCCGGGACCTGTAACTCATTGATAAAGGGGGCTATGGGGACAGTACCCCCTGCGATCCTGATCTGCACCACCTCTTCCGAAAAGGTTTCCTGCAGGATCTTAACGAGGTGCTGCCCGTATGGGTTGCTTAGGTCTGTTCTGAAGGCGTCGGTGACACCGCCTTCAGTTACCTTAACAAGTTTCTCGTGGGCCATCCGAACCGCCATGTCCGGTTCCTGGGTGATAATATGATAACCTTGTTTTTCAATATGATCTTTTACCAATGTCTTCAATCGTTCGCCGCTGGTCTCCGGTACCAGGCGGATATCGAGTTCGGCCACCGCCCTGTCGGGCACAATTGTCCGGACTTCGTCGCCGATCCAGCCGGAACCCATACCCCTGATATTGAGTGAAGGGTATTGTATGGATTCCTGGTAGAAAGCACCCACCTTTTCTGCTGATTTTATCCCCAGATAGGCGTTTATGGTTCCCGTATCATCCGGAACGCTCCTTAGGATGGCCATACTGCTTTCGTCTGGTTGAATTCCGTCATAGTACCCATCAATAACCACCCGGCCATCAGAGTCCTTCATGCTTGCCAGCAGTTCAGCCAACAGGAAGCCGGGATTGGGGGCGTAATTGCCATAATGCCCGCT
Organism: uncultured Flavobacteriaceae bacterium; assembly: GCA_964434565.1. Lineage (GTDB taxonomy): Bacteria > Bacteroidota > Bacteroidia > Flavobacteriales > Flavobacteriaceae > Zeaxanthinibacter. Next base: position 14,553 of record CAYSVQ010000057.1, on the reverse strand, counting down.
GTGCTGAGGTTTTACAGGGCCGTAGGTGGTAAGGGTCAGCTCTGTAATGCCCCGGCAGCCGTAAACCACTGTTGGTTTGCCAGAGGAGTGTACAGGACCGTCTGCAATAACAAGGAAATCTGCTTCTAACAGTTCCCTGTAATCTCTAACAGCCTTTGGAAGGGGTTCGCTACCCTTTTCTTCCTGCCCGTCCAGGATAACCTTAACGTTAAAAGGGATTTCCAGGTTATTTTTTTTCAGCATGTCTATGGCATTCAGGAACATTACAATAGGCCCCTTGTCGTCTGAGGTTGAGCGCCCGAACAACCGCCATTCATAATCGATATCATCCGAGAGTTCTGTAAAAGAAAGGCTTTTCCAGCCATCACCATCAGTTGCCTTGAGCACCACCTTATAGGGGTCGGGCTGGTCCCATTTGGCAGGGTCAACAGATTGCCCGTCGAAATGCATATAGAAAAGGATGGTGGGCTTTGTATCTTCCATCGGAAGAGCGGCAAAGAACAGCGATTCTCCTTCGGTGGGTAATACCGATGTATTAAATCCCCTGGCGTTGAATTTATCCGTTAGCCAGGTTATATTCCGGTTAATGTCGGCATGTTCCAGGGCATCATTGGGAATGGATACAAAATCCCGCAATTCATCTATCGTATGCCGTACCTGGGATTTTAACTGGGTCTCGTCCTGGGCTGTGCAGAATAAACTGAAAAGCAGAATAAATACAAGAGTTGATTTCTTCATTGAATTGCAGGTTTATTGAAGGGGTTAAAGCTAGCGAATTCTTTTAATAAATTCGCCAATTTGCGATGTTCCGGATTCCGTTAGATGCTTAATAAAAGCAGAACCAATGATGGCGCCGCCGGTTAAGGAAACTGCCTGGTTAAAAGTGGTGGAATTACTAATCCCGAACCCTACGATCTGGGGATTTTTAAGCCCCATTTCGGAGATTCGCTTAAAATAGGCAAGTTGTTCTTCGCCAAAACCTTCACGGGCGCCGGTGGTACTGGCAGAACTTACCATATAGATAAATCCCCTGGAAGCCTTATCGATCTGTCTTATCCGTTCAGGGCTTGTCTGTGGGGTGATTAGGAAAATATTTAACAGACCGTATCCATTAAAAATATCCTCATATTCCAGCTGATATTCCCTTAGTGGAAGGTCTGGCAGGATAAGCCCATCTATACCGATTTCCCTGCATTTCCTGCAAAAGGCCTCCACCCCATATTGGAGTACCGGGTTAAAATATCCCATAATTAAAAGGGGGATCTGTACTTTTTCCCTTATGTTTTTTAATTGTTCAAACAGCAGTTCGGTGTTCATGCCGTTCCTCAGTGCCCGGGTGGAACTCCGTTGAATGGTTGGGCCGTCTGCAAGGGGGTCGCTGAAGGGCAATCCGATTTCAATCATATCTACCCCTGCATCTTCTAATTGCGATATAATCAGAACGGTATCACCAAGGGCCGGATAACCGGCTGTAAAGTAAATGGAGAGGAGCTTCTTCTTCTCCCGGAGTTTATTTTGAATTCGGTTCATTGTTACAAATTGGGGTATCCCATTTACTGAAGATTAAAATAGTCGATATAGGTTTGCAGGTCCTTGTCGCCACGCCCCGAAAGGTTCACCACCACGATGTCGTCTGCTTTGAAGCTACGACTGTTAAAGATGGCAAAGGCATGGGAAGTCTCAATAGCCGGGATGATGCCCTCCAGACGGGATACTTCCAGGCCGGCCTTCATTGCTTCATCATCGGTGATCGAAATAAATTCCCCCCGTCCGGAACGGAACAGATGGGCATGCATGGGGCCAACGCCCGGGTAATCAAGGCCGGCCGATATGGAATATGGCTCTGTGATCTGTCCGTCTGCGGTTTGCATGAGAAGGGTTTTACTGCCATGGATGATACCTATCCTGCCCAGGGCGGAGGTAGCGGCACTCTCGCCGGTATCTATCCCCTTTCCTGCAGCTTCCACTGCAATGATCCCAACCCCGGGATGGTCCAGGAAGTGATAAAAGGCCCCGGCTGCATTACTACCACCTCCTACACAGGCTACCACATAATCAGGAAAGGGCCTTCCTTCTTTCTCCTGAAGCTGCGTTTGGATTTCTTCGGAAATCACTGCCTGGAAACGGGCTACCATATCCGGATAGGGGTGCGGCCCTACCACGGAACCAATTATGTAATGGGTGTCAGCCGGGTTGTTTATCCAGTCCCTTATGGCCTCATTGGTGGCATCTTTGAGGGTACGGCTCCCTGAATGTGCAGGCCGCACTTCGGCCCCGAGCATTTTCATCCTTGCAACATTGGGCGCCTGCCTGGCTATATCAACTTCCCCCATATAGACCACACACCGCATACCCATGAGTGCACAAACCGTCGCCGTTGCAACCCCGTGTTGCCCCGCTCCCGTTTCTGCAATGATCCTTTGTTTACCCAGCCGCCGGGCAAGCAGAATCTGCCCAATGGTATTGTTTACTTTATGGGCACCGGTGTGGCACAGGTCTTCGCGTTTCAGGTAAATCCGGGTCTTGTATTTCAGAGACAACCGCTGAGCAAAATAAAGGGGAGTGGGCCTGCCGACATAATCTTTAAGCAGTTCCCTGTATGCTGCCTGAAAGGAAGGATCATCTATGATCTCCAGATAGTTCAGGCGGATTTCTTCAATATTCGGGTAGAGCATTTCGGGAATAAAGGCCCCGCCAAATTCTCCGTAGTATCCGTTACTGTCTGCATGGTAACTCATGGTTTAACTATTAGGTTCAGTGTTTTGTGGCAACTGCTTTAATAAATTCACTTAAAAGCTCGGTATCTTTTAGCCCGGGCTCCGATTCAAACCTGCTATTAACATCAATGGCATGGCATTTTCCCGCTTCCGGCCTTTTAAGAAATATGTCTAACTGCCCCAGGTCTTCCGGACCAATGCCCCCGCTGAGGAAATAGTGTTTTCCCGATGGGTAATCCAGCAGCACCTGCCAGTCAAATGCATAGCCATTCCCACCGGGGAGTTTTCCCTTGGTATCGAAGAGATAAAAATCGCAATCATCTTCATAGGGGGTTAGTAATTGAAAATCAAAAGAGTCCTTTATAGTGAATACCTTGATTATTTTGATCTTTTTTCCCCCACTGGTTCCGGCCTTGATGGCTTTACGCAAATCACGGCAATATCCGGCACTTTCATTACCGTGCAACTGAATCATCCTTAGTCCGTATTGTAGAATTTTATCGAGGATGGACGGGATGGTTGCATCTACAAAAATCCCCACTTTTTTTGCCCGGGATTTCATGGGAGGCAGTACCCCGTTAAAATACCTGGGTGACCCTTCCCAGAAGATAAAACCAAGGTAATCCGGCTGCAGAGCGGCTACCTCGGCTATATTGTGTTTCATACCACAAACCTTGATTTTCATTGTTCCAGCATTTTAATGAAATCTGCGGCAAGAGTGCCCGGATTTTCGGATTTCATGAAATACTCCCCTATAAGAAAACCCCTGAACCCATATGGCAGCAGTTCGGTTATGGCTTCGGGCGATGAGATCCCGCTTTCCGAAACTTTTACAAAGCCTTCGGGAATGAGGCGTGCCAGGTTCTTACTGGCTTGAAGGGAGACTTCAAATGTCTTGAGGTTGCGGTTGTTAATGCCTATCATATCGAGACTGGGCATAAGTGATTTATTCAACTCCTCTTCGTCATGTACTTCCAGCAGTACCTCCATACCAAGGTTTTTGGCCAGAATGGAAAGGTTCTTAATTTCCTTCCTGTCGAGCAGGGCTGCGATGAGGAGGATCACATCTGCCCCATAGGCCCTTGCCTCCACTATCTGGTACTCCTTAAGGATAAATTCCTTTCGCAGGAGGGGGGTTTGCACCGAAGCCCGCGCCAGCAGCAGGTCATCGAGCGAGCCACCAAAGTACTTTCCATCAGTAAGGACCGAAATCCCGCAAGCACCGGCAGATGCATAAGCGTTAACAATGTCTTCCACATTGTGGTTTTGGTTGATCAGGGCCCTTGAGGGGGAACGGCGCTTATGTTCCGCAATAACCCCTGCTTTTTTAGCTTTTAGCATAGCCGTCAGGGAAAGCGGCGTTCTATGGAAAAGCTCGGATTTCTCTAACTGGGCTAGTGGCACAACACTTTCCTTCAGGCCTACTTCCCGCATTTTATCTGCTGCTATTTTTTCAAGAATATTCATCAGCGGCTTATATCCTGAAGTGTTTTTAGTGCGGCCAGGGCCTTACCTTCCAACAGGGATTCTGATGCAAGTTCGAAACCCTCCCGGGGGTTGCATTTCTTTACTGTGGCAATGGCGATACCGGCATTCGCGCAAACCACATGGTTCTGGGCCGGGCTGCCTTTGCCCTGCAGGATATCCAAAAAAATACGTGCTGATGCCTGAATATCTTCCCCACCTGCGATTTCTGATGCATGCACAATGTCTACACCAAAATCTCCTGGTGCGAGCATGGCTTCCTGTTTATTGGAAATGGTTTTGGTGTTCCCTGTAAGGGAGATTTCGTCATACCCATCGAGGGCGTGGAGTACCGTGAAATTTTTGTCGGTATTCTGGTAAAGATAACCATACATCCGCGCCAGTTCAAGGCTAAAGACACCTACCATCTGGTTTTTTGGGAAGGCAGGGTTTACCATTGGCCCAAGCATATTGAAAAAGGTTTTAACACCCAGTTCACGCCGGATGGGCGCAACATTTTTCATAGCGGGGTGGAAGAGCGGGGCATGTAACACACAAATTCCTGCCTTATCGATGGAACGCCTTAGAAAATCCTGGTCGGTACTGAATTTTATTCCCAGGAATTCCATTACGTTGCTACTGCCGCATTTTGACGAAACCCCGTAATTTCCATGTTTGGTAACCGGAATTCCGGCACCTGCGGTTATAAAGGAGGCCAGGGTGGAAATATTAAAGGTGTCTTTCCCATCGCCCCCGGTCCCACAGAGATCAATGGGGTCGAAATCGGCGAGGTCAACTGCCAGGCAAAGCTCCAGCAGGGCGTCGCGAAAACCCTCAAGTTCCTCTATTGTGATGCTGCGCATCATATATACGGTCAGGAAAGCCGATATCTCGCTCGGATTATAGACCCCGTTGGCTATATTTACCAGTACCTGCCGGGCATCTTCCTTGGAGAGGATGTCATGGTTGATCAAACGGTTCAGGATCTCTTTCATTTTAATGCGATTTTCCTATTCAGGAAGGGTTACGAGCTTTTGATCCAGTTGTCAAGAATTTTTTTCCCGTGGGGAGTGAGCACAGATTCCGGGTGGAACTGTACGGCCCTCAGGTCATATTCTTTATGCCGGATAGACATTAGTTGTCCGTTATCATCAATTGATGTGACTTCAAGTACATCAGGGAGATCAGGATGCACTACCCATGAATGATACCGTCCTGCCGAAAATTCATCCGGAAGGCCTTCAAACAGCAGGTCTTTCTTAATAATTTTTACCCTGGTGGCCACCCCATGAAACACTTTATCCAGGTTTATAAGCGAACCCCCGAATACCTCCGCTATCGCCTGCTGCCCCAGGCAAACTCCAAAGATACTTTTTACCGGGGCATAGGTGGCAATTATCTCCTTGAGCAATCCGGCTTCATCAGGTATCCCGGGACCGGGCGAAAGTACAAGCTTATCAAATTCCTCTACGTCTTTAAGCGCGAGCTGGTCGTTGCGTTTCACCGTTACCTCGGCACCCAGGTCTTCCAGGTAGTGAACCAGGTTGTAGGTAAAGCTATCGTAATTATCTATTACCAGTATTCTTTTCATTTTATCACTGTTGAGGGGTCTCAGATGGTTTCTGCTATTTCAAGAGCTTTGTTTAGGGCCCCCAGCTTGCTATATGTTTCCTGTAGTTCCGTTTCAGGATCAGAGGCGGCTACAAGACCGGCGCCCGCCTGGTAATGTAATTCGTGATTCTTGCTAAGGAATGTCCGGATCATGATGGCATGGTTAAAATCGCCTTCGAAGTCCATGAATCCGATCGCACCCCCGTAATAATCCCTGCTCCTGGTCTCGTACTTCTCTATAAGCTGCATTGCCCGGTGTTTCGGCGCTCCGCTCAGGGTACCTGCCGGAAAGGTATCGGCAACGACCTTCATGGTCGGGGTATCTTTTTTCTTTATTCCCGTTACTTTGGAGACCAGGTGGATAACATGCGAGAAGTATTGCACTTCTCTGTAATTTTCTACCTGTACCATGTTGCCGTTTCGGCTGAGATCGTTACGGGCCAGGTCTACCAACATAACATGTTCGCTATTTTCCTTGTCATCCTCTGTGAGCTTTTTTGCCAGCAGGGCATCTTCCTCGTCATTACCCGTACGCCTGAACGTACCGGCAATCGGATGAATTTCGGCCTTCCCCTTTTTCACAACCAGGTGGGCCTCCGGTGAACTTCCGAAAATCTTAAAATTCCCGTAATCAAAATAAAAGAGGTATGGCGAGGGGTTTATGGAACGCAGAGCCCTGTAAACATTAAATTCATCGCCTCTGAACCCCTGGGAAAATCTGCGGGAAAGGACCAACTGGAACACGTCGCCCCGGAGACAGTGCTTTTTTGCAAGAGACACGTGTTCCTTATACTCCTCATCCCTTAGGTTGGATCGGGCAATGCCTTCACGAACAAACTTATAGGATGCGAAATTCCGCACATTAAGGATGCGTTCAATTTCGGGGATATTGTTCCCGGACCCATAACAATGGGCAAATAGATAGGCTTCATTTTTAAAATGGTCGATCGCGATAATATTCTGATATACCGCATAATAAATATCAGGAATATTGAGGTGACCTTCTTTTTTCCTGATTTCAATATCCTCGAAATAGCGAACGGCGTCATAGGCGATATAACCAAAGAGTCCGTTGTTGATAAATTTGAAACCATTGGCCTCTGCACTGAATTCCCGACTGAAATCATGGATTCGTTCTGCGACATCGGTCGACTTGTTTACGGCTTCCTTTTCCTGCTTCCCGTCAGGATAACGCCTTATCAATACTTCATCCTGGACAGTAATGGAAGCAATTGGGTTGCAACATATATAGGAGAAGGAATTGTCGTTCGCATGGTAATCACTGCTCTCCAGCAGGATACTGTTGGGAAAGCGGTCTCTGATCTTTAAATACACGCTTACCGGCGTAATGGTATCAGCCAGTATTTTCTTATGGTGGGTTGTAAGTTGATATGCCATACTGACAATTAAAATTTTGTTCACAATCCCTGCCTCAGCAGGGCGAAATCAGCTATTATTAAATCAAAAAGGCCTGCCGTGTCCGGCAAGCCTTTTTGTACAACAGTACTCCAATAGTGCTCAGCTCACGACGTTTGACGTAAGTTTCTCCACCACCAGGTATTAGTTGTAATTTGTATCATGTGGTCAAATATAGAAAGAATTTGATAAATACAAATCAAAAAAATAAAAACCTCGTACCGGGCCAGGGGGCAAGCTAAAAAAAACACCCCGAAGACCGGGATGGTCAACAGGGTGTTATGTGCTGGGTGGCTGGTATCAGAATTCCAGGTCGACAACCAGGTCGAATTCATCATAAATGGTCTTGTCTCCAAGGTTTTCAAAGAAACTTCCGGATCCGTAACGTACATTATACTGGGCACGGTCTATTTTCATGGTTGCCGTGGCCTTGTTACCGTAGATTGAAACATCGAAGGTTACGGGTTTGGTAATGCCTTTTATAGTTAGGTCGCCGGTTACTTCATACGAATTCTTGCCGGTGGCTTTCACCTGATTGAATACTAATTTGGAAGTCGGGTTTTCGGTAACTCCGAAAAAATCATCGGACTTAAGGTGTCCTTCCAGTTTTTCCTTGTACTCCCCTTCCAGGTCTGTTGAAATCAGGGTGGTCATATCCACTGAGAATTCACCACCTGTTAGCGTTCCCTCATCAAAGATAAGGGCGCCTTCCGTAAGGTCAACGGTTCCGGTATGGGAGCCTGTTACCTTATAAGCTTTCCAGGTTACCGTGCTCTCCGAGGTTTTTACCGGAACTTTTTCATCTGCGGCCGGATTGTTTGCAGTTGCCGATGTACCAACAGCAAGGGATAATACAATAATCAATTGATTCTTTTTCATGATTTGTTGATTTAATTTTAGTAATTATTCGTGTTATTATTTAATAGTTAAAAATGATATAGGTTACAGTTTTAATTTTTGTAGGTCGGTGGCATTTAGGACATCGTCCGGAACCCTGATACCTGGGTGTTGTGCACATTGTTATTTAAAATAAGTCAAGCAACTGGTTTAACTGTCGCAGATCGTCCTTGGAAAACTTTTTCAGGAGTACACCCTGAGCCTTATTCATTGCCTCGCTCATTTTGATCAAAGCTTCTTTACCCTTGTCGGTTATTCTTATCTCAACTTTACGCCTGTTGGCCTTGCATACAGTACGGCTCACATACCCTTTTGCCAGTAATTTATCTACGAGGCGAGTGGTATTACTCATCTTGGTGACCATGCGCTCATTTAAGGTGCTGAGGTTAGCCGGTTTATCGCCCTGCCCTTTAAGGATTCTAAGAACATTAAATTGTTCAGGCGACACTTCGAATGGTTTCAGGGCATTGGTTGTAACTTCAGCAATCCTGTTCTGCACCAGTATCAAATGAATGATAGTCCTGGATTCGAGCGGGATTTTAGTTTGCGTTTTGATTACTTCCTCAACATTCATGTAACTACAATAATTGTATATACAAATATATATGAATATTAATTATAATCAGGTTTGTGAATCGATAAAGTTTTGTTAAACTTTCTAACGGGAGCGGCCTGATGTTTAATTTTAAGGAGAAGGTGCACTTATGCTAAGAAAAATTATTCTCCTCAGCCTGTTGGTCCTCAGCGGCTGCCGTGAGTCTGCCAAAGTTGGCAAAGCGTTCGCGTTTAATATATCCGAACCCAGGGAAACGATTGAAGCTCCGCAACTCAGTATCCCGGTTTATGATTTCCCCGGTCTTGAGCCCATGCTGCACTTGCGTGACGAAACCATCTACATCGTGAATTTCTGGGCAACCTGGTGCGCACCCTGCGTAAAGGAAATGCCGTATTTTGAACAGATAACCTCCGAGTATTCGCAGGATGAGGTGCAGGTGATTCTGGTAAACCTGGATATGCCAAAGATGTGGGAATCGCACCTGGTACCCTTTGTGGTGGAACGCAACCTCAGATCGCAGGTTGTGGTACTTGACGATCCGAAGCAGAACAACTGGATTCCCAAAGTAGACGAGGGCTGGTCCGGTGCCATCCCGGCAACTTTAATCTACAATAAAAACAAACGGATGTTCTACGAAGAAACCTTTACCTACGATAAACTTAAACAGGCACTGTCTAACTTTAAATCTTAAATTATATGAAAACGTCCAGAATACTTGGAAGTATAGTTTTATTAATGCTGCTTGGGGCTTTTACCATTTACCCCGGGAATCTGAATGACGGCTATTCCGTTGGCGACATGGCCACAGACTTCAAGCTTAAAAATGTAGACGGGAAGATGGTTTCCCTTTCCGATTTTAAAGAAGCGAAGGGCTTTCTTGTGATCTTCACCTGCAATACCTGCCCATATGCCGTTGCCTATGAAGACAGGATCATTGCCCTGGATAACAAATATAAAGTAAGGGGAGTTCCAGTAATCGCCATCAATCCGAACAATCCGGAGGTACAACCGGGCGACAGTTTCGCAAAAATGCAGCAGCGAGCCAGGGAAAAAGGTTTCACCTTCCCCTACCTGCTTGACGAAGGTCAGGAAGTTTATCCCCGATATGGAGCCACCCGGACCCCGCACGTTTTTTTACTTGAAAAGACTGCTGAAGGCCATGTTGTAAGGTATATTGGTACTATAGACGATAACTACCAGGATGCACAGGCTGTAGACACCCGCTATGTTGAAGATGCGATTGATGCGATGTTGGAGGGCCAGGAGATCGAAGTGCCCACCACCAAGGCTATTGGCTGCACTATTAAGGTGTAAGGTTTTATATTCTTAATAATTAATCCGGAGTTTTGGCTTCGGATTTTTATTTTTGCTTCAAAATCTAAACTACAGCCATGGCAGATTTAACACAGGAAGAGTGGTCCGAACAACTCGAAAATGATGAGAACGCGGTGATCCTTGATGTACGCACGCTCGACGAGGTAGAGGAAGGTTATATCCCCGGCGCCATCAATATCGATATTTATATGGGTCAGAAATTTCTGAATGAACTCGAAAAGCTCGATAAATCAAAGAACTTCTACGTTTACTGCCGCACTGGCAACCGCAGCGGGCAGGCATGTACCCTTATGGAAAATATGGGCTTTATAAATGCCTATAACCTTATGGGTGGGATTACCGAGTGGGAAGGCGAAATTGTAGATTAAGAGGATGTAAAAATACAGCTTGGGCGCCTGGAATATAAGTAATTCTGACGTCCTCAGGGGAACTGACTTTTATCCGGCAAAGTTGCCTGCACTGCAGAGTTTTGGCGGTGTGCGGGATTAAATTGGCCGGATGCGCGAAGAACTGTTGCATTTTGTCTGGAAACACTGTAAACTTCCCTCCTCCGGCTTGCTTACCACTGCCGGGCAATCGCTGAGTATCCTTCAGCCCGGGGCGCACAACACCCTTTCCGGCCCTGACTTCTTTAATGCCCGGCTCGAGATCGGCGGACAGCTATGGGCCGGCAATGTGGAAATACATGTAAAAGCTTCGGACTGGTACCTGCATAACCATGAGCACGACAGCAATTTTGCAAATGTAATCCTGCACGTAGTATGGGAGGAGGACATTCCGGTTTTTCACAGGGATCAGACACATATCCCTGCCCTGGAACTAAAATCGTATATTCCGCAAGCCCTTCTGCTCTCTTACAGGAAATTATTCAGGAAGAACCGCGACCGTTTTGTCAACTGCGCGAATGATCTCGGAACCCTTAATCCTTTTATTGTAAGGCACTGGCTGGAGCGACTTTATATTGAACGCCTTGAAAACAGATCATTGGAAATTGAAGCGTTGTTGAAGGCTAGTAACAATGACTGGGAAAAGGTGCTTTTTGCACATCTCCTCAGGAATTTCGGGCTAAATATAAACGGCGAAGTCTTTTTTCAGTTGGGGATGGGGATCGATTTCTCTGTAATCCGAAAAATCGGTAAGGATGCGTTCAGGCTGGAATGCCTTCTTTTCGGGCAGGCCGGTCTGTTGCAGCCAAATGGCAGGGAAGATTCCTATTTAAGGTCCCTTCAAGATGAATACAAGTATCTCAGGTCGCTTTTCGCTTTAAGCGATACCGCTATAAAGAAACCGGAGTTTGCAAGGCTAAGACCAAACAACTTCCCCACTTTGCGTCTTTCACAGTTCGCCGTCCTCTACAGTACCCATAATAATCTGTTCAGCCTGGTGACATCAGCCAGGGAACTGGAAGCATTTTATGGGATTTTCAATCATACTGCCACTACCTACTGGCAAACTCATTATGCTTTCGGGAGAGAGTCTGGCCGGAGTCCTAAGAAAATAAGCCGGTCTTTTATACATTTATTGCTGATTAATTCTATCCTCCCTATTAGTTTTTGCTATGCAAGGCATCAGGGTGGGGAGGGTGCGCATATTATGAAAATTCTTGCAGGCATTCCTGCTGAAAAGAACAGGATCACGGAACGGTTTGCATCATTGGGCTTCCGTGTCCCTGACGCTAAATATAGTCAGGCACTGCTGCAATTATACAGGGAATATTGTACAAATAACCGCTGCCTGTATTGTGAGATCGGATGCAGTTTATTGAACGGAAAGTAGTATTTTTAAACGATGAATATCTTTTATCAGATTTTGTATTATTTTCAGAAACGTGGCTTCGCTGTTTGCAGACGTATTGCAGAACGCCTTGGGATCAGGGCCAGGGTGGTACGCACATCCTTTATCTACCTTACTTTCGTAACCCTTGGCTTTGGGTTTGCGCTTTATCTCTTTCTGGCTTTCTGGCTTAGGATTAAAGACCTTGTATATACAAAGAGAACCTCTGTTTTTGACCTTTGATTATGACAAGACACTTTGTGCCCGGCAGCAACGTTTCATTTTCTATTCCGTATGCCATAACATTTCCGGATGCTAGGCAGAACTTTTGTGCCGTTACCCATTCTATTTTGTTTTTAAGCCCGAGGGCAGACGTTCCATGGTACTGAGGGCGGTCCGCGCTAATTATATTTGATTGAGTTGAATATTTTTATGATATTGCCCGACGTTTAAAAACAGTAGCCAACAATCCAAATACCAAAAAGCTCGAATGAAACATCTACTTGCATTCTTTCTGACCCTGCTTATAAGTGCGGGATATGGGCAGGAACTCAGGGTTACGGGGACAGTCCTCAATCCGTCCAATAAAATCAACGATGGGGTAATTGACCTCGAGGTAGACGGGGGCACCCCTCCTTACAATTTCAAGTGGAGTAATCAGGCGACGCCGAGCAGTTCCAGCAGGTCTCATGACCTTGTGGAAGGAATCCCTTATTCGGTAATCGTAACGGACGCCGGCGGGAATTCGGTAACAAGTGTATTTACCGTAGAAACCGAGGCTATTACGGAGGTTTTCAACGGGCTGATGACCCCTGCAGTAAGTGCCCTTGGTGCAGTGCTCTTCTGGGATCCGTTTGCAGCTGTTGGGGTATACGATCCGGTTGTCTACGCAGATAAAAAATTAGTTCCCACTCCCGGATGGTCGGCCAATGTGCAGGATCGATTCGTTTTGAAAAAATGGCTTCAACCCGAAGGTTCCAAGGTGCTGAAAGGCGATCCGATAGCCCTTGTATCGAGTGAGGGTTCCGGTGAAATAGATGTAGCGGCCACAGCAGACGGTACCCTCAGGTACCTGGTGGATGAGGGTGAAGTTATATACAATTCGGATAACAAGAAGCATGTAATTGAACAGGGGGCACATAACCTTGCCGAGATAGAATACGAAAGCCCCCAGGTTATTACGCATCCCAACGGGGATCCTGTAACTAAGAACATCCCGTTTATTGTTATCTGGCTGGTGCTGGGAGCAAGTTTCTTTACTATTAGGATGGGTTTTATAAACATCAGGGGCTTCAGGCACGCAATCGATCTGGCCAGGGGCAAATATGACGATCCAAATGCTCCTGGACAGGTAACCCATTTCGAGGCGTTGGCAACCGCCGTATCCGGTACTGTAGGCCTTGGAAACATTGCCGGGGTGGCAGTAGCCGTGTCGCTGGGGGGCGCCGGAGCTACCTTCTGGATGATAGTATGTGGTCTGCTGGGGATGTCCTCCAAATTTGTTGAATGTACCCTGGGTGTCAAATACCGGGATATACTTCCAGATGGTAGGGTATTCGGCGGCCCTATGAACTATCTGCGTTATGGACTGGAAAAAAGAAACATGAAAGGAATAGGACGTTTTTTGGCCGGATTATTTGCCGTACTGGCCATTGGTGCCTCCTTTGGCGGAGGCAATATGTTCCAGGCCAACCAGTCTTTTGAACAGTTGTCCGGCCAATTTCCCATGCTTGTTGGAAACGGGTTTTGGTTTGGTGTGGTCACGGCGGTCCTTGTGGGTGTGGTTATCATAGGAGGCATCAGGAGTATTGCAAATGTTACAGGCAAGGTGGTGCCCATAATGGCGTCTGTTTATATCCTGGCGGCCCTGATTGTCATTATCATCAATATAGAGAACATAGGCCCTGCCTTCTCGGCCATTGTCGATGGTGCATTCAGCCCCGGCGCAATCAAAGGCGGGGTAGTGGGGGTTCTGGTGGTTGGTTTTCAGCGCGCTGCCTTCTCCAATGAAGCGGGGGTTGGTTCTGCGGCCATTGCACACAGCACTGCCAAAACAAATAATCCGCCCTCCGAGGGCTTTGTGGCCCTGCTCGAACCCTTCATAGATACTGTAGTGGTTTGTACACTTACCGCGCTAGTTCTGATATTTACAGGGATGCATGAAGTGGAAGGCATGGCCGGGGCGCAATTAACGTCGGATGCTTTCGGAAGCGTCATCAGCTGGTTTCCCTATGTGCTTGGGATTGCGGTATTTTTATTTGCCTTCTCCACCATGATCTCCTGGTCCTATTATGGAATGCGGGCCTGGACCTACCTGTTTGGGAAAAGCAATAAGTCTGAAATGGCCTATAAGATGCTATTCCTGGTGTTCGTGGTGATCGGGGCTTCGGTGAGCCTTGGGGCGGTACTAGATTTTTCCGATATGATGATCCTTGCGATGTCTTTCCCGAACGTTATCGGCCTGTATATAATGTCGGGTGAAGTTAGAGCGGATCTGGCAGAGTATGTACGGAAACTCAAGGCGAATGAACTCTTCAGAAAGCTGAAGTCATGATGCCTTATCGCTGATTACGGTAATTCTGCTTCTGTCCATATTTTTCGTTCCGCAGCAGGCATAACATAGCGGTCATACGACAATTTACGGTACCTGAATTCCGGCAGCCGGCCGAAAGGCGCTAGGTTAATGTACTTCTTGCCTTTCCCATTAGCCGCTATGATGATCCGATTAATTATGATGGCACTTTTTCCGTAGGTCCATCCTGCTCTTCATAACATACCGGGAGG
>CAYSVQ010000056.1:0-14755 GCA_964434565.1 uncultured Flavobacteriaceae bacterium | reverse complement strand
GAGTATACTCCATTCTCCCCATGGCCTGGGCTGCAAAAAACTGTACCCTTGGATGTTGGTGTTCAAGAAGGGGCATAAGCTCTTCAGCGGCATCCTTGTAACGCAGATCCCCCAAAATCCTGGCGGCCTGTGCAACTATCTCCGGGTCCCCGTCGCGTAACATTTCCATTAACGGACCGGCCTTGTCCGCACCCATTTGCCCGATAGCCCAAATCGCATGTATACGGGCCAACTGGTGCTGTTCTTCTTTCAAGACATCCTTCAAGGCACGGTAGCCCCAGAAGGTACTTTCGGCGAGCCGGAACTGCGCTTTTTGTCTGATTCGTTTATCCGGATATCGGAGCAGCCCGATCAACTCATCCGTAGACATATCGGTATAATCCAGGGTCATCAGCCGCTGTGTTTCCTCCCGCTCTTCCCGCAGGTTTGCTTTCTCCGGATCCACATCTATCTTCCAAATCCTGCCGGCGTTCTTGGCACCCCAGCCGTTGATCCAGTCCGCCATGTATAGCGCTCCGTCCGGGCCGAATCGCAGGCCTGTCGGCAGGATCCCGGATAGCAGGTCTGTTTCCTCTCCCAGGCGGAAGGAAGCGCCTTCGGCCTCAAGGGAGAAAGACCAGATATGCGATAACCCGGGGTCGCCTACAAACTCTACCAGGAAAAATTTATCCAGCCATTCTTTCCCGAGCGCTGTGCCCGGATTGTAAGCCATCCCGGTAGGGCCGTTGTGGTAATTGGCGATCGGGGGAATAATATAAGCTGCCTGGCCATCCCATCTGGGGATGTAAAGTTTTTCATCCATCCACACACTGTAACCATTATTCTTTTCATCGGTGTATTTCCCATACTGCCAGTTGGCCCGCCACCCTGCATCCGATCCTTCCACGATGTGTACCAGCCGTTCGCTTTCACCTTTATGGTCCCCGTCGTTGTCTGAAGAAATAATATTCCCATAGGCATCGAAAACAAACTCATGAGTGTTCCGGAGGCCCCTTGCGAAAACTTCAAAATCGCTGCCATCCGGATTGGCCCTGACGATGACACCCTGATTGGGATAGTGGTGCTTCTCCCCGTCTATACTGGTTATACTCGCTCCAATGTCCCCAATCCCCCAGTAGATCTTACCATCCGGCCCCTGTACGACGCCCGACATGCCGTGTCCGCCGAATCCTATATGCACTGCAAAACCCGTTGCAATGCTTTTTTTGGAGTCCATAACCATGTCGTCATTACTATCCCATACACGCCACAGGTCAGGCCCTACACCAACAAATAATTCGTTATCCTTAACTAGCAGCCCCGCCGCCACATCGGTAACCTCCTCGTTAAAATCCTCCAGGATTCGCGTAGAGCGGTCTGCAACCCCATTATTGTCCCTGTCTTCCAGCATCCAGACCTCCTCGCTTTCCACCGCAAGGTCGCGCCAGTCGTGTATATTGTCGTTGTTCAGGTCGGGAAACCAATCATTTTCACTGCTTTTGTCCTCGGAAAACGTCTCCCTCAGAAATGCCCGCCTGTCATCAACGCTCTGGAATGCAATGGAGGGGGTCATCCAGTCGCGGTGCCCCCTGATATCGAATTCGGAATTTTTGATGCGGTTGGAACGGCTTACAAAGATTCTTCCCCTATCATCGATATCCATCGCGATAGGATCCGGGACAAGGGAATCCGAGGCCCACAGGCTGATTTTTAACCCTTCGGCAAGCCTTACGGCCGTATTCTCAATGGCCAGTCTGGCATTTTCCTGTCCCTTCAGGGAATCTTCTGTAACCACCAGGGGGGTTTCAACGGGGATGTCGGGTGATGAGTCGCAGCCTGCCGCGAGGAACAGACAATAAGACGCAAGTGATAAACAGGTTTTTTTGGATAGAGTTTTCATAGATGTACAGGCACTTGGGTTTGTTCGTTGTTTCCGGGAATTCCTTTGGTTATTTTACCCCGGTGCCGTATGGCTGGGAACTAACCATCTTTTAATTTATACCCGGGTTAAACCAAAGGTTACGATTTTATTTCAGCGAGGTCATATTTTGTATGTGCATATTCACATTGTTTAATACCTCTGCCAGGATTCCAATCTGTTCCTGCGCTTCTGCCCAGTTTTTCTGTTCTATGGCTTCCCGTACACCGGGCAGGGTTTTCACCCCATAGCCTGTATAGAAGCCGGGGGCGTACAACTGGTGTTTGTACCAGCTACGCCGAGGTAGGCCTTTTTCCAGGGTCATCCTTCCCTCGGCCCTGATCAAAAGGGCATTCAATTGTTGTTGTATCGTAACCGGAAGGCCATCCTTTTTCGTGGCCGCATACTTTTCCGTACTTTCCTGTAGCAGGGCGAGGGTATTTTGCAGAGGCGAAAAGTCGAGGAAGGGGACTTTTTCCCTGATTGCCGGTTTTACAAAAGGCTCCCTGGGATCTGCCGCGAGTTCGAAGGCATTTTTCCCGACAAGTTTATTGTGTTCTTCAACTTCCCTCCTTGAAGCCTCCATCAGGCTTAGAAGTTCGTCTTTGTAAGTCTCAACCGTTTTAAACCATTGTCCGAATTCGAAAGGGAGCACATCGGCATTCGCCAGCCTGAGAACAATTCTCCCTGCAGTGTTTGCAAGTGTAACTCCGTAGAGGAATCCGGGGTCTTTAAATCGTGTGTAGTGATTGTACGTGTCATAGATGGTATGGTACTCCCCTCCTTCGTCCTCATCCCCGAAACCCAGGTTGAGGGAGGCTATACCCGCATGCTGTATAAAAGGGGTATAATCAGATCCTGACCCAAGGGCATACAGTTCAAATTCGTCTTCCCCGCCCTGTACCAGTTGTCTGGCCAGTTTCCGTTCCTTAACGGATACTTTTTTTTGGGGGTCCGTAACAGCGTCTGCAACTTCCGCTACCATAGCCTGCAGTGTATGCGACCCCCCCGCACTGAGGAAGCCCCTGCCGTTGCCATCTGTGTTTATATAGGCCACCGCCTTTTTTTTAAGTTCTTCCCTGTGCTCCTCCACCCACTCGGTAGATCCTATTAATCCCGGCTCCTCTGCATCCCACCCGGCATACACCAAAGTGCGCAGGGGAGGCTTACCTTCTTTGGCAAGTTCGCCAATTACCCGGGCTTCCTCCATAAGGGCGACCATGCCACTGACCGGGTCTGATGCCCCATGCACCCAGGCATCATGGTGGTTGCCCCTCAGGATCCACTGATCAGGATACCGCACACCTTTCAGAGTGGCAATTACATTATATGCAGGTTTTAAATCCCATTCAAAAGCCACTTTCAGGTGAACTTTTGCCGGCCCGGGACCTATGTGATAGGTAAGTGGAAGTCCGCCCCTCCAGGAGGCAGGTGCAACCGGACCTCTTAAGGCTTCCAATAAGGGCTGTGCATCTTCATAGGAGATGGGCAAGACAGGGATTTTAGTTATAGTAGGCGCCTCGTTCTTGTCGAGTCGTTTTGCATTTTTTGTCGCTCCGTAACCTGGTGTCAGCACATCACCGGGGTAGAGCGGCATATCCATTACGGAACCTCGCTGCACCCCTGTTTTATTTTTAAAAGGACCTTCTGGATACACATCCCCGCGGACAAAACCGTCATCTGCCGGATCGGAATAGATAATGCAACCGATTGCTCCTTTTTCGGCTGCCAGTTTTGGTTTTATCCCCCGCCAGGAACCGTAGTATTTGGCAATAACAATCTTCCCTTTCACATCGATTCCGAGTTTTTCCAGTTCCTCGTAATCTTTGGGTACGCCGTAATTCACGTAAACCAGTTCGGCCTCCACGTCACCGTCTTTAGAGAAGGCGTTGTAGGAGGGGAGCAGTTCCGCACCCTGATCGGTATAAGGGTCGCCCTCAACAGGAACAGAGGTGAGTTTCGCCTGATAGCGCGTGGGTCCGGTAAGCTCCAGCACCCTTGTCTTAGGATATGGAAAGAGGATATCGAATCGCTCTATACGGGTTTCATAGCCCCAGGACCGGAATTGTTCGGCCATCCATTCCGCATTTTCCCTACCAAAGTCGGTTCCCACATAATGTGGCCTGGCCGCCATCCGCTTCATCCAGGTATCCAGATTTTCGGCGCTGAGCCTGGATTCATAAGCTGCCTCCAGTTCCAGTTGTTGCGTTGCATGTTCCTTATCAAATCCCAGAACAGCCTGGGCGCGGGCGTTTGTCTGGCCAAGGCTGAGGGTAAGTGCCAGGGCCAGCACAGGATAAATATGCTTCATGTATCTAGTTTGGAGGTGGAAGATACCTATTTTTAAAAAATTATAAGGATAGTTTCCGAAAGATCAGAAAAGCTATTTTGAAAATAGCATATTGTTTCATGAATTCACTCCCATTCCCTGTCAATTGCCATCAGGGTATGTAATAAAACGTTCGCCCCATTGGCCATATCATTGGCTGAGGTAAACTCCCTGGGCGAGTGGCTGATCCCTCCTTTGCTGGGTACGAAGATCATGCCCACCGGCGCCAGGGAAGCCATTTCCTGGGCATCGTGGCCGGCACCGCTCTGCATGAGTCTGCTCGTGAGGCCCAGGGCATTCGCCGCTTCCGTGATGAACTTTCGGATATGCTCATCTGTAAGGGCAGGTTCTCCGGTGGCGTCAATAGGGCTAAATTTAAAGGAAGTTCCGGAAGTTGTCGCAATCTGTCTTGCTGCCTGCTCAAGCTGACTAAAAAGGCGATTCATTTTATCAGAAGATAGGTCCCGGATCTCCAGACTGAGCAGAACCCGGCCGGGAATAACGTTAGGTGCCCCCGGCTCTGCGCTTATCCTGCCAACCGTGGCAACATGCGATCCCTCGTTTTCCATGGCGACATCATTAACGGCAATAACAAACCTCGATGCCGCGAGGAGAGCGTCTTGCCGCTGGGTCATGGGAGTTGTACCTGCATGGTTGGCATTACCGGTAACCTCCACATCCCACCATTTAATGCCTACAATACCTTCAACCACCCCAATCTCTGTAGCCGTCTTTTCCAGGATAGCCCCCTGTTCAATATGCAATTCGAGAAATGCCGCCAGGGAGCCTTTGCTCCTTTTTACCTCCTGAACCTTTAATGCGTTCCCGCCTATGCGGTCTATGCCTTCTGCCATGGTAAAACCGGTAATGTTTTTTACCTCAAGCGCCCCGGGATTCAGATTACCGGCAAGAGCCCTGCTGCCCATTACCCCGCCTTCTTTGTTAGGGAAAATCAAAACTTCCAGCGGATGGCGGGTTATTATGTTGTTCTCCCCCAGGGTCTTCACCACCTCAATTGCCGCAAGCGACCCCAGCATGCCATCATAATTGCCCCCATCGGGCACCATATCTATGTGCGATCCGAAAGCTATTGGTTTCATTCCGGTGCCGGATCCGTTCCTGCGCCCGATAATGTTCCCGGCAAAATCTATAGTTACCTCCAGGCCGGTATCTTCCATCAGCCCGATCACATAATTACGCCCGGCAATATCCGCATCGCTGAAAGCTACCCTATTCGGTTCCCCGTTTGGCTTTTTGCCAAATTCCGCAAGCGCAAACAGGCTTTGCTCCAGACGTTCCTGATTGACCGGAGGGAAGTCCTGCGCGCCCAGTGGCATAATTAGTGTAAACAGCATGAATAACAGAATTGTAATTTGCCTCATCATTCAAATTTTTGAAAATATCATTATTTAAAAAAAGCCCTAAACTTTTTTACCGTTCGGGCCGCCCGCCTTTTATCGCTCTTTTGGAGAATATGCCAAGCCTGCCTGTTATCAGGTACTCGGCCACTATCAGATTGGGAACCCAGCACAACCAGGCAATTATGCGATAGGCAATGATGAACCCGATTCCGGTGGCCAGCATCAAGGGCAGGTAAATGCGCAGCGTGACCGCTGCGAAGCAAAGGGCGTACGATCGGATCATCCACCGCCGGTGATCGGTATACCGCTGACTCCTGACGGCTGTATATGCCCTGAGTGTCGTATAAAGCCAAAGCATCGCGAGGCCCCCAAACCCAAGGGCGGCAATTAGCCCGCCGTTGGCAAAGAATGCAATCAGCAGACCACTGAAACCACTAATAGCAACTGCCATAACATACAATTTGCCCAGGTTTCTGTGAAGGCCGGGGCGATTTACCCTTAATTTTGTAAAGAACTGGGAAAACCCGGCAAGCAGTGCAACTCCTCCTAGGGAAATATGCAGATAGAAGGCCGGGAGGTACCATGCCGTACTAATCAGTGCAGCCGGCTTTAAGGCTAGCAGACTATTTTCAATGGGCAGGCTGATAAATCTGAGGGGATAAAGGCCAATTATAATCGCAAATGCTGCCAGGAAAAGAAAACCCAGCCTCAGCCTCAACTTTATGCTGTTCATGACATATTTTTATCGGTATGGAAAGATACAGGAGTTTTCTGATATTTGCAGCCTGCTCTGAAACAACATAGGCATGTTTTACCTCACCATCGACATACTTGGTACCGTCGCTTTCGCCACTTCAGGCGTGTTGGTAGCCATGGAAAAGAAACTCGACCTTTTCGGGGTTTTTATAATTGGTTTTGTAACTGCGGTAGGTGGCGGCACCCTGCGCGACCTGCTTATTGGCCATACCCCGGTAGTGTGGATGGAAAGCCCAGTGTACATGGTCAGTATCGTATTTGCCGTAATAGTAACTGTACTGATGCAGAACAGGATCAGTTACCTGCGGACCTCCCTCTTCCTGTTTGACACAATAGGGATTGGCTTATATACAATGGTAGGAGTGGAAAAGGGGCTCACAGCCGGACTCAGCCCTGTAATGTGCATTACCCTCGGAACTATCACTGCCAGTTTCGGAGGGGTATTACGCGATATCCTATGTAATGAAATCCCGGTAATTTTCCGTAAAGAGATCTATGCCACTGCATGTATCCTCGGAGGTGCCGGTTATTTTCTGCTCCGGCAATCACCGATAACCGACGAATACGCCTATGTGGCCGCTATTCTCCTGGTGATTGGGATCCGGCTGCTGGCAGTGCGTTTCGGGATATCGCTACCTGGAATTTACCGGGGCAGGAAAAACAGGGAGGCGGGTTCTGACAATGATATATAGGTACATTACGCAAAGCATAGGGCCCGCAGGTTAAAAAAGAATTCCCCGGGCTTGGCCCTCTCGCCCGTTGTAAGATTAAATTGGGTGTTGAGGTGGGACCCGCGGTTTCCGCTTTCCAAATATTTATCGTAATCGCCTGCAGTTCTATTGGTATCGGATGAGAAATAATACGGAATTTCCACATCCTGCCCGCAGATACAGATGTAATCTATTCCTGTCTGATAAACTGGGCGTCGATTATTAATTTAACGGTATCCGATACCACAACATTACCTGCCTCGGTCACCGCACTCCATTTCAGTCCGAAATCCTTGCGGTCTATCTCACCCCGGATTTCAACACCGGCTTTGGTTTGCCCGTAAGGGTCAACAACCGGGCCGTTAAACTCAGCCTGCAGGGGGATTTCCCTGGAGGTCTCACGTATATGCAGGCTGCCTTTTAAGTTATCCCCAGAAATACGCTTACCACTAAACGTAATTTTTGGGTATGCGGAGGCATTAAAAAAATCATCCGATTTCAGGTGGTTGTCACGATCCCCGTTTTTAGTATCGATGGAATCCACAATTATCTTCGCCTCCAGCGTGGCATTCTCGAGTGTATCCCCCTCTGTCGTCAGGGTGGCGTCGTACTCCTTAAAGTGACCGGCCACCGTTGAGATCATCATATGTTTTACCTTAAAGGATACCTCGGAATGCGCAGGATCTAATTTCCAGATTGTTTTTCTCATTGTAGTAATTTTTAAGATTGAACTATATATTTAAAATTTCATGGGAACATCCATTAAAAGTACTTTCGAATGTTCAGTTGCGGCCACTTCGAGTTCAGTTACCTCCCATATCCCCAGGCCGTCGCGTTTACCAAGGGGCTGGCCGTTAACAGCCACCTGCCCTTCAAGTACAAAGACATATACCCCGTTGGCCTTGTTTTTCAACTTGTAGGTGGTTATTTGGCCATTTTCAAGCTCACCCATATGAAACCAGGCGTCCTGATGGATCCAGACCCCCTGATCATCGTCATGGGGCGACAGGATCTGATAAAATTCATTCTTTAATGCAAGCTCCCGTATGGAGGTCTGGCCATATCGTGGGCTTACGCCCTGCTTTTTTGGGAATATCCAGATTTGCAGGAATTTCACTTCCCGGTCCTGGTTTTTGTTGAATTCGCTATGGGAGATCCCGGTCCCTGCACTCAGGACCTGTATGTCTCCTTCGCGAATGACCGCGACATTGCCAAGACTATCCATATGCTTCAGATCCCCTTCCAGGGGGATAGAAATGATTTCCATATCGCGGTGCGGATGCGTACCAAATCCTTGTCCGGCAGCTACCGTATCGTCATTGAGTACCCGGAGCACCCCGAATTGCATGCGGTCAGGGTTATGATACGAGCCAAAACTAAAAGAGTGCCGTGAATCTAACCAACCATGGTTGGCATGGCCCCGGCTATCTGCTGTGTGAAGTACTGTTTTCATATGTTTCCACTTATATTCAAACAAAGGTCGTATTATATGGACGTTTCCGGAATATGAAAAGGCGGCAGGGACTTATTAAAATCCGATATTATCGCGCTTTCCTGAAGCTGGTTGGTGAGGTACCGGTACAATTCTTGAAAAATGAACTGAAGTTGGCAGGTTCCGAAAAGCCCAGGCTGTAGCCAATTTCCTTGGCGGATAAATCCGAGAAGTAGAGCAATCTCTTTGCTGCCATAACTATCCGGGATTGTATCATCTCTTTAACCGTTCGGCCCACCATGGATTTTACAACCCGGTTCAGATGATCGGCGGACACGTTCAGGGCTTCCGCGTATTCGGTGGCAGTGTGCCAGCTGGCATGCTGCAGGTCGAGCATTTCCTTGAACTTTTTGAGCAAGGCTGAAGCTCCCTGTTTCTTCTCGAGATCATCAAAATTTA
This sequence comes from uncultured Flavobacteriaceae bacterium, assembly GCA_964434565.1. Taxonomy (GTDB): domain Bacteria; phylum Bacteroidota; class Bacteroidia; order Flavobacteriales; family Flavobacteriaceae; genus Zeaxanthinibacter. The sequence continues at coordinate 5,811 of CAYSVQ010000056.1, read as the reverse complement.
GTGAACACAGGTTATTGCAATGTATAAAAAACAGCTTCAGGTAGGCCCCAAGGGCCTGACTGTTGAATTTTAACGGCCTGCGGAACAGGGTGATCATTTCTTCGCTATAGCCAGCCAGCTTTTCGTATTCTTCCTGAGACAATTGTAGCGGGGGCTGGTCCAGGTAATCGTTAAAGAGGTTGAGGTCTTCAATAAACCGCAGCGGGATGTTGTTTTCCAGCAGGAACTGATTGGAAAATACGATGGCATATCCCAATGGCCTTTCAGCTTCCACTACCTGGTGCACCTGCCCCGGTGCGATAAAGTAAGCCTGCAGTCCCCTGAGTTCATACTCGACAAAGTCTAGCAGGTGCCTGCCCCTGCCCTGTTTTATAAGCATTACCGTGTAATAGTCATGGCGGTGGGGGGTATCCGGTCTGCCCTGGTGATTATCGTATACATCCTCCATTCGGGAGATCCCGAAGAAGAGCGACTGGTCCAGTTTCTGGGCCTCTGTATAGCGCTTAATAGCTTGCATGAACTATGCCTTCCTGACTTTAAAGGTAGGGAATTGGCTTAAGGCAGGCAAGTCGGCGGTAACTGTTCGCTGCCTGCATGGCCTGTTGAGGATTACGCCTTTTATAAAGCAGTATCTGGTGTTACTCCAAGACTTCCGCAATAAGGATATAGATGTTTTGCGAAGGCCAGTCGCCTTTATCTACCGGCACATTGCTTATGGCGTCAACAACATCCATGCCTTCAATCACCCTTCCGAAAGCGGTATATTCTCCGTCGAGGTGATATGCCCCTGGATCGGTTACGACGATAAAAAACTCGTAAGGGGAGGCCAGCATATGCGGATTGTCTATCTCGCTGCTGGGCATTGAAATGGTACCCCGATGGTGGCGGTAGCCCTTACGGGTATCGGGCGGCAGGAGGTACTTGCCTATTTCACTGCGCTTTCTGGAGGTAGCCCTGTTATCTGCATTCCCGCCCTGGATGATAAAGTCCTTTACTACCCTATGGAACAAGGTATTATTAAAATATCCCTTACGGCTGAGATAAATGAAGTTTGCTTTGTGGTAAGGCACGTTATCGTATAACTGAACCGTGATGTCGCCCATACTGGTAGTAAGCTTCACTTTATTTACCCTGAGGTTTTTCTGGTAGTTGAAAAAGAAATCAATGGCGTTGTCCTCAGTCAGTTCAAAAGTATCTGTTTCAGTTTCAGGGGTTTCGCTTATGGTGTCTGTTACCGTTCGCGCAGAATCGGGTGATGCTTCGTTCCTGGCTGCCTTCCCTGGCTTTTCCTCAGGGGCTTCCCCACAGGAAATAAACGAAAATAGTGCTATAATTGCAGAAGATGTGAATGCTTTAGGCAACATGGATTTTACAGGATTTTCTCAGTTGGTTCCAAAAATAAAGAATATGCCTTTACCCGGAAGGGCTTCACACTATAAAATGGCTCCGGAACTCCGGATTCAGACCCTGGAAACGGGCCTCGAACCGGGCAAAAAATCAAGGAAGGCGGGGGTTTTGGCATTATTTTATCCTGATACGGACAACCGCACTCATCTGCTGTTTATCCTGCGAAAGACTTATGAGGGCGTTCATTCCAATCAAATAGGATTTCCGGGCGGGAAACAGGAACCGCACGACAGCAGCCTGCTTGATACCGCCCTGCGCGAAGCGGAGGAAGAGGTTGGTGTGGAGCGGGAACGGATTACGGTAATCCGTGCCATGAGCGACTTATATATCCCTCCGAGTAATTTTGAAGTAAGGCCTTTTATCGGCCTGTATAACAAACAGCGACCCTTTGTCTGCCAGGAATCAGAGGTGGAGGCCCTGGTGGAAGTCCCCTTCAGTCATATCCTCGATGATGGCCTGATTACCACGCGAACCATGAAAACCTCCTATTCCGGCAAAGTTGCAGTACCTGCCTTTGAACTAGGAGGTTATATCGTTTGGGGGGCCACAGCCATGATGTTGAGCGAGATTAAAGAACTTTTTAAAAGGGTGATATGATCCTTATTTTGTAGTTTTAGGCACTATGGGGCTATTCAAAAGAAATCCTTTTGGGCATATCCTTTTCCTGAAAAAGTGGCTGATCCGTATTATGGGGCTCATGACCCATCAGCGGTATAAGGGATTTAACAAACTGGAAATAGTGGGGTCTGAAGTAATCCGGGCCCTGCCGGAGAACAACGTCCTTTTTGTGAGCAACCACCAAACTTATTTTGCCGACGTGGTGGCCATGTTCCACGTGTTCAATGCCAGCCTTAGCGGCCGGATAGATTCTATCAAGAATGTTGGCTACATCTGGAATCCCAAGCTTAATATGTATTACGTTGCTGCCGCCGAGACCATGAAAAAAAGTTTGCTCACCAAAGTGCTCGCCTATGCCGGTTCCATTAGTATCGAGCGTACCTGGCGCGCAGGGGGGGAAGAGGTAAACAGGCAGGTGAAATTCAGTGATATCTCCAATATCGGTAAAGCCCTTGACGACGGATGGGTAATTACCTTCCCCCAGGGAACCACCACTCCCTGGAAACCATTGCGAAAGGGCACCGCACATATTATTAAAAAGTACAAACCGGTGGTTGTACCCGTGGTAATAGACGGCTTCCGCAGGTCGTTCGATAAAAAGGGACTCAGGGTTAAGAAAAAAGGCATCCTGCAATCCATGGTAATCAAGGAGCCGCTTCAGATAGACTATGCAAACGATTCTGTTGAAACAATCATAGAAAAACTGGAATATGCCATCGAACAACACCCTTCTTTCCTGAAGGTTATCCCCCGGGAAGAATTACTTGCCTACGAGGAGGAAAACCAGCAAAGGCGCTGGCGCGCACAACAAAAATTAAGGCAGGAGAAAGATCCGGATTAAACTTCCAGCTGCTTAAGTTCCCTGTAATTATTGCGAAGGCGTTTCAGCAGAATGCCATAGAGCAATTTGTAAAACAGCCACACCAACACAAGCAAAGTTCCTATAAAAATCACCGAAACACCAATTATAAATAGCCAGAATAAGGTTTCATTTCCGGCCTGGGTGGCATTTTCAATGATCTTTTTGCCCTCTGGCAGGTAACGCAGGCTGGCGTAAAAAGTAATGATAAAAGTTACGGTAAAGAGGCTGATGTTGAACCAGACATACTGGGTTACCGTCCGTTTCACATCAAGGATGGTTTTCATTAACTGTCTGGAAGAATCAGTCACCGAAATTTTACGGTAATTCATATAGAATTTATATATGAAGTATATCAGGATCAGATAGCTTATCACATTGAGCACAATATCGATCTCAAACATATGAATCTGCTTGACTTCCTCGAAGTACTCGGCATCCGTGGCAACAATGTTGATGATGGTCCAGAAAATAAATTCCAGGATACTTATATAGAAAATCCATTTGACAATGGAAGAAGATTTCTTCCAGATCATTTTATAGAGTTCGTCATAGGTAAGCCGTGGTAGTGTCTCGCCCTTTCTCTGCCAGTCTTTTTTAAGAAATTCCAGTTCGTCCATCATGTCTCTACGGATTTAATATACTCCTTAACTTATTCTTTACCCTATTCATTTTAACCCGTGCATTTACTTCAGTAATTCCCAGTGTTTCAGATATTTCCCCATAATCCTTGTCTTCGAGGTACAGGAACACCAGCGCCTTTTCTATATCGCCCAGTTCCCGGATGGCATCATACATCAATTTAAGTTGTTTGTCTTCGGCAGGGTCGTATTCTTCTGACTTGATCTTGTAGATCACCGAATCATAATCCTCGGTTTTCAGGCGTTTTTTCGATTTGCGATAAAGGGTAATGGCGGTATTAAGCGCTACCCGGTACATCCAAGTGCTGAATTTGGATTCACCCCTGAATTTCGGATAGGCCTTCCAGAGTTGTATGGTAATCTCCTGAAACAAATCATTATGCGAATCCCTGTCATTCGTATATAAAGTACACACTTTGTGGACAATGTTCTGGTTGTTCTCCAGTTCTGTCACAAATTGGTGTTCCAGTTCCTTATTCACGTTAACGGTTGGTGTTTCAGCAGTATTAGTAGCAGGCGTGGCTGCTTCGTTACAAACAAGAGGTTAATTTTTAACAAAAGCAACTTTATTCAGGCATGCTCAAACCCCGAACCCGCAACCTTAGTTCCTGTAATCCAAAGCGGGTTCCCGGTCTCCAAGAAGCGGAATGTATTTAAAATCGGGTCCGCGACGCTGCAGGAATTCCTGCTTTGCCTTCTCAATGATTTCCTTATCCCTGAATAAATCTATCGCGGTCAGGGTGAGACTTTTTGCTGCTATCATCATCCCTTTTTCTCCGATTGTAGTTCCGCCTGCCGCTACGGCCTGCCAGCTATGTGCTGGGGTCCCGGGCACCCATGTGGCGGAACTCATGCCTACTGTGGGGACCGCGAAACTTACGTCGCCCACATCCGTCGATCCGGAGGGGTTGGCTTCGGTAAGATAGGGTTTCACCATGGCAGCGGCATTTGAATCGGCAGTTTCCTGCCCAAGACTTATGGCGATGGCGTCAGCGAAGGCCTTTTCTTCAGGGCTGTATTTTATCCCGCCAACTTTGGTAAGATTGTCGTACATCAGTTTTTGCAGGGTAAGGTTGGGTAGTAATTCATGCGTCCCGCCAATCATTTCATAGTCAACTGTAGTTCCGGTTCCCATCGCTGCTCCTTCGGCAGCTTTCACCATCCTGTCAAAAATATCGATGACCACATCCCTTTTGTTATGGCGAGCATAATAGTATACCTCGGCGAAATCGGGTACCACATTGGGTGCTTTGCCCCCGTCGGTGATCACATAGTGAATCCTCGCCGAAGAGGGGATGTGTTCGCGCATCATATTCACCATAGCGTTCATAGCTTCCACGCCGTCAAGGGCCGACCTGCCCTGTTCCGGGGCGCCGGCGGCATGTGCGGAAACGCCGTGAAATCTGAATTTGGCCGATTTATTCGCCAGGGCGGCGCCGGCATTTGCTTCGTTTTCATCGCCGGGATGCCAGTGCAGGGCAACATCCACATCGTCAAAAAGCCCGTCCCGTACCATATACACTTTTCCCGACCCCCCTTCTTCAGCAGGGCAACCGTAAAAACGGATCGTCCCCTCAGCTTTTCCGGCGGTAAGCCAGTCTTTGACGGCAATTGCCGCTGCCGCCGATGCGGTGCCGAACAGGTGGTGGCCACAGGCATGGCCGGCGGCGGCCCCGGCCGATTTCTTTTCAGGCACGGCCAGTTGGGAAAGGCCGGGGAGGGCGTCATATTCACCCAGGATAGCTATTACCGGAGATCCGCTGCCGTATTCCGCCACAAAAGCGGTTGGGATCCCGGCCACCCCTGATTTTATAGAAAAACCTTCATCCCGGAGGGTTTGCTGCAGGAGGGCCGAACTTTGATCTTCCTGGTACCCCATTTCAGCAAGGTTCCATATTTCCATGGCTATTTTGCCATAGGTTTCGGCTTTTGAATCCAGGCTTTGCAATACGTCTCCCGACTTTTTCTGGGCATTAAGATTAAATAAGCAGAAAATGAACAGGATTAACAGCAAGAAGTTTTTAAGTGCCATATGTAAATTTTAAGTGAATGGAAAGATACTAAAACCATATATTTTTTTGGAAAATCAGCAGCAAATGTTGGCAACAGCCGTTTGCATATCTTATTTTCTGGGATGGTAGGTATTTACAACTTTGCTAAGCTGGCTGCGGTCTACATGCATATACACCTCGGTAGTGGTTATGCTTTCGTGCCCCAGCATTTGCTGTATGGCCCTCAGATCGGCCCCATTGGTGAGTAAATGCGTTGCAAAGGAGTGCCTGAAGG
>CAYSVQ010000055.1:0-18163 GCA_964434565.1 uncultured Flavobacteriaceae bacterium | reverse complement strand
AAGGTAGCAAGGGAAGTTTTGATTTCTGAGAGTGTCATATTTATGCAGTTAATTAGATTATACTATTATTAATCCGAATGTTATTAGCAGCACTGCTGGTCTTCGGAGATCTCCTGGTCTAAAAACTCAGACAAAAGTGTTTTCATTTCAGTCCAGGTGGTACTGTCGATGCAATAGCAAACGTTGGTCCCCTCAATCGTACCTTTTATAAGCCCTAAATATTTCAGCTCCTTGAGGTGCTGGGAAATTGTTGGTTGGGCCAGGCCGATTTCACTTACGAGGTCCCCGCAAAAACAGGTCTGGGTTCTGAACAGGTGCTGCAGAATGGCTACCCGCGCAGGATGACCGAAAGCCTTTGCAAATGTTGCGATGGTGTTTTGCCGGGTTGTAAATATCTCTGTTTTGGTAGCCCCCATAATTTTATATTAGTTTATTGCAATATTACGATTATATTCAGAAGAAAAAAATGATTAATCAATTAATTTTAAAATTTAATAATGATTAAAGAAAGTAATTAGCAGGTCTTAAACCTGCATTTTTTTAACTGTGATTTGGAAAGGTTGAAAGGCCTCATCACCCAATAAGCTGCCTATTCCCATGGCTGGGTAAGGATGGCCAGGCAGGTTTGTATCCCTTCGATGAAATTACCCAGCCTTAGGTTTTCATCCGGGGCGTGGATATTGTTATCGGGATTGGGGATACGCACAGATACGGCCGGGATATTAAGCGTGGTGATAAAAGGGGCAATGGGTTGCGATCCCCCGTTCATTTTTAATTCCACATACCGGTTACCAAACACCCGCTCCATTGATTTCCTGAGCCAGTTCCCCAGATCAGAGTGCATATCAGACCGGAAGGGTAGCGACCCCAGCTCGTATTGAAAACGTAGCATCTTTGGGTATTGCTCCCTTTCCGCCGCTGTGGGCAGTGAGTCGAGAATATAATACCCCTCATCACGGATATAGCTTTTTACCAACTGCACCAGCCTGTTTCCATCTGTTTCCGGTACCAGACGGATATCAATCTCGGCAACGGCCTCTGACGGGATTATTGTGCGAACCTCGTCGCCCACCCAGGCTGCCCGAAGCCCCCTGACATTCAGGGACGGGAATTGCATCGCCTCCTGATAGGATTCCCCTACCCGCTCGGCCCGGGCAATACCCAGGTTTCTTTCGATAGCTATCTTATCTTCCGGCACCCGTGCGAAAGCCTCTTTGTCTGCATCTGTAATCACCACCCCGTCGTAAAACCCGGGAATGCTAACCCTGCCATCTTCGTCCTTCATTCCCCCCAACAACCGTGCTAGCTTAAATACCGGGTTGGGAGCGAAATTTCCATATTGGCCGCTATGCAGGTTTCGGACCGATCCGTAAACGGTGAGCGTAATGTCTGCAATCCCACGTCCCCCATAAGCCAGGGTGGGTAAACCGGAAAGGTGGCGGGTTCCGTCCATGATCAGCATCCTGTCTGCGGCAAAGGCTTCCGGTTGTGCCGTCACCAGGGGTGCCAGGGTGGGCGAACTCAGTTCTTCCTGGAAATCCAGCAATATCTTGATATTATACGCAGGTTCCTTGGAATGGTCTGCCAGGATCTGCAAGGCAGCGATAAGCGACATGGACGGGCCTTTGGAGTCGGAGGCAGAACGTGAAAAAACTCTCAGTTCCGGATCCAATACCTCCTCTACCAGCTCCCAGCTTACTTCCTTCCAGCGCTCACCAATCCGTTTTTTAAGGACCGGTTTATAGGGCGATTCCTGCGACCAGGCCGAAGTATCAACCGGTTGCCCGTCTATCTGCATATAAAACAGAACTGTCCCGGCCTGCGGATTTACTGATTTTTCGGCAAGGACATGATCAATCCCGCGGGATTCCAAAACCCGGGTTTCGAATCCCAGGGCCTTGAACCGCTGCAGGCACCAGGCCATATTGAGCTCCCGGTGTTCCGGGATCAGGCCGTTATTAGGAATCGACAGAAACTCACGGTATTCCTGTAATGCGGATGGAAAATATTCGGCAGTATATGCTTCGATACTGTCTTTCCCAAGGGCCTGCCCGCGTACAAGCATGCAGCATGAAAAAAGTAACATCATAAAATGAATAAATCTTCTCATTAAAGGTATCCCGTTTTGTTACCAAAGGAAATTAACGCATCTTTCTGAATGTTCCAAGCTGATTACAGAATGAATCGGCTTTATATATTTGCCGGCCTAGTGCCAATCTGCATACTCTGCCAGGAGGCGGTATATACGTTCAATAAATAGTGCATCAGCTGTAAAGGATTCCACGATTATAACTTCCGGGCCACCGGGCCAGGAAGCTTTATTGAAAATTGATACCGCGATACCCTTATTTAAACATAGGCGCATACTTGGCCCGGTTTTCATACATTGCCCAAAGGAGGATGGCAAAAAGAACCAGTGCTATCGGCAGTCCGTCAGGAGCGTTAATTATATGCGTTAAGAGGATTCCTATCATGACAGGGAAAATGATGACAGCACCAAGTGCCCTGTATTTGTTGGTCATAAAAAGGATGCCGCCCACTATTTCAGCTACGGCTACCAGCGGCATCAGCCAGCCGATCTCCATAAAGGCTCCCATGACCCGCATTATCTCTTCCGGCAGGTCTTCAGGTACAGGCATATAGTTAAAAAATTTATTGAGGCCGGCATTTATGAACATCAGGCCAAATAAGATGCTTACTACTAACAGGACTTTATTTTTCATTTGGTAATTGGTTTAATGGTTAAGGTTATTGTTATTTAGTTAAAAGTTGGTTGCGGATAGCGGTCCCGGGCCGGGAACATCCTAACCTGCTAAGTTAATAATTTCGCGGATCGGGAGGCAGGCAGACGATAAAAAATAGCATCAAAATACCATCGCAGGCCTATATTTCCGGGCTTCCCCCGCTAATGTCAACAGCGAACCATTCAGAACATTGCAGCTGTTTCCCGCTGCAGAAGTAAAAACAGCACTTCGATTAAGTATCCTTTCAATTACCGGATTCCCGGGCGGGATTATTCACACGCCGAGAGAGGAGTATCCTCCCGTTATCTGTAAACTCCATCTTTAGATACAATCCAGACGCAGCTGTATTGTTCCTTTCAACTTCGAGGTGGATAGCCTTTACCTGCAGCTCCTTAGCCCACTGTTCAGCAAATTCCAGGGCCAGCCTGCCTATCCCCTGTTTCCTGTATTCCTTTCTCACGAAGAGTTCATCGATAAATGCATCGCGGCCCCCGTATTCAAAGCTGAAACCGAACGCCAGGACGAGATACCCTATCGTAGTCCTGCCGGCCCGGATCGTCAAGAGTGATCCCAGTTGCGGTTCGAGGATAAAGGTTTGTAGATTTACAGCCGTCATCGTCTTGTTGAACGAATAAGCTGCTTCCGCATTAAACTCCGCCATCATTTCGAGTAAAACGGGAATATCCTCCACCGTGGCACTTAAAAAATTGATCCTTTTTAGGGGTTGCACACTTTTTAGATTATTTGTTGGTTACCATTTTTACTACTGGTCAATCAAGATCAGGAATAAGATTGAATGGCTAATGCAATCGTCTTGTTTTTTTTCAACATGGGTTCCGGTTTACTTGGGGATTCTAATTGCAGACTCTTCCGGACATAAAGGGATAGGGTACTCAGCCCTTCGTATTCCCTTCCTCCAGTTCTATAAAATTATAGGTACGCTCCTGTAGGTTCAATATGATTTTATAGGTTCCTGCCCTATTCACCGTAATATTAGGGCTATTAAGTTCATAGGCCCTTCCGTTTGGAAAGGTGTCGCCTCCCCAGCTTTGCGTCCAGCTGTCCCTGCACCGGAATTTCACCTCCCCTACTTTTAGCGGCAAGGTGATTTCCCAGATGTCGGAATCCTCGTCGGTGAGTGTCATTTTCCGGGAACTGGCACCCTCGTTGTCCCAGCCGTCGATTGCCGAACCTATGATCCCCACATCGGTATAGATCAGCCTTACTTTCCGGTGGTAAGTTTCTATTTGCCTTATCAGGCTTCTGGCTTGAAGGCCTCTTATCAGGGCAATAGTATTATTGATGGCCTTTTTTGCTTTCAGGGATTCGAGCTTTACTCTGTACTTATAGCTATTCCGGAAGGTTTGGAACTGCTGTAGCTCTTCGGGGGAATAATACGATCGGTTATGCCTGTCGACCCCGTTCATGGCTGTGTTACCCACGAACTGCGGCACCTTGAACTCCAGCTCATCAAACAGCTCATCCATGAATGTTTCCGAATAATCCTGCTGATTTGTGTACAGCATGGCATATTTCTTTACCTGCGTGGCTAACTCGTTCTGTTCCATATTTTCAGGATTGTAAGCCAGGTACCCGGCCAGATCGACGACTTCTGAGTAGGTCGTGCCCAGGTCTTCGAATCCCATTCCATGCAACAGATACGGCAATTCCTCCAGATGCACGGAATCGGGATTGTATAGCAGGGCGGAAAGCAGCTGAAGCTGATGATTCAATCGCTGCTGTTGATCATTTATGACTTCAGTATCGTTGTGAAGTTCATTGTAAATCCGCTCCAGCAGGATTTTAAAGTTCGCTTCCTGTTTTCGTTTTTCATTGGCATTCTGCAGTTGTAAGCCTAGAAAAATACCAATAACGATCAGGATCACCTCCCCTGAGGCGTATATCAAATATTTCGAGAACTTGTTTTCATCGAGCAGGCGTTTCCTGATCAGATGCAGGTAGTTTATCATCTTCGGCTTGGTTGGGTATATTAAAAACAGGCCGTTATAAAAACAGCAGCATACAGGCTTACACCGTGATGCTACTACTAATTTATTAAATTAGGGGAAATCAACGACTATCGATTTAGTCCCTATTATATCCATTCAGAAGGGATGCAGGCTTATTATTTATCGTTAATAGTAATAGTCAGAACCCGGTGGCTTGTTTATAAAATTGCCCGAAATGCCAGAGGATTCCCGAAGGGTCATGCATAAAGCACTCCCTGCCCCAATGTTCTTCCCTGATGGGCGTGAGCCTGACGCCTGCAAACTTTTGTGACAGCTCCATGCTTTGCAGGGCCTCCCAATAACGGGCTACGTCATCCACCTCAAGAAATATCATGGTATTATCCACCCAGTCCTTAACGTATGCTTTTTGCAGATAGAAGCCCAGATTATCGGTAACCTTAAAATATGACAAGCTTTTAGAAATCACTGATTCTTCAAACCCCAGCTCAGCATAGAATTTCCTGGATTCAACAAAATCTTTAGCCCCGATAAAAGCCCTGATTGATTTGGCCTGGTGTTTCATTTATAATTTGCTTTATATCAAAATATTAGTTGTTGTATTCAATAATATTCTCGTGGCCATGGGCGTATGCTTCTAAAAGGACGCATTTAATAAAGATGTGTGAAACAGAAAGTTTAGCAATAATTATGGCCTGCCCAGCTATCTCTTCCTAGACCCTTAGCACACCACGAAATCCCCTGGCAGCATAGTAGGATTGGGCCCCGTTATGATATACAAAGACGTTGCCATAGCGGAAATCGCCAAAGATGGCCCCCCCGAGTTTTCTGATCCCGGAAGGTGTTTTCAACCAGCTCGAAGTTTTAGTATCGAATTCACCTAGTGCCTGCAACTCCCGGTATTGTTCTTCCGTAAGAAGTTCAATGCCCATGGAAGCAGCCAAATCTATAGCATTATTCTGCGGTTTGTGTTCTTTCCGGGATTCCAGCCCTTCGCGGTCGAAACAAAGGCTTCTGCGGCCTGTGGGGCTTTCCGGTGAACAATCATAAAAAACATACTCCCCCGTCTCCTTGTCATACCCAACCACATCCGGTTCCCCGCCGGTTCTTTCCATTTCGCTCAGCGACCACAATTTTTCCCGTTTCTTTTCCAACCTTTCCCTTACCTCATCCCATTCAAGGCCTTTATGGCGATTCCTGTTTTCCTCGAAACGTGCCTTTAAGGTTCTAAATAATTCTTCCTCCTGTTGTGGCGAGGATTCATTTTTATTTCTTTTCATAATTTAAACGTTTGGCAAGGTACATGGATAAAATTTCCTTCTCGGTTTAAAAAAAAATATGTCGGCAGGTCACCTATCCCGTAAAATAGGTAAGCACGGTAAGTACCACCAGAACCAAAATGGCGGAGAGTACCACATCTACCCAGGAGAAACTTTCCCGGTTTTCCTTACGGTCTGCCGCGCTCAGCGTACCAAAACTAAGCCCCCGGATACGGGCATAGTCCGGTGCCTGGGTCATCAGGCTCACCCCTACGCACACCAAGGCCGAAAACAGGCACATAAAGATTGCCATATTGGCAAAATTGATGGCTGCGAAATGGTAGGCGAGGCCCGAAGCCAGGTGCTCTCCGGTGGCTTTAAAATGGCTGATGGCCTCGCTATAGTACAATTCGGCCCCTATCCTCAATGCAGCCAGAAGCAGCCCGGAAAAGAGCGTTACAATAGCCGCCTTGGAATTAACGCGTTTCCACAGAATTCCAAGTACGAAAACCGCTGTAATGGGAGGAGCGATATAAGACTGTACACTTTGCAGGTACTGGTACATGACGCCCCCTCCTATCTTCTCCATGATAGGGATCCAGATAATCCCCAGCAGTACCACTACCGAAGTTGCCGCCCTCCCTACGTTCAGGAGCCTGCGCTCTGTTTCCTGCGGCTTCAGTTTTTTATAGATGTCCATTGTAAAAATGGTGGAACAGGAATTAAACACGGAGGCCAGCGAACTCATCAGAGCGGCCATCAGGCCCCCGGCTACCAGTCCTTTGAGGCCCGCAGGCAGGAGTGCCTTTACAAGGGTGGGAAAAGCTTCGTCGGCCCGTCCCAGACTGATCACCCCCTGCTGGTCCAGCGCATAGGCGATTACTCCGGGAATAAGGAAAATAAAAATGGGCAGGATCTTAAGGTAGGCCCCGAAGATCGCACCACGCCGACCTATTTTGATATTGTTGGCGGCAAGGGTACGCTGTACGATGTACTGGTCTGTACACCAGTACCAGATCCCCACCACCGTTCCCCCGAACAATAACCCCGTCCAGGGAAAATCCGGGTCTGAAGCCGAGCGCCACATATTAAAATGCTCAGGGCTGGTAGACCTAACAGTGGCCTGCAGCTGATCCCATCCCCCCACGGCTTCCAGCCCCAGCCATGTAACAATTACTGATCCCAGGATAAGAACTACGGTTTGAAGGGTCTCGGTATAGATCACAGCCTTTAATCCGCCAACAATGGTATATAGCCCGGTAAAGAGAACGATCCCAATTGCACCATACCAGAAAGGGATGCCAAGCAGTTCCGAGACTACAATTCCACCGGCATAAATTGTTACGGAAACTTTGGTGACCACATAACCCGCAAGGGAAAAAACAGAAAGGAACCAGCGTGAACGGCTGTCGAACCGTTTCTCCAGAAATTCGGGCATCGTAAAGGCACCGCTACGCATATAAAAAGGGAGGAAGAGCCATCCCAGCAGCAGTACGATCCAGGCATGCAGCTCGTAATGGGCCATAGGCATACCCGATTCAGCGCCGGTTCCGGCAAGGCCCACCACATGTTCAGATCCTATATTGGAGGCAAAAATGGAGGCCCCTATAACAAACCAGCCCACATTACGACCGGCCAGGAAATAATCTTCAGTGTCTTTGTTCTTTTGTGCGATGACCCAGCCAGCTACCGCGATAAGGGCGATAAAATAAATGGCCAGGACAATCCAGTCTGCGGTTTCCAGTGTGTTGTTCATGTTGGTTCAAGGTTCAAAGGTCACGGTTAGTTTATAATTTGAGGTTTGAGGTTTAATGGATTCCCATCCCCCATGGAATGAAAAAAATCTTTTAAATATAGGCAACGAAATCGTTTTCATGCAGATTTTTTTCGGTCCATATAAAAATTATGTATTTTCATCGGCCGGGTATGCCGCCCGCCCATATTCGAACCAGATCACCATGAAAGTATTGTTTGCCTGGCTGCTCCTCCTCCCTGTCACAATGTTCCCTTCCGATGGATACGATCTCTGGCTGTGCTATGAACAAACCGCAGACCCTGCCCTGCTCCGGGAATACCGGGAAGCCTTCAACGCCGTTCTTGTAAATACTGATAGCCCTACCCTTCAGGTCGCCGGAAAAGAACTGCGTACAGGCCTAATAGGCCTGCTGGGGCTGGAGCCCCGTTTCCTGACTGGTATCGGTCCCGGCCCTAAACTTATCGTTTTGAACAAAAATAAGCTGCCGCCTCAATATATAAGCCAGGTACGGACAGCTATAGACAGCCTTGGCCCGGAAGGGTTTCTTATTCGCCGGCTCGATGCTGGCGAAGGCACTGTAACCATAATAACCGCGCAGGAAGACCTTGGATTGCTGTACGGAGTTTTCCACTTCCTCCGCTTTCTTCAGATGCAACAGCCCCTTGCCCGGATGGATGCCGCCAGTAGCCCTAAAACAAACATCCGAATGCTGAATCATTGGGACAACCTGGACCGTAGCGTTGAGCGCGGTTATGCCGGTTTCTCCATCTGGAACTGGCATACCCTGCCGGAATATATCGATCAGCGATATATAGATTATGCCAGGGCGAATGCATCCATTGGTATTAACGGAACTTCCCTGACCAATGTAAATGCGAATGCCGAAATCCTTACCACTCCCTATCTGGAAAAAGTAAAGGCCCTTGCCGATGTCTTCAGGCCTTATGGTATAAAAGTCTACCTGACCGCCCGTTTCTCAGCCCCGATTGAGATCGGGGGCCTTGAAACTGCCGATCCGCTTGATGCCGGGGTACGGCAATGGTGGCAGGACAAAGCGAAGGAAATTTACAGCCTGATCCCTGATTTCGGAGGATTTCTGGTAAAAGCCAATTCCGAAGGACAGCCGGGGCCACAGAATTATGGCCGGAACCACTTAGATGGTGCCAATATGCTGGCGGAGGCAGTCGCCCCCTACAAGGGTATTGTCATGTGGCGTGCTTTTGTATACTCGGAACACGATCTTACAGACCGGGCCAGGCAGGCCTATGCTGAATTTGTACCATTTGATGGGCAGTTTAGTGACAATGTACTGGTTCAGGTAAAGAACGGGGCGATCGACTTCCAGCCAAGGGAACCCTTTCACCCCATGTTCGGGGCAATGCCCAAAACCCCGCTGATGATGGAATTCCAGATCACCCAGGAATACCTCGGCTTTGCCACCCACCTGGTTTTCCTGCCCAGGCTTTTTCAGGAGGTGCTGCAGGCCGATACATACCGAATGGGCAAAGGGTCTACCGTAGCCAAAGTAACTGATGGTACCCTGCATGGCCATAATCTAAGCGGAATGGCCGGGGTAGCCAATATCGGTACGGATTTTAACTGGACCGGCCACCCATTCGGGCAGGCCAACTGGTACGGTTTCGGCAGGCTGGCCTGGGATACTGAGCTGTCTTCCGAAACAATCGCCGAAGAATGGCTGCGAATGACTTTTTCCAACGCCAAGGCCTTCGTGGAACCAATGAAAAAGCTTTTATCCCTCTCACGGGATGCGGTGGTGCATTATATGAATCCCCTGGGCCTGCACCATATCTTTGATACCGGCCATCATTACGGGCCGGGACCCTGGGTAAAGGACTTATCGCGCCCCGAATGGAACCCGGTCTATTATCACCAGGCCAGCAGCCACGGCATAGGGTTCAACAGGACCAAAAGCGGCAGCGATGCCCTTTCCCAATATGCCCCTGAAGTTCAAAGGTTGTATGCCGATCCGAAAACCTGCCCTGAGGAATTCCTGCTCTGGTTTCATCATCTGCCCTGGGATTTCAAACTTAAAGATGGAAAAACGTTATGGGAAGGACTGGCACTCACCTACCAGTGTGGGGTGGAGGAAGTACAGCAGATGCAAAATACCTGGGAAGCTATGCAACCCCATGTGGATGCGGAGCGCCATAAACAGGTTAGCATGCTGCTTGCTATTCAGCTAAAGGAAGCTGGTTGGTGGCGTGATGCCTGTTTGCTTTATTTCGGGCAATTTTCCGGGAAACCACTGCCGGAAGGAGTTGAAAAGCCTCTATATACGCTGGACTATTACCAATCGCTAAAATTTCCCTATGCCCCAGGCATCCGCCCGAGATGGGACTGATTTGGATCAAGAGCAAACTCAAATACAAATTCAAAACTCAAATTCAAGTTCAAGTTCAAATTCAAGCCGGCGTGCCACAGGCAGGTTCAAACTTAAAAGCAATAAAAAAATACCATATTCAGGAGCAAGCATGAATCTGGAGAAGGCGATTTTAATTCAACTATTTTTAAAGAAATTTGTGACAAATACACGATTAAACTATGATTTACAGGATGCAACAAAACATGCGGTGGTATGGCCCCCATGATACGGTATCGTTAAGGGATATCCGGGAAAGCGGGGTGAGCGGCATAGTAACCGCCCTTCACCAGATCCCTGTCGGGGAGGTATGGCCGGAGGCAGCCATCCGGGAGCGGCAGGAACTTATCCGCCAGGCCGGGATGGAATGGACTGTAGTGGAAAGCCTGCCTGTTCATGAGGATATTAAGAGGGGCGCGGACAAGCGCGACAAATGGATTGAAAATTACCGCGAAAGCCTGAAAAACCTGGCGGCCTGCGGTATCCACGTAATTACGTATAATTTTATGCCGGTGCTCGACTGGCTGCGGACGCATCATCGCTACACCAACCCGGACGGGACCCGTACCCTGCTATACGACCCCGTGGCCTTTACTTATTTTGACCATTTTCTTCTGGGCCGCCCAAAGGCGAAAACCGACTATTCCGCAGCCGAAATAAAGGCAGCGCTTACCTATGGTGAATCCCTTTCTGAAGAAGGTAAACAGGAACTTTTCAGCAATATCCTGCTGGGGCTGCCAGGAAGTAAGGACGATTTTACCCCCGAACAGATACTCGGTCTGCTCGATGGTTATAAAGACATAGATGAAACTACCTTGAGGGAAAACCTGGTCTATTTCCTGAAGGCTGTTAGCCCGGATGCCGAAAAGTGTGGTACCGGCCTGGCCATACACCCGGACGACCCTCCTTTTTCGGTCATGGGCCTGCCCAGAGTGGTATCAACAGAGGCGGACCTGCAATTTATCTTCAAAACCGTGCCATCCATGGCCAACGGCCTTTGTTATTGTACGGGTTCGTTGGGCGCCCTCGCGGCGAACAACCTGCTTCAGGTGATTGATGATCATGGCAGTCGAATCCATTTTCTGCACCTCAGGAATGTTAAAAGGGCGGAAGGCCATATATTCCGGGAATCGGAGCACCTTACAGGTGACAACCCCATGGAGGCTATTGTAGAAAAACTTATTGGGCTGATGCAGGACCGGCAGAAGAGCCTCCCTATGCGGCCAGACCATGGCTTCCTGCATTCCATGGAGGCCGGGGTAAAGCACTATGCCGGCTACTCTCTGATCGGCCGCCTGAAAGGCCTGGCGGAATTAAGGGGACTAGAGCTTGGGCTCCTTTATAAAGCTACTGGACATTTTCAGAAAAGTTAACTTATGGGGCGTTTCCGCCCTCACAAATTTATCCCCTCCCAATACATAGTTTTACGGCCCGATCCTGACAACGATCATGTTTTAAGTGGTTCCAAGTGATTACCTTGAGAAGGAAAATTGTTTAACACTTAAATCAAAACGCTATGTCACTCGTAAAATTCAAAAGCCGCAGACCCTGGGGGAACCTGGTCACCTCCGATTTTTTCGATATGGACGATTTCTTCGACAACCGCCTATGGAACAGGGTGATGTCTAACGATCGATTCTGGAACGGCAGGAATATAGAGCCCGCCCTGAATATTAAAGAGAACGATCTGAATTTTGAGATTGAACTTGCTGCACCAGGCTTTGCCAAAAAGGATTTCAAGATCACTATAGAGGAAGGTTGCCTGAACATCTCGGCAGAAAAAACCCGGGAAAAAGAAGAGAAGGAAGAAAACTTCACGAGGAAGGAATTTAGCTACAACACCTTTGAACGATCACTGCAACTTCCTGAAAATGTGAAGGACGAAGAGGTAAAAGCCCGTTACAAGGACGGTATCCTCAGCTTTAAACTCAATAAAAAGGAGGAGGCCAAAAAACCCAAACCCAAAGTAATCGAGGTTTCCTGAAAATCATTTTTCCTTTAGCATCCACCGCCCTCCGTTCAAACTGCTGCTTCATGACAGTATCAGGCTTGACGGAGGGTGGTATTTTTCGTATACTTTTGATCCTAAGCATTGCCTAAGCATCTATGATCAGGAATCCATTTGCCGCGGAAATACAAGAAATAATCAACGAACTGCAAACCGATCCTGAGCAGGGGCTGGACCAGGCGGAAATTGCGAATCGCTTAAAAACCTACGGGCCTAATTCCCTGAAACCCGCACAACCCAAAAAATGGTGGTTAATCCTGGCCAGCCAATTCCTCGATCCAATCATTTATATTTTGTTGATAGCCACCGCCCTGGCAATTTTTTACGGCAGTATGGTGGAGGCCATCGCCATCCTGGTCGTGATCCTGTTAACCGTCGCCATTGGCTTCTTTATGGAATTGCAGGCGGTGCGTTCGCTGGAAACCCTTAGCAAGATGGAGCAGCAGGAAACCAGCGTGCTGCGATCCGGAAAAATCCTCCGCATTCCTGCCTTCGGACTAGTTCCGGGTGACCTGATCATTCTGGAGAGCGGCGACCTTGTACCGGCAGATGCTCGTATCTGCTTCTGTGAAAATCTGGAAACCAAGGAAGCCATGCTTACGGGAGAAAGCAGTTCGGTACAAAAGTCTGCAGCAACCCAACCCGAAGGCGTTGCCGTGAGTGACCAGAAAAATATGGTTTTCATGGAAACGGTTATCGCCTCCGGCAGTGGCAGAGCCATAGTAGTGGCCACCGGTATGGATACCCAACTGGGCAAAATCCAGGAGATGGCCGGGGAGGCTGTGGAATCGCGCACCCCGCTGGAAAAGAAACTGAACTACCTGGGGAAAAGGCTGATTTGGCTCACTCTTATCCTGGCGGTATTGATTGTAATCAGCGGTTACCTGAGGGGTGAGGATTTTTTAATTATGCTGGAAACCGGAATTGCCCTTGCGGTTGCCGCCATTCCGGAGGGCCTGCCCATAGTGGCCACCATTGCCCTGGCCAGGGGGATGCTCCGGCTCTCCAAACAACAGGTGATCATCAAAAAAATAGAGGCCGTGGAAACCCTGGGGGCCGTAAATATCTTGTGTACTGACAAAACCGGTACCCTTACGGAAGACAAAATGAAGGTGCGGACCCTTGTAATTGCCGGCAAGGACGGGCCCGAAGAACTACATTTTTCCGGTGAGGAAACGCTAACCACTTACGAAGGAAGGGAATCCCTCGACCTTATGCTGCTGAATGGTATCCTCTGCAACGGTGTCGCCCTGGAAGCGGAAAGCAGGAGGGGCGACGCCATGGATATGGCCCTGATTGAATTTGCCGAAAACATGGGCTACGATGCCGTTGCCGTCAAAAAAAAACATCCAAAATTGCTGGAACTCCCTTTCGACACGGAACGAAAACTGATGGCTACGCTAAACGAAAACAAGGATAGCGGTTATACGATCTATGTAAAGGGGGCATTTGAGAATGTCCTTGCCAGGTGCACGCGCATTCGTATCGGCAAGGACAGCCGGGAACTGGGCCCTACAGCCCCTTGGGAAAACCTGGTAGACAAACTGGCCTCCCAGGGCCTTAGGACCCTGGCTATGGCGTACCGCGATACAGAGAGCAAGCCGCCAAGGGAAAGCCTGCCCAGCGATCTCACCTTCCTGGGGATCCTGGGATTCATAGATCCTGCACGGATTGATGTGAAACAAACCATTGAAACCTACAAAAAGGCCGGCATAAAAGTTGTGATGATGACGGGCGACCATCCCGGTACCGCGGGCAGGATCGCAAGGGATATCGGGCTGCTCGAAGATTCCCCCATAGGGGATCAGCTAATCAGGGGGAGTGAGATGCCTGTTCTCTCAGAACCGGATGAAGCTACAACCGCCAGGCTATTGAAAACAGTGGTTTTTGCAAGGGTTACCCCAAGGCAGAAACTGGAGCTGGTGCAATTTTACCAGCAACATCAATATACAATTGGCATGATGGGTGATGGCGTAAACGACGTACCTGCATTGAAAAAGGCGGATATCGGAATTGCGATGGGGATACGCGGAACCCAGGCGGCTCGCGAAGCGGCAGATGTGATCCTTAAAAACGACCGGTTTACCGCAATGGAGCTCGCAATCCGCCAGGGACGGTTGATCTTTGAACACATACGGCAGTTTGTTGTGTACCTTCTTTCCAGTAACCTGGCCGAAATCATTTCAGTAGGAACTGCCGCCCTATTGGGCTTACCAGCCCCACTGCTACCTTTACAAATACTCTTCCTGAATATGGTAACCGACGTTTTCCCCGCCCTTGCGCTGGGAACCGGGCAAGGCGAATCCACTGTTATGGAGCAGCCTCCGCGTGCCGCGGCAGAGCGTATAATGACACGGAAACACTGGATCGCCACAATAGTATACGGCCTTTGCATCACCCTTGCGGTTCTGGGAGTCGTGGCCTGGTCGTATTTCTTCCTGGGGCTCCCGCCCAGGGTGATTAATAACATGGCATTTTATACGCTTATATTGGGACAATTGCTGAATGTCTTCAATGTCCCACGGCGGAATTTGCCCTTCTTCATCAATGAAGTCACCAAAAATCCATGGATATGGGGCGCCATTGTCATTTGCACCGCTATTACCGCCCTTGCCTATTTTGTGCCTCCAATGGCCCGGGCACTTTCGCTGGTACCTATTACCCTGGATCAGCTTGCCTATGTTTTTATTTTTGGCGGGGCCTCCCTCCTGTTGGCGCAGCTGCTTAAACGCACGGGAATATCGCCCTGAACCCTATGTTTACCACATTTACGGAAAAAGCGGTGTCCGTAAAGTTCCCTGATTGGTATGGTCCCGGTTTTGCAGCGCTTTAATTGCTGCCTCGTAACCGATCTGGAAAATGAGGTCGACATCCTTCATGGAAAAGATCGTAAAAGGTTCCAGCCCACTGGGGCAGATCACCAGTTCGCAATCTGCGAATTTTGAAATGGAATCATGGGCAGTACGTATTTTCAGTGCGCGATCAAGAATATTATATGAATGCGGCAGGTCTTCAATCCCTATCCTTTCAAGGGGATTTACGTAAACCCCGTAGATTTCATCACAGAGGGGGGTTAGGATGTCTACCGGGAAATTATTGATCACTCCTCCGTCTACAAAATAGGAACCGTTTATCTTAATAGGGGCGAATAGGCCGGGGAAGGCTGCCGAAGCAAGTATCGCGCGTATCAGTTCGCCTGATGAGAATACTTTGAGACTCCCCTCCAGGATATCGGTTGCCGTAATAAGCAAGGTCCTTTCAAGGGCTTCAAAAGAGTCTTTTGGCAGATAGGTGGCAAAGCGGTCATGGAATTTTTCCGGATCCATAAAACCGGGCTTATCCCAGGCATAATTGGTAAAACGGAAGATTTGCACCGATTTAAAGAAATCAAGGATCTCCTCCCAGGTCTTGCCTGCTGCATAGAGCGCCCCCACTATAGCACCTGCGCTGGTCCCCGCGATATGTGAAAAAGTAAAGCCGTTCTCCTCAAAGGCCTTTATAGCCCCAACATGGGCAATCCCCCTTGCACCTCCTCCTGATAAGACCAGACCTCTGTTCATACTGCAACTATGTGTAATTAAAGGATTAATATGGAATACGCATACATTTGGATACGTAGGTTTGCCAAAATAATGGAATTAACCCGGAACGCAGCAGCAATAGCAAGCTAATGGGCCTGGATGTAAAAATTATCTGTTTTTAGCAGGCCTTAACTTCCGGAACAATACGGAAGGCACGACATAGAAAATCGACGCCTGGACCTTTTTTTGAAGAAGTTCCCGGATATGGGTAGGATGAACACTTGCCCGGAACTGATTCCCTTTAAGAGTCAGCCGCTCCCTGGCGATATCCCGTTTTAATGACAGGAGTTTCAGTTGGTAATCTATTTCCGCAAAAGAGCCGTACTCTTTCATCTTTGGTTTTCAAAAAAATGTTTGGAAAATTTTCTCAGAATTGGTCGGTCCAGCCTTGCCCGGAAAACCAGCAGGACCACTGCCACGATTGCATAAAACAGGCCAACAAGTAAGAAGCCGTAAATGGTATTTTGCATGGCGGCGCCAAGTGCCAGGGATGCAGCGGTAGAAAGAAAGAGCAATGCCACCATGGCTACCGCTCCCACAAGAAAGGCCCTTGTAAAGGAGGTAAGGACTACCATCACCAACTTAAAGGCTTTGAGCTTCAGGTATTCCTCGCTATATTCCAGATAGGACTTAATGTCGGCATTGGCCTCCATTAAGTCCTGTTTCAGTTCATCAAAAGCCATGGATAGCTATTTCTGAAATTGGGCATTCTTTTTCCTCAATTCTTCCAGTTTGTTTTCCAGGGTAGTAATAATATCATCGGCTTTGTAGCTCATATTGGAAATGGTATCTTCCAGTTTTTGCTCAAACTCCTCTTTTTTTTCCCTGGCGGATTTTGTTAATTCATCCTTGGCATGGATCAGTCGTTCACTGAGGTCGTGCTTGGTTTCAAGGGCTTTGTTCTTAAGTTTTTCTCTGGTCTTCTCTCCCTTGTCCGGTGCATAGAGTATTCCAATGCTAGCCCCTATGGCAGCTCCTGTCAACAAGGCTAATAAAATGTTACCGCTATTGTCTGTCATGATCGTGAAATTTAAGTGTTTATGAATAGTTATAAAGATAAGCAGAATAACCCGGATTCGGAATGATTAAGATCATCCGTTTTCCTGAACATTCTTGTGGGTAACCATGTTTCAGACGGCCCTCTGTTCGTGGTTGGTTTCAGCGAAGTAAGGAATTCCCGGACCTTTGATATTGGCAACTATTGCTATCTGTGGCCGGTTACAACTGTAAGCCTATGAACGACTAAGGCGGTAGGCCTGCCTGGCGATCTCCAGCTCTTCGTTGGTTGGCACCACCAGCACGACTACCCTGGATTCCGTTGCCTGCAATTTCCTTATGTCACGGGAGGTTGCCCTATTTTTGACATCATCAAGGAGGATTCCCATGAAATCCATTTGTTCGCAGACCATCTTCCTCATCAGGGCGGAATTTTCCCCTATGCCGGCCGTGAAAACAAGGGCATCCAGGCCGTTCATAGCCGCTGCATAAGCCCCGATATACTTTTTGATCCGGTATGCGTTCATTTCTAGGGCCAGCCTGCAACCGGCATCCCCCGCCGCTGCCCCGGCCTGTATATCGCGCAGGTCACTTAAGCCGGTAAGTCCCAGCATCCCGCTTTTTTTAGTCAATAAATCCTGGATTTCTTTTAATGAATAATTAAGAGTATCTGCCAGGTAGAAGATAAGGGAATGGTCTATATCGCCGCTGCGGGAGCCCATGATGAGCCCGTTGGAAGGAGCAAACCCGAGACTGTGGTCTATGCTTATCCCATCCTGTACGGCTGTCATGCTGCAACCATTGCCAAGATGAATGGTAATGATCCTGGTGTTTTCCCGGCCGAGGTGCTCAATTGCCCTTTCCACCACATATTTGTGGCTGGTGCCGTGAAAGCCATAGGCCTGGATCTTATTTTCGTCGTAAAAGCTGTTGGGAATGGCATATTTACGAGCCTTTAAAGGCAAGGTCCGGTGAAAGGCAGTATCGAAGACCGCTACCTGGACCGCATGCGGGAAAAGCGCCTCCGCCACCCGGATCCCTTCCAGGTTGTGCGGGTTGTGCAAGGGGGCCAATGGCGTAAAGGCAGCTATTTCACGTTTTACCTCCCCGGTGATGCGGGTAGTGGTTGAAAATGCATCGCCCCCGTGTACCACCCGATGGCCAACAGCGCCTATTTCCGCTTTGTTACCGATTACCCCGTATTCCCCGTTAAAGAGTGCGTCCGACATCAATCTCAGCCCTTCATTATGGTTGCGGATGTGTTGTTTACCATTGATTTCTTTTTTAGCTGATTTGAAGCGGAATATGGCATCTTGCATCCCTATCCGTTCCACGAGGCCCTCGCAGAGCAGATTTTCTTCCGGCATCGCTATCAGCTGAAACTTAATTGACGAACTCCCTGCATTTATTACGAGTATATTCATCAGCCCTTTTCATCCGTTTTGCTCTGGGCCTGGATAGCCGTAATGATT
>CAYSVQ010000054.1:0-37690 GCA_964434565.1 uncultured Flavobacteriaceae bacterium | reverse complement strand
AACCTTTTATGATATGGTCTTCGTCCTTGTACTTGTCATCTATCAAAGGGAGCGACCTGCCCAATTCAATCATGTATTCATAGCGTTGCATCCAGTCGTCGAACATTGAAAACTCCGCAACGATTTCATCCTGGATTTCCTGTATCGTCATTTAGGCTTTTGGGTAAAAATACAATAAGTATCTTTGGTATTCAACTGTTTGGGAAAATGATAACAAATCCTGTCATCTAAGCATCCGGCGTGCTTTTTCCACCGCATTTGCAAGGATGTCTGCTTCTTCTTTGGTATTGTAAAAGCTGAAACTCGCCCTTACGGTGCCCGGGATTTTAAAGAAATCCATGACCGGCTGGGCGCAGTGATGCCCGGTTCTGACGGCAATCCCCATCTGATCCAAAATAGTCCCTATGTCATAGGGGTGTATTCCTTCAATATTGAAGGAGATCACAGCTGTCTTGTGTTTTGCGGTGCCATATATCCTTAACCCTTCAATGGCAAGGAGTTTTGCGGTTGCATACTCCAGCAGTTCGCTTTCATAGCGGGCAATAGCCTCCATCCCGATCCCATTGAGGTAATCGAGGGCGGCTCCGAACGCTATCCCTCCGCAAATATCGGGAGTTCCCGCTTCAAACTTATGAGGCAGGCCTGCATAGGTGGTTTTTTCAAACGTTACCTCTTCGATCATTTCGCCCCCTCCCTGGTAGGGCGGTAATGTTTGCAGCCATTCCTCTTTTCCGTAAAGTATGCCTACGCCGGTAGGCCCGCACATTTTGTGCGCCGAAGCGGTATAAAAGTCAACATCCAGCTGTTGCACATCCGCTTTTATGTGAGGTGCAGCCTGAGCTCCGTCTATAAGAACAGCGGCTCCCGCTTCATGGGCGAGGCGAATCATATCCTCTATGGGATTTACAGTACCCAGGGCATTGGAAACGTGGTTGAAGAATACCAGCCTGGTGGTGGGGTTGAGCAAGGAAGCATAAGCCTCCATATCAAGTTCCCCCTCCTGGTTCATTGGGATGACCTTCATCACGGCACCGGTACGCTCACAAAGCATTTGCCAGGGTACTATGTTGGAATGGTGTTCCATGGCTGAGACCAGGATTTCATCACCCTCTTTTAAAATTGATGTAAAGCCGCTTGCTACCAGATTGATCCCATGGGTGGTACCGGAGGTAAAGATGATTTCAGAGGCCCTGGCAGCATTAAAATGCCGCTGTACTTTAACCCTCGACTTTTCGTAGGCGTCCGTGGCTTCCTGCGACAAGGAATGCACCCCCCTGTGGATGTTTGCGTTATAATTGCTGTAGTAATCCACAATCACTTCGATCACCTGTCGCGGCGTCTGAGATGTTGCTGCATTATCGAGATACACCAGGGGATAGCCGTTTACCTTCCTTTTAAGGATGGGAAAATCTTTACGAATGGCTGCTATGTTCAATCCGGTGTCAATCATCTGGTACTTCACTGAAATTTGGAATCCTATGGCAGGGTTTACAGGTCGAAACCTAGGCTTACTCCCAGTTTAAGGGCTATCAGCTTGTTGATGCGTTTTTTTAATTCGGGGATTCGCACACTCTCCAGAACATTGTTTGCAAAAGCATACATCAGCAGTGCCGAAGCTTCCTTCTTAGGGATTCCCCTCGTCTGAAGGTAGAAGAGGGCTTCCTCATCCAATTGTCCTATGGTGCACCCGTGGGAACACTTCACATCATCTGCAAAAATTTCAAGCTGGGGTTTGGTATTTATCGTTGCCTTATCACTAATGAGGATGTTGTTGTTCTGCTGGAAGGCATTAGTCTTCTGGGCAATCCTGTCTACTATGATTTTACCGTTGAACACGCCGGTGGAATTTTCGCCGAAAATGCCTTTATAATCCTGATGGCTTTCGCAATTTGGTTGCAGGTGGTGCACCAGGGTGTGGTGGTCTACATGCTGTTTTGCGCCGAGGATGGTTACTCCTTTCAGGGTAGAATCTATATGCTCGCCGTTCTGGTAAAAATTAAGGTTGTTACGGGTAAGCTTTCCACCAAAAGAAAAGGTATGCACGCTTACCGCGCTTTTATCCTTTTGAGATATGTAAGTGTTGTCTATAAGTGAAGCGGATTCGCTGTTGTTCTGAATCTTGTAATAATCCACAATGGCGTTTTTCCCTGCAAATATCTCTGTAACCGAGTTGGTGAATACTTCGTTACCGGTAAGGCTCTGATGCCTTTCCATTACCTGCAGCTCCGCGTTCTCTTCCACCACCACCAGGCTGCGTGGCTGTAACAAAAGCGATGCTTCGTTCCCGGTTGAGAAATGAATGATCTCCACCGGCTTTTTAGGGGCCTTGTGTTTTGGGATGTATATATAGGCGCCTTCCCTGCTAAAGGCCGTATTCAGGGTTGTCAGGGACTCCTCCCGGGATGCCGCTTTGTTAAAGTACACCTCTAATACCGGTCGGTACATTGGTTTTGTTAGCGCTGCACTCATCAGACAAATATCTACTCCATCATGTGTTGTTTCAGAGAGATAGGAGCTATATATGCCGTCTATAAAAACAATTTTATAGGTATCTATTTCATGGAGAAAATATTTCTTCACATCCCGGTATTCCAGCTCGTACTCCTCTTTTGGAAAAATGCTGAAATCTGTCTTCTGCAGGCTGTTCAGGGATGTGTACTTCCATGCTTCCTCCTTCTTGGTGGGGAAGCCTTTAAGTTCAAAATTCCTGATAGCTTCGGAACGGATATCGTGCACAGGGTCATTAACATCTATGCTGTTCTCAAAGGCCAGAAAAGAAGAAACCAATTTGTCTTTTAAATCCATTTAAATCTGTTTTCCGTCGGCAGAGACTGCCAACCAAGTTTTGCTCACTGCGTTATATCTATGCCACAGTTTCCGGCTTCAACCAGTCGTAACCCCGTTCTTCCAACTCCAGCGCAAGTTCCTTCCCACCGGATTTCACGATCTTTCCGTCGTGGAGAACATGCACAAAATCAGGGATAATGTACTCCAGCAGCCTTTGATAGTGAGTAATCAGCACTACGGCGTTGTCTTTACTCCTCAATTTGTTTACCCCGTTGGCCACGATGCGCAGGGCGTCAATATCCAGCCCTGAATCCGTTTCATCCAGGATAGCAAGTTTGGGTTCCATCATTGCGAGCTGGAAAATCTCATTCCGCTTTTTCTCGCCTCCGGAAAAACCTTCATTGAGTGAGCGCGACAGGAATTTGCGGTCTATATCGAGCATTTCCGATTTTTCACGGATCAGTTTCAGCATCTCATTCGCGCGCATATCTTCCATACCACGTGCCTTCCGGGATTCGTTAATGGCCGTTTTCATAAAATTCGTCACTGAAACCCCGGGGATTTCCACCGGATACTGGAAAGAAAGGAAAATTCCCTTATGGGCCCTTTCTTCAGGTACCACATCGTCCAGGTCTTCGCCCTCAAAAACGATCTTCCCTCGGATAACTTCAAACTCTTCCTTACCTGCAATCACAGCGGCAAGGGTGCTTTTTCCGGAACCATTGGGGCCCATGATGGCATGCACTTCTCCGGCCTTTACTTCGAGGTTGACCCCCTTTAAAATTTCCTTTCCATCTACGCGCGCATGCAAGTTTGTAATCTTCAGCATCTTATATCTTATTTTAATCCTTGTTTATCCTACAGAACCTTCCAGGCTAATCTCCAGTAATTTCTGTGCCTCCACGGCAAATTCCATCGGAAGTTTATTAAGTACTTCCTTGCTGAAGCCATTCACAATAAGGGCTATGGCCTTTTCTGTATTAATCCCCCGCTGGTTACAGTAAAAAATCTGGTCTTCACCAATTTTGCTCGTTGTGGCTTCGTGTTCTACCTGGGCCGATTTGTTCCGTGCTTCGATATACGGGAAGGTATGGGCCCCGCATTCGTTCCCCATCAGCAGGGAATCGCACTGCGAAAAATTCCTGGCGTTATCCGCCCTGCTGTTTATCTGTACCAAACCCCGATAACTATTCTGTGATTTTCCGGCAGAGATGCCTTTGGAAATGATGGTACTTTTGGTGTTTTTACCGAGGTGGATCATCTTTGTCCCCGTATCGGCCTGCTGGTGGTTGTTAGTGACAGCAATAGAGTAGAACTCCCCTATAGAGTTATCACCTTTCAGGATACATGAAGGGTATTTCCAGGTAATTGCCGATCCTGTCTCCACCTGCGTCCAGGAAATTTTAGCATTCTTCTCACACAGGCCTCGCTTGGTGACAAAATTGTAAACCCCGCCTTTGCCCTGTTTATCGCCCGGAAACCAGTTCTGCACCGTCGAATACTTAATTTCGGCATCATCCAGGGCTATAAGTTCCACAACAGCGGCGTGTAATTGATTTTCGTCGCGGGATGGGGCCGTACAGCCTTCCAGGTAACTAACATAACTGCCTTTGTCCGCTATGACCAGGGTACGTTCAAACTGTCCGGTACCGGCCTGGTTAATCCTGAAATAGGTGGATAATTCCATGGGGCATCGGACACCTTTGGGGATGTAGCAGAAAGAGCCGTCTGAAAATACTGCTGAGTTAAGGGCTGCGTAAAAATTATCTTTCTGGGGAACAACACTTCCAATATATTTTTTTACAAGTTCGGAGTGTTCCCTGATGGCTTCCGAAATGGAACAAAAAATTATACCTTTCTCGGCCAGGGTTTTTTTAAAGGTTGTTGCAACGGAAACGGAGTCCATTACAATATCAACCGCTACCCCGGCCAGCTTTTTCTGTTCGTCAAGGGAAATCCCGAGCTTTTTGAATGTTTCGAGTAATTCCGGGTCTACTTCGTCCAGATTATTGTATTTGGGCTTTTTGTTGGGAGCTGAATAATAAGAGATATTCTGGAAATCCGGTTTATGATAGCGGATGTTTGCCCATTCGGGCTCCACCATTTGCTTCCAGTGGCGAAAGGACTCCAGACGCCATGCGGTCATCCAGTCCGGTTCCTCCTTCCTCTTCGAGATAGCAATAACGATATCCTCATTCAAACCCTTGGGAAAGGTATCCGAATCTATGTCAGTATAGAAACCATATTCATACTCCTTGGTTTCCAGTTCCTTCTTCAATTGTTCCTCTGTGTATGCCATTTTCATTTAGTTTAAATGAATATTGCCATTCTATCTACCTTCAGAGCGAAAAACTTTCGCCGCAGCCACAGGTCCTCTGGGCGTTGGGGTTGTTAAAGACAAACCCCTTGCCATTCAGACCCCCTGAATATTCAAGTATGGTACCTACAAGATAAAGAAAGCTTTTCTTATCCACGATGATACGGATAGTATTGTCTTCAAAGACTTTATCGGTTTCCGAAATCCTGTGGTCAAAATTCAGTTCATAGGACAAGCCGCTGCAACCGCCGCTTTTAACGCCAACACGTACATAGTCTGTAGCCGCATCAAAACCCTCTTCATTCATCAGCGCCACAACTTTGCGCCTCGCTGTATCCGAAACCTTGATCATTCTTAAATGGATTTATTCTAAATAGACCACAAATATAAGCGATATAAAGGGTTTTACCATATTCACTAACATTATTATAACGAATGTGGGCATAAAATTTTCTTATGCTACTACAACGCTGCCCGCCCTTTCCGGTGGGGCTTATGTCCCTGTCAGCAACAATTTTCCCTGATCCCTTTCGCCTTTTCAAAAGCTTCTTTCCCCTCCTTAACCGAAAAATAGATCAGGGCCAGGGAACCGGCCACGTCTACATAAGGAATTTCGAACAGCCACCAGAGGGTACTGGATACCAAAAGCACTATCGACATATAAATGCAGACCACATTACAGCGGGCATCGGCCTTTACAGGAGCGGAGTCCAGTTTCCTGCCCAGACGGAGCTTGGCGTAAACCAGGGCCCACATACTGATAATGGAAAGCAATGCTATTATCAGCCCTGCAAACGTTGAGAGCGGTTGGTGGCCTTCAATGATGTTTATAATGGCCGAGACCAGCAGGAGGAGAGAAAGGATATAAAAGCACCAGCCCGTGATCCTAAGCGCGCTGATTTCAAAAGGCCCCTGGTTGGAATGGGGCTCGCGCCTTATCCTTACCACCATCTGAGCCACCCCCAGGGCCGAGATAGCTTCCACAAAACTGTCGGCTCCGAAGCCGAACAGAGTAAGTGTTTCCTGCTGAATACCAAAGTAAGTGGCAATTATCCCTTCAACAAGGTTGTAAATGATTGTGAGTATGGCCAGTGCCATCACCCAGTTGAACAGTCTCCGGCGTTTCTCGGCAGTTAAAGTTTCCATTTCTAATTTCAGCAATAAAAAATAACCGGTCCCGGCACCTACAAAGGCCGGGAATCCGGTTAGAACAGTTTTATTATGGGCGGATTAATTATCGTCTCCGATGTCTTCAATGGCCTTATCCACTTCCTCGTTCACTTCCTTATCTACTTTCTCCCCGGCCTTTTGAAGTACCCCTTTGTTTTCTTCAACTTCTGCCTCCTTTTCTATGACCACCTGTTTCTCCTGGGTCTCACGGCAGGAAATATTTATGCTGAGGGCTAAAAACAATATTGCTGATGTAAAAATCGATTTTCTCATTAGAGATATTTAAAATAGTTAAATTAAAACAATTACTTAAGCATCATTAAAGCACCTAATCTACACTGCGGTGTCTTATGCCTGATGCAATACTTATAATTACGGCATCCGTACCTCCTCTGGACGTTTTGCCCCCTATTTCCGCACTGGAAGTCTCCCCGGCTACCAACAGTTCTCGGCCAACTGTTTCCAGGGCCTTAAACCCGAAGTCGAGTCCGGAACCTCCGAAACTACCCTGCCATTGAATCATCCCGTCGGGGTTCGTTTTCAGCAGCCAGATATCATTTTCGCCAT
The DNA here is from genome assembly GCA_964434565.1 of uncultured Flavobacteriaceae bacterium. Taxonomy (GTDB): domain Bacteria; phylum Bacteroidota; class Bacteroidia; order Flavobacteriales; family Flavobacteriaceae; genus Zeaxanthinibacter. Next base: position 30,849 of record CAYSVQ010000054.1, on the reverse strand, counting down.
GGTTGGCTGTAAGATCGCCATCCGTACTTTTTGAATTCCCAGCTATGGTAAAGCCTCCGTCGGAGTTCAAACTTACCCCCTGAGCGGAATCAAACCCACTACCCCCATAGTTACGTTCCCATATAAGATCACCTGATTCGCTGATTTTGATCATCCAGATATCTGATTCCCCATTGTTTCTGCCAATATCACCATCCGTGCTGAAGGTGTTCCCAACAACCACATAGGCACCGTCTGTCGTTTGCGCTATATCGTATGAAACCTCAATCCCCGAGCCGCCGTATGATTTTTCCCAAAGCAGATCGCCTTCCGTATTGATTTTTACAACCCAGAAATCGTAGCTTCCCTTGCTGTTACTGATATCAAAATCCACGCTTTCCGAAAATCCCGCCAGCACAAAACCCCCGGTATGGGCCTCCACCACAGCGTGAGCCCTGTCGTTGTTGGTGCCTCCAAAATATCGGCGCCATTCCAGGTTACCACTGGCGTCTATTTTTGTCCCCCAGAATTCCCCGACTCCATGCCTTGTCAGCGATCCGTATTTTCCATCATTACCTTCCCCATTCGCCGCGGTTACGTCGAGAAAGCCAACGAAAAAGAATCCGCCGTCTTCGGTCTGCAGCAGGTCGTAGGAGTGATCATGGCCCGAAAAGCCAAAACTCCGCTCCCATTCCAGATTGCCCGCGGCATCGAGTTTCAGGATCCAGTTGTCGTGAAAACCTTCATTATTACTGGCATCCCCATCGCTGCTCATCGCATTCCCGGTTAAGGCGTAACCTCCGTCGGCAGTTTGAATAAGGGCTTGCCCCAGGTCTTCCATGCTACCCCCGAAAGTGCGGTTCCATTGAAGTTCGCCATCTGCACTGATCTTTGCCAGCCAGTAATCACTCACCGCCAGTGCTTTCCCGTCCAGGTCGCCGTCTGTGCTATTGCTGCTGCCAAGAGCGGCAAAACCACCGTCGGCAGTTGCAATTACCGAACGAAAAGTATCTGTGCCCGAACCGCCGTAATTCCTTATCCAGCTAACTTCTCCCTGAAAGGAAATTCCGGCAGGGATGCTCTCATCATAGGGAATAACAGGGTCGAGGACGCAGGAGGCTGATACCAGCAGAAGGATTAAAATGTTAGGATATAACTTCATGCTTTGGAGCTTTACCAGTTTAGGACAGGATATGTTCTGAAAGTCAGGGCTCATTCCGTTCAATTACAAAAAGGCCTGAATTTATGTCGTTCAGTACTATTTTACCACTGGCAAAGTAGGGGTAAACACTCCAGACTCCATTAAACGAGGTGCTGTTATTTAAAGGATAAGAATCAAAGAAGGCCAATTCCGCAAGGATATTTGCTTCTATTTCCGAAAGGTCGATCAATCGCATTCCTGCCGTATAATTAGCCAGGTAGAATTCATCCCCCAGAACATACCCATTATGGTCAATCGCCGCTGATGGCCCCAGGTAGGTGGCATGTGGAACAGGATTATCAAGGTCCGAAAAATCGAAGACCAGCGTTCTCGAGTTAAAGCCAAAATTTGGCTCGTCGAGTTCGTCTCCAAGAATATAATACCGATGGTCTTCTGTAAGCCAGCCCTGGTGCGTATAGGCCGTATTGGGATAATTGAATTCGGAAATCAGGGCAGGATTCTGTTTATCCGTTACATCAACAACTACCACCGAAGTTTCATTGGCCCCCACGAAGATCTCCCTACCGCTGTAATCAGCATCGGGCCCGGTATAGGTTACTGCCTGGGCATCGTGGGTATAACCGTTATCGCCATACCCGCCGGCCTGTACGGGGTTAACCGGATCGCTCAGGTCTATAAAATGTGCGCCGCCATTAAAACTGTCATCTCGCGCGGTTCCCACAGCATATGCGAAACCAGTGGTCTCGTTTATGACCACATTGTGCGCGTTACCAAAACCCCTGTAGCGTGCATTGGCTGCAAAGCTCAATGGTGCCCCGGCAACAGTCCGGAGGAGGGTAAGGTCGAATACCTGCATCCCATGGTCTTCGGCTTCAGATACGATATAAGCATGATTCTGATAGACCTTGATATCCCGCCAGCTGCTGTTGGTGGTTGCGGTGGGTAGTTTCCCAAGATAAACAAGATTGTCGGGGTCGGTGATGTCTACAAAAGCGGTGCCGTTATCCAGGCCGACAAGGGCATATTCTCTGCCGTCTTCGGGATCTGTCCACCCCCAGATATCATTGCCTTCGGTAGCCTGCAGATCAGTCAGGTCCAGCCGGCCGAGAAGGTCGAACCCGTTACAGGGATAGGGGCCGGCCATCCCGTCTTCGCAGGGCGTAAAGCCCTTTGGGGGTTGGTTTCCGGTGGCGGGAGGAGGAGGTATTGGGTCATCATCTGAGGAACCCCCGGCCGGCGGCCCGGCAATATCCGAATTATCATTGGAACAGGCACATAAGGCCAGGCTCAGGAATAAAACCAAGCTTAATTTCTTCATAGCAATCCACGTATAAATGCACCGCCCACATTCTCGCCTATAAATATACGATTAAATAATATCCTCATTACTTTTGCAGGATGTTTGACGATAAAGAAAAAAAGAAAACCTCCCTGCAGGAGCTTGGGGAATTCGGGCTTATAGACCACCTGACAGCATCATTTAAGCTGAAACATGCAACGAGCATCAGGGGGGTGGGCGACGACGCTGCCATCCTTGATTTCAAGGGCAAAAAAACCGTAGTTACCACAGACCTGCTTATCGAGGGGGTGCATTTCGACCTGGCCTATATGCCGCTTAAACACCTCGGCTATAAAGCTGTGATGGTTAACCTTTCAGACGTGTATGCCATGAATGCAATGGCCAGCCAGATTGCAGTAGCCCTGGCCATTTCAAACCGTTTCCCGCTTGAGGCCCTTGAAGAATTTTATCAGGGCATAGAACTGGCATGCAGGCTTTATGGTGTAGACCTGGTAGGCGGCGACACTACCTCTTCCACCAGAGGGATGATCATTAGCATTACCGCGATTGGGGCGGCTGAAGATAAGGATTTGGTGTACCGCAGTGGTGCACAAAAAAACGACTTGCTGGTAGTCTCAGGAGATTTGGGCGGCGCCTATATGGGGCTGCAGGTGCTGGAACGTGAAAAGGAAGTGTTTAAAGTAAACCCCAACAGCCAACCCGACCTCAGCCCCTACTCCTATATAGTGGAACGGCAGCTAAAGCCGGAAGCGCGAAAAGATATAGTAGAACTGTTGAAAAAACTGGAAGTGAAACCAACTTCCATGATCGATATAAGTGATGGGCTCTCTTCCGAAATCCTCCACCTCTGTAAAATGAGTGGGGTGGGCTGTGCCCTTTATGAAGAGAAAATTCCTTTAGATCCCATGGTAATAGCGGCCTGTGAAGAGTTCGGATTAGACAGTACGCTGGTGGCCATGAGCGGGGGCGAAGATTATGAATTGCTATTTACCATAGCCCAGAAGGATTTCCCTAAAATAAAAGGCAATCCCAATCTTACGGTTATAGGTCATATGACATCTGAAGAAGAAGGTGCATCGCTTATAAGCGGAAGCAATGCGAAAATTCCGATAACAGCCCAGGGGTGGGACGCGTTAAGGAAGGTATAATTACGGTTAACCTCTGTCTGCGTTAAGCGAATACCGGCACTGTGTAATATTATCCTGATGCATGTCTTCGGGCCCTATGGCAGTTACGGCTTCAACCTGTTAAGACAATAAGAGCCATAATAACACATCCTATAACCCCCGTAACCGGTGGGGTTTTTTTTATTGGAAAACGGAGAGGGTAATAAAAATCCCGAAAACTAAGGGCAATCCCGCTTCTTACTGTCATGGGGCATTAGACAGAAGGTTGTAAGGGTGCTTTCTTAAATTTCCGGGAATAACTTTAGACCTCCACTACCCCTCAGGGCAACAGAAACTGGCAGTTCTGGGATAAAGTAGTTCTGTACTATGCAGCCCGGTGTCTTTTCTGGTAAATGATTTCCAGGGTCCTGTTGATATCCTGAAGTTCGGGGGTAAGGACGGAAAGGTTTCCGCTGACATCGGTGGTTACTTCCTTCCCGCAATGAACACATTTGTATTCCTTGATGTGGGAGGTAACCTTCTTGGACACGGAATAGTGATGCCCGAAGATGTTGCAAAAGAATCGTTTCATAATGTAGGTATTAGTTGTGCACTGGTAGATTTGGGAACTGCCAATGTTGGTTTTTGTTTCAAGGCCATGCGGTAACTGTCTGAGTCCTATGTCCTCTTGTATAGATGAACGTTTTGAGGGACTACTTTATTGAGTAATAATCTTAATTTCAAAATTTTTTCGATGAATGGTACTCCGGGCAACAAAAATATTGCACCCTAGGATATCGGACTTCAACATTCAGGTTACATTTTCGTTACCTTTCGCATTATTTCAGTGAATGAGAAGAAACTGGGATACCCTTGTAATTGCCTTTGCGTTGTTCTCCCTGTTCTTCGGGGCAGGTAACCTGATACTCCCGCCATATCTTGGATATAAATCAGGGAATCTTTGGTGGCTTGTATCCCTGGGATTTTGTATCTCTGCAGTCCTTATTCCCATCTTGGGGATCCTGGCCCATGCAAGGTTACAGGGAACCATGTTTGATTTTGGCCGGAAAGTATCACCAGCTTTCAGCCTGGTTTATTGTTATCTTGTTTATGCCATTTCTATTGCCCTGCCATCGCCGCGAACTGCAGCAGTAACGCACGAAATGGCCGTAGCCCCTCTTTTTGGCAGCACGCCGCTGCTCACCAGCATATGTTACTTTTCCCTGGTGTTTGTTTTCGTCATGTACCGCAGCCGCATCCTCAATCTGATAGGTAAATGGCTGAGTCCGGCCCTGCTGCTGATCCTCTTGTGGATTATCGGTCTTGGCATTCTTTATTTCAAAGCGTCCTTTGAAGCCTCATCGGTTATAAGACCATTTGCCCACGGGATTCTTGAAGGATATCAGACTTTTGATGCGATAGGCGCAGTAGTTGTTGGAGGTGTGATTTTGGTATCCATCAACCTCAGGAAGGAGCCGGGTAGCTATGAAAACCGGAAACGTTTAATTAGCAATGCTGCCTGGCTTGCCGGAGCCGCCCTCTTTCTGGTCTACTCCGGCCTCATCTTTACAGGTGCGCTTTTGCAGCCAGAGTTTGGTGCCGATTTAAGCAGGACCTTGCTTTTAACGGGGATAGGAAGGCTGACCCTTGGGGCAACGGCCAATGGTTTCCTTAGTGTACTGGTTAGCCTGGCCTGCTTTACCACTGCGGTGGGGATAGTTACTGGAACTGCCGACTTTATTAAGTCGCGCTTTCATGAAGTTTCCTGGTCGTACCGGGTAACGGCCTTGTGCTGCTGCCTGCTTGGGGTACTTATAGGGCGGTTTGAGGTGAGTTATATTATTGATATCGCGCTGCCCGCACTTATGTTTATTTACCCCCTGACCATTGTACTCATCCTGCTGAATGTGCTTCCCGGGAAATATGGTTCCCCGATCGTTTTCAGGGCTGTGGCAGCTGTTACCCTGCTATTCAGTGTACCCGACTTTCTGGGAAGCCTGGGCTGTGCCGGCCTGTTGGGCGATGGCAGGCATTATATCCCATTAAGCAACTACAGCCTGGGATGGGTACTACCAGCGGCACTGGCTTTTTTTGTGGCAAATTCAGTAAGACCCAGCAAAAACCAATCGCTTTAAGTACCTGTGTAACTTTTACCGCCGGACCTTGTTGGAATGGAAATTCAAAGGGGTGAAGTTCGGATGGTTAAACAGGCCGTGCATCATTAGTGTTTATAACAACTGAGGGGGAGACCCTCCCCACCCCGGTTTAAATTAAGCGTTCGGCCTGCAGGAAAAAAGCAGTGTAGGAAATAGCATTTGCCTCCCTGGAGAATCCTCAAATTAATCAACAAAACCTATATTGGTAAGTGTTTATTGATCATTGAAACTACAGCCCGTCCAAAAAATACAGATGCCATACCATGGGGGTTGCCTGCCCCACCCCGGTTCAAATTAAACTTTCGGCCTGCAGGAAAAAAGCAGTGTAGGAAATAGCATTAGCCTCCCTGGAGAATCCTCAAATTAATCAACAAAACCTATATTGGTAAGTGTTTATTGATCATTGTAATTCCCTTGCCTATTTCTTGCTGTTCATTAGCTCCTCAATCTCGCCGGGCTCAATTGGAATGTTCTTCATTAAATTGTCAGCCTGCCCCTGCTCCCGGATAACCACATCGTCTTCCAGGCGGATACCCAGTTTTTCGTCAGGGATATAAATTCCGGGTTCCACGGTAAAAACCATTCCCGGTTTAATGGGCGTACTAAGGGGGCCATAATCGTGGGTATCAAGACCGAGATGATGACTGGTGCCGTGCATGAAGTATTTCTTATATGCCGGTTTATCTTTTTCCTCCTTCTGTATGTCGGCCTTGCTTAACAACCCCAGTCCCAGAAGTTCGGAAGTCATGATCTTCCCAACCTCCACATGGTACTCCTCCCATAGCGTACCGGGCACGAGCATCTTTGTGGCTTCCTCCTTCACGCGCCGTACCGCTTCGTACACCTGCCGCTGCCGGCTGGTAAATCGGCCGCTGACTGGAATTGTACGTGTCATGTCACTTGAATAATTTGCGTACTCTGCCCCCACATCCATCAATAACATATCCCCGTCTCTGCATTGCTGATTATTCACGACATAATGCAGCACATTTGCATTGTTTCCGGAGGCAATTATGGGGGTATAGGCAAAGCCCTTAGAGCGGTTCCTGACAAATTCGTGCAGGAACTCGGCCTCTATCTCATACTCCCAGATACCGGGCCTTACCTTGTCGAGTATCCGTCTGAAGCCTTTTTCCGTAATATCACATGCCTTCTGTATCAGGGTTATTTCCTCTTCTTCCTTTATCCCCCGGATCTCCTGCAGGATAGGATTGCTGCGGGCCCATTGATGGGCGGGAAAGTCTTTCTTGCACTGCGCGATGAAACGATCCTCGCGGGTCTCGGTTTCCACCGTCTGGCGGTAATGTTCATTAGTGTTAAAGTAAATAGTCTCTGCTTCGATCATCAGGCCATAGAACACCTTCTTAAATTCAGCCAACCAATAAATGGTTTTTATCCCGGAGATACTGCTTGCCATACCCTTTGTCAGCTTTTCGCCTTCCCAAACCGCAATATGCTCGTTGGTTTCCCTTACAAAGAGTATTTCCCGATGCTTCGGTTCCCGTGCATCCGGAAACAACAGTAAGATGGTTTCTTCCTGGTCTGCCCCGCTGAGATAAAAAATATCCCGGTGCTGCTGAAAGGGCATAGTGCTGTCTGCACTTACAGGATAAATGTCGTTGGAATTAAATACGGCAAGGCTGGCCGGTTTCATCCCGGCCATAAATTTTTTACGGTTCTTGATAAACAAATCCTGGTTTATGGGCTCGTATTTCATCGATGTATTTTCTCTGGTTAAAAATAGACAATCGCACCAAACCCAACAAAAATATTGATATTCCTTAGGCTTACCCCTTTAAATGCCGGAGATTGGCAGTGGCACAAATGGACACCTGGAACCAGATAATTATATACTATCTTTAACTAATAGGTTACCCGTTCAGCCAGCTGGAGGTTTTAGATTAAAAAAAGAGAATGGGCATTAAAGAAATTTACAAACAGGTAGATGAAGGGTTTGAATCGCTGATGAAGAAATGGGCCGTCCTATTTTTAAGGGGCTCCTTCGCGCTTATCTTTATTTGGTTCGGTATCCTTAAACCCCTGCGTTTATCTCCTTCCGAGGGAATCCTACTTGTTACGGTAAAATGGCTGCCGTTATTTGAACCCATACAATGGCTTTACATTATTGGCTGGTGGGAGGTGGTCATCGGTATCACCTTTCTGTTTAAAAAAACAACCAAAATTGCTATTGCCCTGCTTTTGATGCAGATGGTGGGCACTTTTATGCCGCTATTCCTGCTGCCAAAGGTAGCCTTCCAGGAAGGACTGATCTACCAGCCTACTCTTGAAGGGCAGTATATCATAAAAAATCTGATGATCATTGGTGCAGCCCTGGTGGTGGGAGGCACCACTTACAACTACAGGCTGAAAAGCTGAAGTCAGCGCGGGAATCATCTCTTTGTGCTACAGCCCGGTAATCGGGCCCCTGTGGTAACGGCTAATTCATTTAGGGCCCGATATCGGAGTTCGTCCGGCAATGCAGTATCGCCGAAAGAATCACGGGACTGTCACAAGTTTCTTTTCTTCATCTCAGACAGGGCATGGTTGGCTGCCCTTGCGGTAATGGCCATAAATGTTAGCGTAGGGTTCTGTGTCCCCGTGCTGGTCATGCAGGCCCCGTCCGTTACAAATACATTGCTGCATTCGTGCATCTGGTTATACCGGTTCAGTAATGATGTTTTGGGGTCATGTCCCATACGAACACCACCCATTTCGTGAATATCCGATCCCGGTAAGGAGTGCGTATCTCTGGCTTCTATATTAGTAAACCCCGCTTTTTCAAACATTTCTATGGATTGTTGTACGTAATCCTCCACCATGCGATCGTCGTTCGATGTCCAGTCGCAGGAAATTACTAACTGGGGGATGCCGTATTTATCTGTTAGTGATTCATGCAGGCGCACATGGTTAGCTTCTTCGGGAACGCATTCCCCCATCATCCAGCTACTTATATGCCAACTGTCCCATTCCGGGTTCAGAAGGTTATGGGTAAGTTGTTCCCCTATGACATCGGTATCCCGCTTGCGTCCCCGGCCCCCGCCGATTCCTATCGCATATCCCCTTAAAAAATCGGTTTCCTGACTGAAGACATTTCGGAAACGAGGCATATAGCCATTGCTGGGGTTACCGCCGCTGGTACGTTTATCCCTGAATCCTTCGTATTCGGCGCTTGCTTTGCCACGGTAGTTGTGCCATGCGATATACGTCCCAAGCAGCCCGTTGTCATTTCCCAGGCCTTCAGGGAAGCGTTCCGATTTGGAATTAAGGAGGATTGCATTTGAATTCAGGCTAGAAGCATTCACAAAGATGACCTTCGCATAGAACTCTATCATCTCTCCGGTGCGGCCATCTATGACCCGGACCCCCGTTGCCTTGCCGCGCCTTCTTTGTTTATTGTTATGGATGATGGAATGTACCACCGAATGAGGCCTTATGGTAAGGTTGCCACTCTTTTCGGCCCAGGGCAGGGTGGAAGAATTACTGCTGAAATAACCTCCGTAAATGCAGCCCCTGTTGCACATGCGTTGATTGGCGCATTTAGCGCGGCCCTGGGCAATGTGGAGTTGCTGCGGATCGGTCAGGTGTGCGCAGCGACCCTGTATCAGGTGGCGCGTATCACCATAGTTGTTCCTGAGGCTTTCCTTAAAATACTGTTCAATGCAGCTCAATTCAAACCCGGGCTGTGAAATACTGTCGGGAAGTTCCGGTAAGCCGTCATTTCCTCCTGCAATGCCGGCAAACCGCTCAACATGGGCATACCAGGGTTTCAGGTCGCTGTAGCGGATAGGCCAGTCTACCGCGAAGCCATCCCGGGCAGGTCCTTCAAAGTCATAATCACTCCACCGTTGGGTTTGTCTGGCCCATAGTAAAGATTTGCCCCCCACATGATAGCCCCTGAACCAACTGAATGGTTTTTCCTGTACAAATTCCTGTTCTTTATCTCCCAGCTGCCAGTGTATGGTTTCTTCCCTCAAACGGCGGGCATTCTGGTGGTTTACCCTTTTTTCGAGCGGTACGGTCCCCCGGTATTCAAATTGCCAGGGGGCTTTGGATGCCGAGGGGTAGTCTTTCTGGTGTTGTACATCCCTGCCCCTCTCTAGCACCAGGGTTTTAATCCCTTTTTCACACAATTCCTTGGCTGCCCATCCACCACTGGCACCTGATCCAATGACAATGGCATCATAGGTCCTCTTTTGTTCCGAGTCTATATTGAAATTTGCCATCTCAGGGATTACTTATATCTACACAGCCATGAAAGTGGCCAGGGGCAACAACATAATCCGTATACTCGCGCATTACCTGACGGGAGGTGAGGAAGCCCCTTATGGTTTCCCCTTTCATTAAATCGAAAAACGCCAGTTGATCCGGATCCTGGGAGGCTGCAAGTGCAAGCAGTAAGCCTTCCCTTTGTGCCTGGGTACAACCGGCAAATGATTTAGCGAAGGTTTCTGTGGAGGAGGTTTCCAACTTATGGAATTGAAGCTTAAGGTTTTCCTGAACTGTAGTCTCATAACAGTTGGCGAACAGTTTTATGAGGAAAATATCCACTCCAACATCAAGGGCACCCAGGGCGCCAGCCGCAGGAATAAAAGTATCCGCAACAGCTGCAAGGGTAACTGTTTCATCGACCGTCAAAAAGCCAGGCATGAAGGTACGTTCCGTTTCTCCAAAAGACCACTCCCTGGCCCAGGCAGGCAAGGCGACCATCCCGGCTGAAGCCATCATAAGGGTTTTGATAGTGTATCTCCTGTTCATTTTGGTTAAGGTGGATGCTGGCTTTTCCCTGTTCGTTGCGGCCGAAATAATAAACCATCGCTTTAAACGGCAGGTCGGCAATTAAAAGTAACGAAACAATCCAATTCTTCCGCCGGTTTGATAATTTCTAAGCATACATTGACAATAAATTGTAAGGTTGCGGCCATTCCGTAATGGCTTTCCTCCTCTACTTAGGGAAACACTTTACGACAGGCAGTTTGTTGAATGTTTTTACTCCCGAAATACCATAATCTTCAATATGCATGAACAACCTGCCGAATGCTCCTTAAACTGGTTCTAAATATCCTACATTAGGATGCCAAAGTTTGTTAATATTTATGTTGTAGCCTACCTTTGTTAAAAACCAAGAAACGAATGAGTGCAATGTTAAACTCGTCCATAGCCCGGAAAGTTGTAATGGCTCTTTCCGGTCTTTTTTTAGTGTTATTCCTCGCTCAGCATTTCACTATCAACTTCACTTCTGTAATATCCCCGGAAACTTTTAACGAATGGTCGCACTTTATGGGGTACAACCCTTTGGTACAATTCATTCTGCAGCCTGTTCTGATCGCCGGGGTCATCGTTCATTTTGTAATGGGTATTTACCTGGAAATCAGGAATAACCGTGCCAGAGCTGTAAAATATGAGAAGTTCTCCGGGAACGAAAACTCGCCCTGGGTATCCCGGAATATGATCATCACCGGGCTGGTGGTACTGGCATTCCTGGGATTGCACATTTACGATTTTTGGTTGCATGAGATGGTTTTTAAATATGTTGAGGCAAACCCCGAGGATCCTACCCGATACCATGCTGAAACTGTAGAAAAATTTGAGCCTGTGTGGCGCACGGTGATTTACGTAATCGCCTTCATTTTGCTTTCTCTTCATCTCTGGCATGGCTTTGCCTCCTCCTTCCAAACAATGGGGTGGAACAATAAATACAGTCCCGGGGTCAAAAAATTTACCCGCATCTATGCAGTGGCGATCCCACTTGGATTTGTCATTATTGCATTATACCATCATTTTAACCCGATAACGCATTAATTATGGGCATCCTGGATTCCAAAGTACCGTCAGGGCCATTGGCCGAAAAATGGACTAAACACAAGAACAAGATAAACCTGGTAAACCCTGCCAACAAGAGGAACATCGATGTTATTGTTGTAGGTACCGGGCTGGCAGGCGGTGCTGCCGCTGCAACCCTGGCCGAATTGGGTTATAATGTAAAGACTTTCTGCTATCAGGATTCCCCGAGGAGGGCGCATTCCATTGCAGCCCAGGGTGGAATTAATGCCTCAAAAAATTACCAGGGCGACGGAGATAGCGATTATCGCCTGTTTTATGATACCATCAAAGGGGGCGACTACCGGTCGAGGGAAGCCAATGTATACCGGTTGGCAGAAGTTTCGGGGAATATCATCGATCAATGCGTGGCTCAGGGGGTCCCTTTTGCCAGGGAATACGGAGGCCTGCTGGATAATCGCTCATTCGGCGGCGTTTTGGTTTCGAGGACCTTTTATGCCAAAGGACAAACTGGCCAACAACTCCTTCTGGGGGCCTACTCTGCGATGAACCGCCAAATCAACCGAGGTAAAATAAAATCGTATAACCGCCATGAAATGCTCGACCTGGTACTTGTTAACGGGAAGGCCAGGGGGATCATCGCCAGGGACCTGGTAAGCGGGGCTCTGGAAAGGCATTCGGCCCATGCCGTGGTCCTTGCCACAGGAGGTTACGGGAATGTTTTTTATCTATCTACCAATGCAATGGGCAGCAATGTAATGGCAGCCTGGCGTGCACACCGCCGGGGCGCATTTTTTGCCAATCCCTGCTATACGCAGATACATCCTACCTGTATTCCGGTTTCTGGAGACCATCAGTCTAAATTAACACTCATGTCCGAGTCACTCAGAAACGACGGGCGAATCTGGGTTCCCAAAAGGCTGGAGGATGCACAGGCTATTCGCGAAGGTAGCCTGAAACCGACCCAGTTAAAGGAAGAAGACAGGGATTATTATCTGGAAAGGCGCTACCCCGCATTTGGAAACCTGGTTCCCCGGGATGTGGCCTCCAGAGCCGCCAAGGAACGATGCGATGCCGGCTTTGGTATCAATAGAACCGGCGAAGCCGTTTACCTGGATTTCGAAGCGGCTATCATGAGATACGGTAAAGAGAAAGCCCTTACTTCCGGTATTAAGGACCCTGACCAGAAAACTATCCGCGAACTCGGGGAAGAAGTTGTTGAAAGTAAATACGGCAACCTTTTTCAGATGTATGAAAAGATAGTAGACCAGAACCCATACAAAACACCTATGATGATTTATCCCGCCGTTCATTATACCATGGGCGGGCTCTGGGTAGATTACAACCTGCAGACAACAATTCCCGGCTGCTATTGTGCCGGGGAAGCAAATTTCAGCGATCATGGAGCCAACAGGCTCGGTGCTTCCGCCCTTATGCAGGGTCTGGCCGACGGCTATTTTGTGCTGCCCTATACCATAGGAGATTATCTTTCGGATGATATCAGGACAGGGCCGATCCCAACCGACTGCCCTGAATTTGAATACGCGGAAAATGAAACCAGGGAACGGCTCCAAAAATTGATGACCGCAGGCGGGCAACACTCCGTAGACCATTATCACAAAAAACTCGGGAAGATCATGTGGAACAAATGCGGGATGTCCCGTAACGACAAGGATCTGAAAGAAGCCATTGAAGAGATCGCCGAATTGAGGCAGGATTTCTGGAAAAACGTAAAGGTGCCAGGCAGCGTAGACGGGATGAATCAGGAACTGGAAAAGGCGGGACGTGTGGCCGACTACCTTGAACTGGGCGAACTTTTTGCGAAGGATGCCCTCCACAGAAATGAATCCTGTGGTGGCCATTTCAGGGAAGAATATCAGACAAAGGAAGGGGAAGCCCTCAGAGACGACGAAAATTTTAAATATGTGGCTGCATGGGAGTATAAGGGAGCACCCAAAGATGCCGTATTGCACAAGGAAGACCTGGTATACGAGTATATAGAATTAAAAACAAGAAGTTATAAATAATCATTGTTCCGGTTTCGAAAGCCAGGCAACTAAATTCGGATTACCTCAGCACAAAAGTAATAAGCTATGAAATTACACCTTAAAATATGGCGTCAGAAAGATGCATCTTCCAAAGGTCAGATAGTGGATTATGATATTAACGGCATAGAGGGCGATATGTCGTTTCTGGAAATGCTCGATGTCCTCAATGAAGGATTGATCAACGAAGGGAAGGAACCGGTAGAGTTCGACCACGATTGCCGGGAAGGGATCTGTGGCACCTGTTCGCTCATGATTAACGGGGAACCGCACGGGCCCGACCGCTTCATTACCACCTGCCAGTTGCATATGCGAAGATTCAAAGACGGAGATACCATAGTTATTGAACCTTTCCGTGCCACAGCCTTTCCCGTTATCAAAGATCTTATCGTTGACCGAAGCGCTTTCGACAGGATTCAGCAGGCCGGCGGATACGTTTCAGTAAATACTTCCGGCCTTCCCGTAGATGCGAATGCCATCCCAATTGAAAAGGACAAGGCAGACGAAGCATTTAATAGTGCCGCCTGCATTGGCTGCGGGGCTTGCGTAGCAGCCTGCAAAAACGCCAGTGCCATGCTTTTTACTTCGGCCAAAGTATCGCAGTTCGCTCTGCTCCCTCAGGGGCGTGTGGAGGCTACGGACAGGGTCTTGAACATGGTTCGCCAAATGGATCTGGAAGGCTTTGGCAACTGTACCAATACAGGGGCCTGCTATGTGGAATGCCCTAAAGGAATTTCCCTCGAAAACATTGCCCGTATGAATCGCGAATACCTGCTGGCCAGCGTGAAGGGCTAAGTAAATAGTCTGCATACCACAAAATTTAAAGGGGCGTTATTGGCACCCCCTTTTTTATTATAAAAGTCCCCTGGTTAACAGGGATACGTCTCCTGGTGCCTCTCCAGGATCATAATATGCTTTCTGCAGAAAATTAAGCACGCCTATCCCCTTAACATCCAAATCCTGAAATTAGTAAAGGTTTAACCTTTGCCAGTTGTTTTTTATCAGCCATTTAACGGACCGTCTGCTTATTACTGAGTATATTAAAATTAAAGTAATACGAACCTAAAAAACATTTATAACATGAAGAAAATAGCAATTTTAGCAACACACGGATTTGAAGAGAGCGAATTAAAATCCCCAAAAGAAGCGCTGGAAAAAGAAGGCTTTAAGGTAGATATCATCAGTGAAGAAGCCGGCCAGATTAAAAGTTGGGCCGATGGCAACTGGTCCGCGTCTTATAATGTCGATAAAACCTTAGACCAGGTGAAGGCGTCTGACTACAATGCGCTAATGCTTCCAGGAGGAGTAATCAACCCTGACAAACTACGGAGAAATGAACATGCCCTGAAATTTATCCGTGATTTCTTCGAGCAGGAAAAACCCGTTGCCGCAATTTGTCATGCCCCTCAGTTGCTCATCAGTGCCGGGGTGGTTGAAGGAAGGGAACTTACCTCATTCCATTCCATTAAAACCGACCTTATAAACGCCGGTGCCAAATGGGTAGACAGGGAAGTGGTAGTAGATAATGGATTTGTAACCAGCAGGAACCCCAACGACCTGCCCGCCTTTAATAATAAACTGATTGAAGAAATCAGGGAAGGTAAGCATGAAGAACAACATGCCTGATTAAAGGTCAATCTATTGTAAAGCCCGCTGCACCCGCAACGGGCTTTCTTTTTAGTGTTCAACGCGTGAAATTGTTACATTTACCTGTAACCGAAAATTTCCCTGCCTTGATTAAACTACCTGCTTCCAAATTGCCAAACCAGACTCCTTCCATTTTTTCGGTAATGAATCAACTGGCCACGGATAATAATGCCATTAACCTTGCACAGGGGTTTCCGGATTTTCCGGCAGATCCCCGGCTTATTGCCTATGTAAATGAAGCCATGAAAGAAGGGTTTAATCAATATGCCCCAATGGGCGGCATTTATTCTTTGCGCGAAGCAATCTCGGAAAAATTGAAATCGCTCTACGGTGCTACTTACGACCCGGATGCGGGGATAACATTAACCGTAGGGGCAACACAGGCCATCTTTACCGCCATTGCTGCTTTTGTTAACCCGGGTGATGAGGTTGTAATCTTCAAACCCGCGTATGATTGTTATGAACCGGCTGTAAAGATCAATGGGGGAATCCCGGTACCAGTTCAGATGCAGGGGAAAAGCTTTAAAATCAACTGGGAAGTATTCACCAATGCCCTGGGGCCAAGAACACGGATGGTCATTATTAATTCGCCCCACAACCCTTCCGGGACCGTATTATCAGAGTCCGATATGCAGGAACTTCAACAACGCCTCAGGGGCACAGATATATTGGTCCTGAGTGATGAAGCTTATGAACACCTTGTTTACGACGGGAGGTCCCATGAAAGTGTGGCAAAGTACCCGGACCTGGTATCGAGAAGCCTGATTTGTGCCTCTTTCGGGAAAACCTTCCATGTTACCGGATGGAAAATGGGTTATTGTGCTGCCCCTGCGAGACTTATGAATGAATTCCGGAAGATCCATGAATTTAATGTATTTGCCAATAATCATCCGGTGCAGCGGGCGCTTGCCAAGTATCTGCGCCAGCCTGAAAATTACAAGGACCTTCCCCTATTTTTCCAGGAGAAGCGCGATTTCTTCCTGGAAGCCGTAAAAGAATCGCGTTTTAGTTTTACCCCTTGCCAGGGAACATATTTCCAGTTACTGGATTACAGTAGTATTACCGACGAGGGCGATGTGGCGTTTGCCAAACGGATAACCAGGGAATACGGCCTGGCGTCTATCCCCATTTCGGTCTTTAATGTGCATAACGAAGACAACCTTCAACTGCGTTTCTGCTTTGCGAAAAATAAGGATACCCTGGCAAAAGCCGGGGAAATCCTGCAGCATATTTAGTCCATTGCCGCATAGATCATAGTTACCAACGCTCCTATTTTGGAAGGTTCGAGCCAGCGGGTTACCAGGACCCAATCCTTTTCCGGATCGATAACTATAAAATTCCCCCCAAAACCGGCAGCATAATAAAGATGTTCAGGAAGGCCTTCCCAATGTTCTTCCCCTTTTCGGTTAAGCCACCACATGTAGCCGTAATTCGGATTGGGATCAGAAGGGCTTACGGCTTTGGAAATCCAATCCCTGCTAACAAGTTGTTCCCCTTTCCAGGAACCATCATTCATGAACAGTAATCCAAAACGGGCCATATCCTCGGCAGAAATAAAAATCCCGGCCCCCGAATGACCTCCCCCGGTGACAGACTTCATTTTCACTCCGTCAATTTCTGTCCAGGCATGGTCGTACCCGAACCACCTCCAGCTGACAGAAGCGCCGATCCTATCCATTATTTCATCTTTAAGCACCATCGGCAATGGCTTTCTCCACACCTGTGTTAAGGCATAGGCAAGGACATTCACCCGTACATCATTGTATTCCATTACGGTACCTGGCTCAAGCAGGCTGCGGTTCTTCCAGTCGTCCAGCCCCCCTTCTCCCGGGGGCCGGTCAGCCCAATCCGCGCCACCCCATATTTCGCCTGACCAGTCTGAATTCTGCTGCAGCAGGTGCTCCCATGTGATCTTGCTGTTATGTTCCCCATCAAAAGTTCCATCCCAGACATATTCTTTAACCTTGTCATTTACCGATGATATTAAACCTCTGTCTACGGCCAGGCCCGCCGTGGTGGAGAGGAAACTTTTGGTAACGCTGAAGGTCATATCCACCCTGCGCGTATCCCCCCAGGAAGTTACCAGATAGCCATTCTTAAGGAGTATCCCTGCAGGACCACCTCTTTTTTTGGTGGGGCCCAGCACCTCGTGGAAGGGTTCCCTTTCAAATCCTTTAAGGATGGCGATCCTCAGGTCGCGGTCACCGGAATACTCGTTTGCCATTGCGAAAGCCACCGCCTTTTCCAGAGCCGGCCCGTTAATCCCTCCCTCCGGTGCCTGTATCATCTCCCAGGTGCCGGAACGACCGGGGAAATACAGCGTATCCTGTGAACAAACGGGGGATAATATAAACAGACTCATCAATAGAATGGAGAAGGTGATTTTCATGATGTTTTATTTCAGTTCCTGTCTAATTTACCCAATTCGAGCTTCATAAGCCAATCTGTTTGTTTATCCTTGCCGATATAATAAGGATGGGTGCCAAACCTGGTAAAGCCAAGCTTTTCATAAAAACGTATCGCCCTGGTATTTTCCTCCCACACGCCCAGCCACAGAAAATCCTTATCGCGGCTCCTGGCAAGTTCCTTTGCCTTTTCGAGCATCTGTTGCCCGATTTGTTTGCCCTGGAATTGGGCACGCACATAGATCCTTTCAAGCTCTAGCCCGTTCTCATTGGTTTCCGATTGAGCATCCCCTGCATTCAACTTAAAATAACCGGCGAGGGTATCATCTGCCATTGTGAAATAGAAGTCAGTATTACTGTTACGCAATTCGGAATCTAGTTGGCTGGGGTGGAAGGCTGTAGCCAGGTAGTTTTCAAAGTCTTCCGGATTGTTATGAGAGCGGAAAGCATCAATAAAGGTAGTTCTGGAAATTTCAACAAGCTGGTCCAGATCGGCAGGAGTACATTTGTGATAATGAAGCTTCATGGCTGAATGCAACGGGAAGTTAAAATAAAAAAAGGAGCAATACCCATAGGTCCTGCTCCTTTTTTTTAAAGCTTTTTATGCCTTATAACATAAACAGCTTTCGTGCCAATACGAGAATGCCCCTGAAATATTCATTGTGGTACACCTGAATTCTCTTCTCTGGCTTTCTTTGGTTTAACTGGGATTCCATTGCATTAAATTTACTGGTTCGGTTTGGGATTTTAATAGTACTGATGGAAGGGGCAAGTTAGCCCAAAACTAAATTGAACAGGGAATATTGTTGTGAAGTCCCCGCTTTTTGTTGTGTAAATTCATGGCCGGCCAAATATATTCGATGAACTGCAGTATAAGGGGATTAAAGAACCATTTCCGGGATATCGCCTTTAACAACCAGCCTTCCTTCCGTGGCTTTCTTAATTTCCTCAACGCTCACTCCCGGCGCCCGCTCAATGAGTTGAAATCCTTCCGGGGTTACCTCAATGACTGCCAGGTTGGTAACAATCTTCTTTACACATCCTACCCCTGTAAGAGGAAGGGTACAGCGTTTCAGTAATTTTGAAACCCCTGCTTTATTGGTATGCATCATGGCCACTATAATGTTTTGAGCGGAGGCAACAAGGTCCATAGCGCCGCCCATCCCCTTTACCATTATCCCGGGGATCTTCCAGTTAGCTATATCGCCATTCTCCGCTACTTCCATGGCACCAAGGATAGTCAGGTGAACATGTTGCCCCCGTATCATACCAAAACTCAGCACCGAGTCGAAGAAAGAAGCACCGGGAAGGGTTGTAATGGTTTGCTTACCGGCATTGATAATATCCGCGTCCTCTTCCCCTTCATATGGGAATGGCCCCATTCCCAGCACCCCGTTTTCGCTTTGGAACTCTATGCTTATATCGTCCCTCACATAATTGGCCACCAGGGTAGGAATGCCGATGCCCAGGTTTACATAATAGCCGTCTTTCACTTCCCTGGCAATCCGCTTTGCAATTCCGTTTTTGTCTAGCATCTACTTTCAGACATTTATATTTACCATCCCATCCTGTTCAAAACCCGGCCTCTACTACCTTTGCCGGACCGTACGCTGTTCAATCCTTTTCTCGTACTGCTTCCCCTGGAAAATCCTTTGAACAAAGATCCCGGGAATATGGATTTCATTGGGGTCCAGTGAGCCTGCGGGCAGTAGTTCCTCTACCTCCGCCACAGTGATCCTGGCCGCCCCGCACATACATTGGTTAAAATTACGTGCCGTGCCTTTGAAGATGAGGTTCCCGGCCTCATCGCCTTTCCAGGCCTTTACCAGGGCAAAATCTGCTTTAAACGCCTCCTCCATCACGTACATCTTGCCATTGAATTCACGGGTTTCCTTGCCCTCTGCCACCTCGGTTCCGTAACCTGCCGGGGTAAAGAATGCCGGGAAGCCGGCCTGGGCCGAACGGCATTTTTCGGCCAGGGTACCCTGGGGAGTGAGTTCCACTTCCAATTCGCCGCTAAGCATCTGGCGTTCAAATTCGTCGTTCTCCCCAACATAGGAGGAAATCATTTTCCTGATCTGGCGTTTTCGCAGCAAAAGTCCTAAGCCGAAATCTTCAACTCCGGCATTGTTGCTGATGCATACCAGGTCTTTGATGCCCAGGCGTACCAACTCGGCAATCGCGTTTTCCGGGATGCCACACAACCCAAAACCTCCCAGCATAATGGTCATCCCGCCTGTAATTCCCTGAAGGGCTTCATGCACATCTGCAACCTTTTTCCGGATCATAACTGCATATTTTTGATAGGGCAACCGGAGTTTCCGGTATGCACTAAAATACGGTTTTAAATAAAATATCCCGCGGATCCGCAGGATAAGTTCCAGATGTTAAAACCGTCTGAACAACCAATTAATCAAAAATCCAGGTCGTCCAGGTCGTCATCAAATTCAAGCTGTGGGCCATCTTCTTCAACAATCCTGCTGCAGTCCATATTAATCGACATTTCCTCAGGCTTTTCAAAATCCTCCCTGGATACCTCCAGTTCATCATCGGCATAATTTGCCTTCATATACAAGGCCCAGATCGGAAGGGCCATTGAAGCGCCCTGCCCGTAGGAAAGGGACTGGAAGTGAATGGAACGTTCCTCGCCGCCAACCCAGACCCCGGTAACCAGGTTGGGTACCATCCCCATAAACCAGCCGTCGCTTTGGTTTTGGGTGGTCCCGGTTTTCCCGGCTATAGGGTTTGTAAACTCATATGGATAGCCTGTAACCACTTCTTTGTAGAGTTTGTTGTCTTTGTTGAAAGTATGGCGAAGCCGGGTGCCCGAACCCCCTTCGGTAACCCCTTTCATCAGGTCTACCATGGCATAGGCAACATCCTTGCTCAGCACATCCTTTGTTTCAGGGGTGTACTCATAAAGCACGGTACCGTTCTTATCTTCTATCCTGGTTACCATCACGGGTTTCACATAAACCCCCTGGTTGGCAAAAGCACCGTAGGCACCTACCATATCATAAACATTGAAATCGTGTGTGCCGAGGGCAATGGAGGGAACTTCGGGAATATCGCCGCGCAGCCCCAGGTTTTTTACAATGGCTACCACCGGTTTTGGGCCGACCCGATCTATAAGCTGAGCTGTAACCGTGTTAACGGAGTTGGCGAGCGCATGCTTCAGCGTATACATATTTCCGGAGTACTTACCGTCTGAATTCTTGGGGCACCAGGCTTCCGGATTCCCGTGCTTTCCTGCTTCGATGCAGTACTGGCTGTCGGGCAGGGAATCACAGGGAGATAAGCGCAACTGGTCTATGGCCGCCGCATATACGAAGGGCTTAAACGTAGACCCGGCCTGCCGGGCACCCTGAATCACATTGTCATATTGAAAATGCTTGTAGTTCAAACCGCCAACCCAGGCTTTTACATGCCCGGTCTGCGGTTCCATAGACATCATCGCAGCCCTTAGGAATGTTTTATAGTACCTGATAGAATCTAAAGGGGTCATGATGGTATCCTTCTCAAGGATCTCGCTGTTCCAGTCAAATACGGTCATTTCCGTTTTCCTTTTGAAAGAGGCGCGGATTTCGTCTTCATCGGCCCCTGCGGCTTTCATGACCCGCCAGCGGTCTGAAGTTTTCATGGCACGTTCCATAATGCCCTCTATTTCGATCCCGGAAAGTTCCACAAAGGGGGTCGTGGGGTTTCTCTCAGGGGTACTTTGGTGGAAAAATTCCCTTTGGAGGTTTTCCATATGGAGGGCAACCGCCGTTTCCGCATGCCGTTGCATGCGTGAATCAATGGTTGTGTAGATTTTCATTCCGTCTAAATACAAATTCCAGCGGTCCCTTTCACCCTGGAGGGCAGGCTTGGGATTCTGATTTATCCAAGCATTCATATACCGTTGCAGGTACATCCTGAAATAGGTAGCCAGGCCAACGCTATGAGATTCAGGACTAAAATTGATGTCCATTTTCAGAGCCTGGAGCGAGTCTGCTGCCTGTTCGGTTATAAAATCGTATTTGCCCATCTGGCCAAGTACCGTATTCCTCCTATTGCTAACTAATTCTTCGCGGCGCAGGGGGTTATACAAGGAGGAATTTTTTAACATGCCAACGAGGACGGCTGATTCCTCAATTTTTAAAGCTGCGGGTTCCTTCCCGAAATATATCCTTGCTGCAGATCGGATACCATCGGCATTATTACCGAAATCATAAATATTCATATACATGGCGATGATCTCCTCTTTGGTATACTGCCTTTCCAGGCGGATGGCTATCACCCATTCCTTCACTTTCTGTTTAATCCTAGCCAGTGGGCTTCCCGATATCCGTTCTGTAAACAGCAGTTTAGACAATTGCTGGGTGATGGTGCTTGCGCCTCCCCTTGTACCAAGGAAGAACATCGCCCTCAGGGTGCCTCTGGGATCGATGCCCGAATGATTATAGTAACGAACATCTTCCGTGGCGACCAGGGCATTGATCAGGTTTTGAGGCAGGTCTTCATAGCCTACGGGGGTGCGGTTATCGTCGAGATAAAACTTGCCCAGGGTGGAGCCGTCGGCAGAGATAATCTCTGTCGCCAGATTGGTCTGCGGGTTTTCAAGGCGTTCAAAAGTGGGCATCTCCCCGAACACGCCCCAGGAGGCCAGGAGGAAGATCAACAGGACCCCCAGGGCAGCAGTCGCAAACAAAATCCAGAACCATTTGATAAATCTGGTAAAATTGCCGGTGTTATTTTTTTTCCGGGTATTAGCCATGTCTTAATTATTCGTTGCTTTTTCTATTTCCAGGCCTACATCGATAATCCCGGGCAGGGATTGAACGCCCTCCACGCTGCCGTTCCTGCGCATTGCGTGAATCAGCTCAATGGTATATACGCCTTTAAACGGAAAAATGATGTTTTCCTTATACCATAATTTATTTTCCTTGACGCTGCCGGTGCCTTCCCCCATCCAGGTCCCGTCCGGCAGGGCCATTTCGTACTCCAGGGTATCTTTAAAAGTTGTTCCGTCGGGAAAGTTTAAAGATGCTATTAGGAAAAGGTTGCTGTAGGGAAACTGGTCGTCATTTCGGATATTGATAAACAAATGATGCCGGTTAAGGGTATCGGGGGCATTGAACTCGAATTTCACGGCTTCGTCTTTTCCCCAGGTCGCCTTGGTTGTGGCCTTATATTCGGAAAAAACCAGGTCGCTGTTACAGGAGCCCAGGAGAACCAGGCCTATGAGGAGACATAGGAGTTTAGGCATTCTTCGAAGTGCTTTTTTTGTTTTTCCTGCTCTTTCTGTTTTTACTCCGCTTCTTGTTCTGCCTGGGCTTGTCGAAGCGGGTAAGGCTGTCCTGTCCTACGGCATTTTCAAAAACCATTTTGTCTTCGGTCACATTATCAACCGCGTACTGTTCCAGACTGCCCACTTCCTCCTTCTTCCTGTTCTTCTCCAGGATTTCATGAACCTGATCGGTCGTGAGGGCATGCCAGTTTCCAGGCTCATCTTTATAGGAAAACCACATGGTTCTTTTGAAAATGTCGGTTTTCTGACAAAAGGCCATCCCCTTCTGGGTGTACAATTTACTTTCCTGAGATGGAAAATCCTTAAGCGCTTCCAGGTAAATGTCGAGTTCGTAGTTCAGGCAGCATTTAAGCTTTCCGCATTGTCCCGCGAGTTTCAACGGGTTGAGCGATAACTGCTGATACCTTGCTGCTGCCGTGCTAACCGACCTGAAATCGGTGAGCCAGGTGGAGCAGCAAAGTTCCCTGCCGCACGATCCTATTCCTCCCAGGCGCTGTGCTTCCTGCCGGTAACCGATCTGACGCATTTCTATCCGGATTCCGAAAGCTTTTGCCATATCCTTGATCAGCTGGCGGAAATCTATCCGGTCTTCTGCGGTGTAGTAAAAGGTAGCCTTGGATCCGTCGCCCTGGAATTCCACATCCGAGATCTTCATCTGAAGTTTCAGCAGGATAGCCATCTCCCGGGCCCTCTTTTTAATCTCTTCTTCCTTGCCCCTGCATTTCTGCCACTTGTCTATGTCTTTCTGGGATGCCTTCCGGTAAATTTTAGGAAGGTTCTCATCTTTGTAATCCTCTTTCTTCTTCTGCATCTGGACTTTTACCAGAGAACCTGTAATGGTTACAATCCCCACATCATGACCGGATTTAGCCTGGGTAGCAACCACATCACCTATGAGCAGGGGCAGCCCTTCGGCATTCCTGAAAAACTCCTTCCTGCTGTTTTTAAAGCGGACTTCCACACAGTCAAAAGGCTTTTGACCCCCGGGCAACGCCATGTTGGAAAGCCAGTCGAACACTGTCAGTTTATTACAACCATCTGATCCGCAAGTCCCGTTGTTCTTACATCCGCGCGGCTGTCCTCCCTGCCCGGTCGTACAACTGCTACAACCCATATTATATATCTTGGATCAGGGAAAACCAGCGGTAGTCCCTGAAAAAGGTTTGTACTAATTTAACGGTAAAGATACGATAAATTGTTGCGGAAAGTGAAATCGACCCGGGCATATCTCGCTTCTGCTGACAGTATCCTGAGCTGTTTCCTACTTTTTAAACTTCAGCACCTCCGACCTTCCTTTTTTGAAAATCTTATTGCTTACCACCTTTCCCCGGCGCATGGCTTTCCGTTCTTCATATGGCAATGCAACAACTTCCCTGCAGGCATCGGAGCAGCAATTATTCATTCTTGCGGCGCAGGATTCACACTGGATAAAGAGGAGGTGGCAGGCCTCATTGGCACAATTAACATGGGTATCGGCAGCTTCTCCGCATTGATGGCATCGGGCGATAACATGTTCCGAAATACGCTCCCCCCTGCGGTGGTCAAAAACGAAATTTTTACCAAGGAATTTGTTATCCAGCTGTTTGGCCTTTACTTGCCTGGTATACTCTATTATCCCCCCCTCGAGCTGGTACACCTGCCTGAAGCCCTTGTGTTTGTAATAGGCACTGGCTTTCTCGCAGCGGATACCGCCGGTACAATACATCACCAGTTTTTTATCTTCCTTATGTGCGGCCAGCTCCTTCTCTATAATATTCAGGGAATCCCTGAACGTATCCACATCAGGGGTGATGGCATTCATAAAATGCCCGATCTCGCTCTCGTAATGGTTCCTCATATCAACAAGCAAAGTCTCAGGATCTTCGATAAGGGCATTGAATTCCTCGGCATTTACATGGATGCCCTTGTTGGTAACATCAAAGGTGGCATCATTGAGCCCGTCTGCAACTATCTTTTTCCTCACCTTCACCTTGAGTTTCAGAAACGATTTGTTATCCTGTTCTATGGCGATGTTCAGCCTTACATTTTCCAGAAAAATTATACTGTCGAGATGGGTCTTGAATGTTTCAAAGTTGTCGGCTGGTACCGAAAGCTGGGCATTGACTCCCTCACGGGCGACATAGATCCTTCCAAGTACATCCAGCTCATTCCAGTGGATAAAGAGGTGGTTCCTGAAAAGTGAAGGGTTCCCTATATGTGCATATTTATAAAAAGAGATGGTGAGGCGTTCCTTCCCGGCCTGTTCGATTAGCGCTTCCCTTTCTTTTGCACTTAAGGTATTGTACAGTTGCATGCTATACCAATAGTTAAGTTAAAGAATAAAATGTGCTGCAAAAGTAACAATATTTAACCTTTCTTCATAATGAAAAAGGCCCCGACAGTTAAGTCGGGGCCCTTTACGACCACCTCTATTATTCCTTTTTCATAGCAATTTTCCTCCCCTTTTCATAGCACTTTTCCAATAGACAGTGGCCATCACTACACAAAGCCTCAAACCAACTTTGAAATATCGTCTGGAACGAACTCTCACCTCTAGGATGTGCGATTTCCAAAAAGGTTGCTTCGCCCGTTGTGATATGAAAAAAGAAATGGTAATTTAGCTTTCTTAACACAATTGAAATGGCAACTACGAGCAGCGAGAAAGAATCGAAAATGAAAGCCCTTAAACTTACCCTGGCAAAACTGGATAAGACGTATGGCAAGGGCGCGGTAATGAAAATGGGCGATGAGGTAGCGCAGGACGTAGAAGTCATTCCCACCGGTTCTTTAGGTTTGGATATTGCCCTGGGGGTAGGCGGCTATCCCAGAGGCAGAGTGGTTGAGATTTACGGACCGGAATCCTCGGGTAAAACCACCCTTACGCTTCACGCCATTGCTGAGGCCCAGAAAAATGGAGGAATCGCCGCCTTTATCGATGCGGAACACGCTTTTGACCGCTTTTATGCCCAAAAGCTTGGGGTAGATATAGACAACCTGATCATCTCCCAGCCAGACCACGGGGAACAGGCACTTGAAATAACGGATAACCTTATACGTTCGGGAGCCATCGATATTGTCATCATAGATTCTGTGGCGGCCCTTACCCCGAAAAGTGAGATCGAAGGCGAAATGGGCGATTCCAAGATGGGCCTTCATGCCCGT
Organism: uncultured Flavobacteriaceae bacterium; assembly: GCA_964434565.1. Classification (GTDB taxonomy): domain Bacteria; phylum Bacteroidota; class Bacteroidia; order Flavobacteriales; family Flavobacteriaceae; genus Zeaxanthinibacter. The sequence continues at coordinate 4,840 of CAYSVQ010000054.1, read as the reverse complement.
CTGATGTCGCAGGCTCTTAGAAAACTTACCAGCTCCATTAGCAAAACCCACTGTACGGTAATCTTTATCAACCAACTGCGGGAAAAAATAGGGGTGATGTTCGGCAATCCGGAAACCACTACAGGTGGTAATGCCTTAAAATTTTATGCCTCGGTAAGGCTCGATATACGACGGTCTACCCAGATCAAGGATACAGATGGTAATGTGCTGGGGAACAAAACCCGGGTGAAAGTTGTTAAAAATAAAGTGGCCCCTCCCTTTAAACAGGCTGAATTCGACATCATGTACGGAGAGGGCATTTCCAAGATCGGGGAAATATTGGACCTTGGCGTGCAGTATGAAATCATTAAAAAGAGTGGCTCCTGGTTTAGTTACGGGGATACCAAGCTTGGGCAGGGCAGGGATGCTGTAAAAATCCTGATGCAGGATAACCCGGAACTTTTAGAGGAACTGGAAGGCAAGATCAAAGAAGCCATAAGCCCACTTTAAAGGAACCACATAAACCGTACGCCCAAAATACAATACTTCTCCGCGGTTTAAAAAGCAACCTTTACCATACCCCTTCATCTTTATCAGTAGAAATATGAAGAAGATGGCCATTAATAAAGTATTGTTATGGGTGTTATTGTTTCTGATGGCACCCCTGGTTACCTCATGCGACCTGGACGACGACTATGCAGACTTCCGCTTTGTTAACCTGCGGATTATAGATGCGGAATTACCAGAAGCATTTGAGATTAACGAAACCTATCAGATAAAGGTAACCTACCTCAGGCCTAACAATTGTATCTTTTTTGAAGGTTTCGATATCACAAAATCCGATACTACCGTAAGAAATGTGGTAGCCTTTGGTTCAGAGCTGGAAGATTCGGCCTGCGCCCAGGTTGCAGGTGAAGTGGTGGAATACTTCAACTTTACCTGCTATTACCACCACACTTATACTTTCAGGTTTTGGACAGGCGAGGATGAGGATGGGAATGCGGTATTCCTCGAATACGATGTACCCGTGAACCCTGACCCCCTTTCTGAAAGCGAAAATTAATCTAGCCGACATTTTGAGTCTGGACGAACTCATACATAAATGTAAAAAAGGAAACCGGCAGGCACAGGAATTACTTTACAGGAAGTATTCCCGTGTGTTGTTTGGTATCTGCCTGAAATACTCGCGTAACAGGGTAGAGGCCGAAGACAACCTGCACGACAGTTTCATGACCATTTATGAGAAAATAGATCAGTATAAGTTTAAAGGTTCTTTTGAAGGGTGGATAAAACGTATTACGGTTAACACCGTATTGCAGAAATACAGGAAGGAAGAATTCCTGAATGTTGTCTCGGAAAATACAGAAGAAGAGGCAGAGGATGATTTGCCCTATTCCGATATTGCACTTTCCACGCTCCTGCGATACATACAGGAGTTGCCCAATAAATACAGGATAACCTTCAATATGTATGTCCTTGACGGATATTCCCACAAGGAAATCAGTGAACAGCTGGGAACTTCCCAGGGGACATCAAAATCGAACCTCGCACGAGCCAGGATGATCCTGAAGGAAAGAATCAAAAAAACAAACATGAATATTGCATAATCCAACGCAACATGAAAAAGGAACCCATTGATAAGTTATTTGAGGAAAAGCTCCGGGATTATAGCGAAGTTCCCAATGAAAAGGTCTGGAAAGCCATAGAAGCTTCCCTGCAAAAAAGGAAAAACTCACGTAAAATAATCCCGATATGGTGGAAACTCGGTGGGGCCGCCGCCATCCTGGCCCTGATGTTCTTCCTGATCGATCCTGCAGGTTTCAGGACAGATACTGAACAGCAGGTAACTGATACTGAAATAGAAGTTTCCCCTTCGAACCAAAGAAACATAGACCAACCTTTGGAAAGCAAGTCCCGCCCGGAACATCAAAATGCTGTAACAGATGCGGAGACAGACGAACCGGTCGCTAAGGAGGCGGAGGCCTTCACCGGCAGTACGAAAGGCAGGAACATGCCAGATGCTACTTCCGGTGAAAATGGAATTGCCCTGGGTGAAAACTCTTCATCCGATAAAAATTCAAATGCTACCCGTAATAGACAAACCTCCTCGCTAAAGGCCACGGATACGTCCACCCAGGCAAACAATGCAGGGGATACGCCACTTTCAGAAGGAGAGGAAGATTCCGGACTGGCTCAAAACCGCAACCCAGAACAGCCGGCCGGGGTAATGCAGGACACAGCCGGGAAAGAAATGCTAAGGAAAGATGCCAATAAAGCAGGATTACAGGACCAAAATGAGGAGGTGGCGGAAAACAGGGAAAACGAGGAAACAGACAGCGGGAAATCCCTTTTCGACGAAATAAATGAAAAGGAACAGGAAGATGCCCTGGCGGAAAATGCAAGCCCGAGATGGTCAGTGGGCCCAAGGGTAGCCCCTGTGTACTTTAATTCCTTAGGTCAGGGTTCCCCCATACATTCTAACTTTGTAGCCAATTCCAAATCGGGAAACGTTAACTTCAGTTATGGCCTCTCCCTTTCGTATAATATTACCCCTAAACTCAGTATCCGGTCAGGGGTCCATAAAGTAGATTTTGGCTATGACACCAACGACATCGCCTTTTCTCCAACCCTGGCAACCGCGGCTGGCCAGCAAATTAACAATATTGATTACGCCCTTTCCTCCCGGAACCTGATAGTGCGGAACGCTTCTCAGGCTAAGGCCGCGCAAGATGCCTTTTCTGCTGAGGTTTCGGCCACCTTCCCTTCGCGAAACGGAAGGATGGTACAACAATTTGGCTATGTGGAAGTGCCCCTTGAACTCAATCTGGCACTTGTAGACAGTAAACTGGGGCTCCATCTTATAGGCGGTCTTAGTTCACTTTTCCTGATTGATAATGCCGTAACCCTTGAAGCTGCCGGAAGCTCCACCGAAATGGGGGAAGCCAATAACCTTAACCCGCTTAATTTCAGCACCAATATCGGTTTTGGCCTCCAATATGAGGTATCCCCCAGAATTCAACTCAATCTGGAACCCGTGTTTAAATACCAACTAAACACTTTCTCAGATGCAGCCGGGGATTTTAACCCCTATTCCATTGGGGTTTACAGCGGACTTAACTTCAGGTTTTAAAGTGCCCGAAAGCCTGCTTGCAGTGGGCACCGGTGCCTCAGCTGATCCCGTTAAGACCGGGCGTCTTTAAGTAGTTCCTGCAGGATTACCAGTCGTACCTTTTCGCGCAGGCCGCTCTTCCCTGATTCGTCGAGTCTGTCAGTTTCAAGGAAGGAGTGAACTTTAACACGGAGCGCTCCGGGCCCGCCGCTGGTCAAAGAAAAGGGAAAGCGCCGCTTGTTGTCATAAAAGGTCATGGGGACCACTTCTATCCCGTGGGCGATTGCCATTTTGAAGGCGCCATCCTTGAACTCGTCCAGCACCACATCTCCTTCCGGAACCCCACCTTCCGGGAAAATACAGATGCTTAACCCCTGGCCCAACCTCCGCTGGGCCCGGCGGTAAACCGCAGTACGGCTCCGGCTGTCCTGGCGATCAACCAAAATACAGACTTTTTTGTAAAAAAACCCAAATACCGGGATGTTCACCAATTCCTTTTTGCCTACAAATACAAAAGGATTCCGGCTAACCCTCAGCATCAGCATAATGTCTAGCATACTGGTGTGGTTGGCCACCAGCATATAGCTTGTCTTCCGCTGCATCTTCTGTTCACAGCGTATCTTTGGCAAGCATCCCATGCCATACAGGATGACGTTAGCCCATATATTGCGGGCCAGCCAGAAAAACTGAGGATAGGTTTTTTCAGACAGGGTAAGTACCAGTAAAAAAGGAAAGAAAATAAAAATGGGCAGGGCGACCAGCACGTAGAACCAGATACGGTACAGGGTTTGCCCTATTTTAACGAACTGGGAGCGCATAAATCAAAAGTAACAATTTTAGCCGCGTTATTGGATTTCTTTTACTTTTGTGTTTTTCTAATTTCGGGCAAATGACACGGATACTTACAGGGATACAGAGTACAGGAAGACCGCATCTTGGAAATATTCTGGGGGCTATCCTCCCGGCTGTTTCAATGGCTGGCAAGCCCGGTACGGAATCCTTCCTGTTTATCGCCGATATGCATTCGCTCACCCAGGTTAAGGAACCTGAAGTTCTCCGGAAAAATACGCTGGCAATTGCGGCGACCTGGCTGGCCTGCGGCCTGGATGTTGAAAAGTCCGTTTTTTACAGGCAAAGCGATGTGCCACAGGTTACGGAACTAACCTGGTATCTTAGCTGTTTCTTTCCATACCAGCGGCTTACACTTGCCCATTCCTTTAAGGATAAGGCAGACAGGCTTGAGGATATAAATGCAGGCCTGTTTACCTATCCCATGCTGATGGCTGCCGACATCCTGCTGTACGACGCCCACATTGTACCAGTGGGAAAAGACCAGCTGCAGCATCTGGAAATGACCAGGGATGTGGCTTCACGCTTCCATGCCCAGATGGGCGAAACCTTTGTGATCCCTGAAGCAAGAGTTCAGGAAGCCAGCATGTATGTCCCCGGCACCGACGGTGAGAAAATGAGCAAAAGCAGGGGAAACCTCATCGATATTTTCCTCCCCGAAAAGCAACTTCGTAAACAGATCATGGGTATAGTTACGGACAGCACTCCTATGGAAGCCCCGAAAAATCCGGATACCGACACCGTTTTTGCCTTATATGCCATCCTGGCCGGCAAAGCGGAAACCGAAACCATGCGCGCCAACTATATTGGGGGGAACTATGGTTATGGCCACGCCAAGCAAGCCTTATACGATCTGATTCTGGAGCGGTTTGCGGAACCAAGGGAAAAATTTCTTTACTATAT
>CAYSVQ010000053.1:0-4502 GCA_964434565.1 uncultured Flavobacteriaceae bacterium | reverse complement strand
AGTCCTACGGCTCCATTTTCAGCTTCTTCCACCTGGTAACTATCGTTCTCTTCCGTTAAGATCTTTACCAGTACCCTGCGGATCGCTGCCTCATCTTCTATGACCAGTATCTTTGGCATCCTGTTGTTTTTTATAAAATTGAAATCTTTAATCCGGTCCTAAAATATATATTTCCTTCCTTGTTCAGGACATAAACATTGTTTCTTTTATCGTCGCGTAACAGCCCATTCTGGAAGAAAGCGTAACCTGCCAGTCCGTAAAACGAAAGCTTCTTGGATATCTTATACTGGTATTCGAATGCGCTTACTACTGCGGAAAGGGAAATGGATGAGCCGGTGCTCCCGTCGGCGAGCATGATGTCGTTCTGTATGTTAACAAAATAACCGTCGAGGAATACCGCGGTCTCCACTATATGGCGGTCGTTGAAGTAATGCCTGAAGCTGGATTTTGGCACTCCAAGTACATAAGCCCAATTAGGGCGGAATCTCCGGTAATAATTAACCAGCGGCAAGGGAAAAGGCAGTCCTGTGGCACTGTTGAAACTGAGGCCCAACACCAGCCGGAAAGGTTTGTCGGCATCTGGCTTCTCCTTCCAGAAAGCCGCGGAGAGGTTTAACCTTAAATCATCGCTCTGAACGCCATCGACAAAATTGGATGCCAGCCTTGGGCTTACAAACCCCACGAATCTCCAGTCGGGGTTCCATTTGAAGATATAACCCAGGTTTAAGTCGATTACATGAAGGGTCTTGAGTTCTGAGCCGTCGAATGGCAAGGTACCCGAATTATCAAAATCTATCTGGTTGTATTCGGCCCCCGTTACCAGGTACTGATCTGGGGCTACCTTTATCGGTAAGTTGAAAAGAAAACGCCATCGCGCCACTTGTATCTCCGTATCGTTTTTGGGCAGCATGGTATACTCCACCCGCATGATATCCGTACTTTGGGCCGTACCGAAAAGGGTTCCCAAAATATACAGGTAAAAAAAGTAGTGTCCGGTCATTTCAGCTCCCGCCCCCTCCCTCGATAGGAAGGCACCATATAAGGTTGCAGGTGCCTGATCTCGTAAAGATAATGATTGCGCCGTGGAATCAGGTTTAAATTACCCTGATCCCGGGGTTGGGTATCAAGCGGGCATAGGATCCGATCACTGTTCCCGGCCACGGCACCAAAAAGGAGTGCCGGGGATACAAGGTTTGTTAGTCTGAAAGGTAGAAATAATCCATAGGAATCCCACTTTTTGGTGGCGGATTGCCAGTTTGATATAACCGGATTTTCCGGGACACCCCTTGGTTTATCACCATGCAAAACCGTTGTTGGTCTCATTTGCTCCATCCTCAATATTTTAACCATTTCAACAGGTCACGATAGGAAGGTTTTTTACCATACATCAGGATTCCTACCCGGTATATCTTGGCAGCAAGCCAGACAATTCCGAGAAAGGTGGCCGCAAGAATCAGCAGGGAGGCAACCAGCTGCCAAATGGGTACCCCTCCTTCCCCCAGACCGCCGGGCAATCGCATGAGCATAACTATGGGTGATGTCAGCGGAAACAAGGAAAAACCAACAGCTATGGGCCCGTGAGGGTTGTTGAAAACCGAAAAGAAGCCCACGTAAATAGCAAGCATCAGGGGCAGGATGATTGGGAATATAAACTGTTGCGTATCGGTTTCGTTATCCACAGCCGCCCCGATAGCCGCATAAATAGAACTGTATATAAGGTAGCCGAGCAGGAAATAGATCACGAAAAAGAAAATAAGCATCAACCATGGGAATCGGTACAGTTCTTCGGCATATTGCTGCAGGGTATCTATACCGGAAGGTGGCGGGGACATGTCAGAAAAAGTATTCTGGGACATAACGGGGGAACTGCCGAGACCAGTAGGGTCTAAATCGAAAATCATAAACACCACCAGCAATAGCAGGGAAGCCGAAACAATCCAGATGGCAAACTGGGTGATGCCCGCCAGAGAATTACCAATTATTTTGCCAAGCATTAAATGAAAGGGTCTTACCGAAGAGATGATAACCTCCACTACCCTGCTGGTTTTTTCCTCAATCACGCTTCGCATAACAAAACCGCCGTAGATGATAATGAACATCATAATGAGGTAACCGAAGCCGCCGCCTATAATGGCTTTGATCTCATTGATCCCTTTAAGGCTTTGCCGTCCTGAAAAGGTAGCCGTCCTGATTTCAAATTGCTGCTGGAGAGTGGCAAAATCCGATTCAGAAACACCGATAGCCTTAAGTTTTTGTTCCCTGAGGCGGTCCCTGAAATCATCCTCGAGGATATCCAGCATAGTAGCACTTGGCGATTCCTTGGAGTAGAATACCGCACGGCGTGCCGCTTCCTCCAGCCTGTGTTCGGCAGGAATATGCAACAAGCCGTAATAGCCCAGGGAGGCGGTAGAATCCTTAGCCTTTTCGAGCGAGATGTTGCGGAATTCCACATAGGCTGTACTTGGAGTAGGGTTAAAATCGTTCTCGAAAAAAGGGCTTTCATTTAAAATGGTAATCACCCTCCTTTCACTGTCGTTAACTTTGGTAAGATATGCGATCAACACAATCATCCCCACCATCAGAATGGGGCTGAGAAAAGTCATAATAACAAATGACTTGTTTCTCACTTTCGCCAGGTACTCCCTTTTAATAATGAGTATCAGCTTACGCATGGAGGTTCTTGCTTTGAACGGTTTGTATGAATATTTCGCTTGCCGAAGGGATGGTTTCAACGAAATTTTGCAGGCTGGCCCTGCTTGAAATAAATTGCAAAAATTTCCGGGTATCGTCGGAAGGCAGCTGTACCCTGAAACTTAACAGCCGTTCGGTGTGATCTATACTGACGGAGGAAATATTAAAATTTGCCTGCAGTTCATCCAGTAGCGCCTCGGCTTGGTCTGTAGACAGCACCGACTTGAATATGTTACTCTTGTAGGCCTTTTTGATGTCTGTGAGTTTGCCGTCCAGGATCTTTTCCGAATTATGGATCAGCGCAATATACTCGCATAATTCTTCAACAGATTCCATGCGGTGCGTTGAAAAAATTATGGAAGTTCCCTCAGCCTTTAACTGCAGGATCTCATCCTTGATAAGATTGGCATTTATTGGGTCGAATCCGCTGAAGGGCTCATCGAAAATCAGGAGTTTTGGACGATGTAATACCGTTACAATGAATTGTATTTTCTGAGCCATACCTTTTGACAGTTCCTGAATTTTGCGGTTCCACCAGTCGCCAATGTCAAAACGGTCAAACCAGTATTTTAGCTGAGTTTTGGCATCTGCCAGGGATAAGCCCTTTAATTGTGCGAGGTAAAGTACCTGCTCCCCAACTTTCATGCTCTTATACAACCCGCGCTCCTCAGGCAGGTAGCCTATCATGGCAATATGCTTTTGTTGCAATGGCTGGCCATCGAAAAAAACGCTACCCGAATCGGGATAGGTGATCTGATTGATTATGCGGATAAGGGTAGTCTTTCCGGCACCGTTAGGGCCAAGCAATCCGTAAATGCTGTTTTCAGGGATTTCCAGTGAAATTTTGTTAAGCGCCATGTGGTTACCGAATGTCTTGGTAACCTGTTCCGCAGCCAAAATTGTATTCATGCAGGCAATTTCCTCAAAGATATAGAAATGCATCAAAAGAGATTTGAGGATTCCTATTATTTTAGCAACGGAAATACCCTGGCTACCAGGTACCCTAACAAGCAGGTGGCTTGGGGTCCGGGTGGTATCCTGAACCGTTGTTGGAGGCCATGAGGCTATAAAAACAAAACCCACCCTTAATTGGATTAAGGATGGGAAAAAAATTGCTATGAAAAAGAAAATTAATATTGGTTGCCCAATATTAACCCAAATATACGTTTTTTATTTAAAAAGAAAATTTTTCTCGCTAAGAGAACATGTCTTTTACCTTCTCAAAGAAGGATTTATCGGATTTTTCCGGTTTTGGCTCAAAGTTTTCGTTATGCTGCATCCTTTCAAAAAACTCCTTCTGCTCCTTGTTTAATTCCTTGGGTGTCCAGACATTCACATGTACCAGCAGGTCTCCCTCACCATAGCCGTTGATACTCGAAATTCCCTTGCCCCTCAGCCGAAGTATCTTGCCTGATTGTATTCCCGGATCCAGTTTAATACGGACTTTGCCGTTTACAGTATCTATTTCCTTTGACGTACCGAGTACCGCATCTGATATGCTGATGTAAAGGTCGTAATGGAGGTTATCGCCTTCCCTTTTGAGAGTTGGGTGCTCCTCGGTTTCAATAGCTACCAACAGGTCGCCTGGAAAACCGTTGGCAGGAGCTTCATTTCCCTTGCCCGGAACCTTGAGCTGCATCCCGTCTTCAACTCCCGCGGGTATTTTAATGGAAACGGTTTCTTCGTTGATCATGAGACCCTGGGCATCCGCTTCAGGCGGACGTTTGTCCAGCGTCTGCCCACTGCCGCCGCAACTGCTGCAGGTGGTCGCTGTTTGCATACGGCCCAGGATGGTATTGGTGATCTTGGTG
>CAYSVQ010000052.1:0-2997 GCA_964434565.1 uncultured Flavobacteriaceae bacterium | reverse complement strand
TGCAAAGGGTGATTTGAGGGAGGAAGAACCCGGGTATAATTTCGAGTGGGTAACCCTGCTTAAATGCGCGGAATCTTATGATATGATGCGCCGTTTCTATAAAAAACCCCCAAATAGTATCAGCACTCTCGAATTTTTAATCCTTAATCCCGACTGCCCGCGATCGGTCATGAACAGCCTGAATCAGGTAACCAGGCACATCAAAGTGGTCGACCAGAGTAAATACCCTGCAAAGGATTCCACCGCCTTCCTCGTTGAAAAAGTAAGGGCCGACCTTAAATTTAAGTACGTTGAAGAAATACAGGAGGATATACTCGCATTTATTGAAAAAAAGCTAAATGACCTGGTGCACATTGCACAAAAAATGGAAAAGGAATTTTTTAACTATTGAAGCCGGCCGTTTAGCCTACTTTCGCCTGGATAACACCTGGATATGCCTCTTGAATACACCATAGTCTATAAGGCAGAGAATCATTATGACCGGATCGTAAATGATGCGGTCTGGCAATTTCTTATAATTCCTGAAGATAATGATAATCAGGAGCTTATATCATGTGATTTCGTTAATTCGCTTAATACCCCTGCCCAGACTTCCATAAATGGATTTGGTTTTAAGACATTCAGGCTTAACCCCAAAGTCCCTTTTAAGGATATTAACTTCAAGGCTAGTTTTAAACTACGGAAATACGAGGTGAACCCTTTTGATTTTGTTCCTGCTCAAGACCACCAGGAGGGATTCACCCAGCTCGCCAAGATAGATTTTAAAGTGACATTCGAACCCTTCCTCCGCACCACCAGGTTTACGGAACTTCCTGTAAACAAAGATGGTCTCTTCGATTATGACCCCGATAAGTCCGTCTTTGATAACCTGCTGGAATTAAACCATTGGGTGTACCTGCACCTGTATTTTCAGCCTGGGGTGACGCATGTAGACTCCACCTTACCGGATATAATAATAAGCAGGAAAGGAGTTTGCCAGGATTTTACCCACCTTTTTTGTGCCCTGGCACGAAGGAACAGAATACCTGCACGTTACGTTTCCGGATACCTGCATCAGGGCAACGGCTATTTCGGGGATTCCCAGATGCATGCATGGGCAGAATCCTATGTGCCGGATGTGGGATGGGTAGGTTTTGACCCCACAAACGACATCCTTGCGGGAAATAACCACATTAAGGTTGCCCATGGTAAGGATTACCAGGACTGTTCCCCTCTTAAAGGGGTGATCTTTGCCCCGGGTAAAAACGAGACCTCACACTCTGTGGAAGTGTCCGCCAGACAAGCACAGCAATAAGCCTACCGCAAATCCCGAAAAATGTAAAAAGAAATGTATTTTTGGCATAAAACATACAGATTATGGTAACCCTGGATCAGCAAAAGGATCTTATGGAACGCCTTGGCGCGTTGAGGAGGTATCTTTGACATAGATGCCAAGCGAATACAAATAGAAAACGAAGAAGAAAAAACCCTTGCTCCGGGCTTCTGGGACGACCCCCAACAGGCACGGGAGCAGATGAAGCAAATACAATCCCGGAAGGATTGGGTGGATGATTATGAGGCGGCCGAATCTCTTATTGCCGACCTTGAAGTGCTATTTGAATTCCAGAAAGAAGGGGAAGTATCCCGGGAGGAGGTGGAGAAACACTATAAGAAGTGCATTGACGCAGTAGAAAAGCTGGAATTTAAGAATATGCTCTCTGAAGAAGGAGACGACCTGCCGGCCGTGTTGCAGATCACCGCAGGCGCCGGGGGGACCGAAAGTTGCGACTGGGCATCCATGCTGATGCGCATGTACCTGATGTGGTGCGAAAAAAACAACTACAAAGTTAAAGAACTTAACTATCAGGAAGGCGATGTGGCAGGAATCAAAACTGTAACCCTCCAAATTGATGGCAATTACGCCTTTGGCTGGCTCAAAAGTGAAAATGGGGTGCACCGCCTGGTACGAATTTCCCCTTTCGACAGCAATGCCAAAAGACATACCTCTTTCGCCTCCGTATATGTTTATCCGCTGGCAGATGACAGTATTGAAATTGACATTAATCCTTCGGATATTGAAATTACCACGGCGCGCTCCAGTGGAGCGGGTGGCCAGAATGTGAACAAGGTGGAAACCAAGGTTCAACTTTACCACAAACCCAGCGGGATTCAGATATCCTGTTCGGACTCCCGTTCGCAGCACGACAACCGCGCTACTGCCCTTAAAATGCTTAAATCCCAGCTATATGAGATCGAATTGAGAAAAAAGCAGGAAGCCAGGGCCGAAATCGAGTCCTCCAAGATGAAGATTGAATGGGGTTCGCAGATTCGCAATTATGTCATGCACCCATACAAACTGGTTAAAGACGTGCGTACCGGGGAGGAAACAGGCAACGTAGATGCGGTGATGGACGGCTTTATTGATAATTTTCTGAAGGCTTATCTGATGATGGCCGGACAAAAGGAAGAGCAAAGTTAGAGGTACGAAGTACAGTTGGCAGTAGCCGTAGGCAGTGGGCAGTGCTATACATTAAACAATTATCAATAAACAATGAGCAATTGATGAGTTTGAACTTGAATTTGATTTTCCCCCAGCTTGCAGGCTGAAACAGGCTTTTTGTAGGTTGGCCGGAGGCCCGTCACATGAGGTAAACAAGTACCATCAGGGACTACATCCCGGTAGAATGATTTATGGCAGGAAAATAATTGTGCCTTTAGGTACAACATATGTGAGGTGTGAAGTAAGTTGGCGGTGGGCAGAGTTAGCGTGGTTGATTTACCTCCCGGTCGTGCCAGCTTGCTGGATACTGGTGGGTTGATGCGTTGATTTGACGGAGGCAATCAGGAACTTACCCGACCGAGCGGATTTGCCTTCCGCAGCCAGATTTGCTTTTGCTTTTGAACCTGCCTGCCGAAGGCAGGTTTGATTTTGATTCCCATTTCCTGAGCTTTACCTTGCACACCCACCCGGAGGCAATTGGTGGGATTTAAACAAAAATTAAGACAAGTAAATGACAA
>CAYSVQ010000051.1:0-2112 GCA_964434565.1 uncultured Flavobacteriaceae bacterium | reverse complement strand
ATAAAAAAACACAAAATGAAAAAATCAATTTTTATGGTGGCATTAATGGCCATCGCAGTTACAGGAACAGCGTTGACAGGTTGCAAATCGGCCGCGCAGAAAAATGCCGAAGCAGAGAACAAGGTTTTGGATGCTGAACAGGATTTGGATCAGGCTGAAGCAGAAGTGGTGGAACAAAGACAGGTAAATGCTGAGGAATGGGAGGCTTTTAGAACCGAAGCAGAGCTTCAGATAGACAAAAATGAGGTGCAAATAGCCGAATTAAAGGCTGCAATGAATGCCCCGGGTATGACCCCTGATTATGAATATGAAAAGAAAATAAACACTCTGGAAGCATCCAATCAGGATCTGGAATCCAGGATGGAAAATTATGAAAACGATCAGGGCCGCGATTGGGATACCTTTAAACGTGAATTTAATGACGATATGAACAGCTTAGGGCAGGCTTTTAAAAGCCTTGTCTCAAAAAGCGATGATTAAACGCTTTTAGATACGGAACATTAATGCATAAATACAAGAACTCATGAAGAATATGGATGTCAATGAAGTTGAGAAATCCATTGCCTTAATAACCGTTGAAATTATAGAGTATTTAACAAACTCCGTTGTGATCAAAACAATCCTTAAAAAAACTACAGGTAATGTAAGTGTTATTTCCTTTGACAATGGCGAGGGTTTAACAGAAAAGATAACGCCATTTGATACGTTCACCCAAATTATCGAAGGGAAGGCCGAAATAGTAATCGACGAGATATCGCATCTAATTAAAACAGGCCAATCGATCGTAATTCCTGCCCATGCATCCAGTTATATAAAACCCAATGGCCGGTTTAAAATGATCCAGACAGTTATTAAAAGTGGATATGAATAAAATGAAAATTATAACTTAACACTTTCGCGTAATGGCATAAGTTTTAAATGTGAGGGTTTGACTTTTAAAGTCGGACCCTTTTTTTATATATCCGTTTGTAAGTTATTACCGTATAATTGAATTTAGCTTATCCCCTTCCCTACTGCTATTCTCAGTGCTCCGGGCACAATAGAGACCGTCAAATTTCTTGTACGTTCAATGGCCTCGCCATCTATCTGGAATTGAACCAACTTTTCCGTGGATACTACCGCGGCTGTTGTAGAAAACACCTCCATAAAAGCGGGATCGGGTGAGTTTTGATGTTTCAGGGTTTTCAGGATTTCCACTACGTCAAGTTTCTTAAAAATCAGGACTTCAAATCTGCCGTCGTTTATAACGCCATCCGGATTGATCATTGCGCCAGTCCCGAATTTTTTGCAGTTGGTAAAAGCCACCATGATTGCCTCGCGCTTTAATATTGTTCCGTTGATTTCGAGGGTAAATTGATAGGGTATCTCCGTATTCAGCAAGGTGGGAATACTGCTGATAAGATAGCCGAACTTCCCGCGGACCTCGTTGTCCTCGTAGTTCCGTATCAGTTCGGCATTGATTCCCATATCGGCAAGGTGAAGACAAAGCGACTCCCCTATCCTAAGCGCGTCGATTACAATGCTATCGGGTCCAAGGGCTATTTCCAGGGCGCTGTCGATCTCAGTGGGTAACTCCAGTTCCGTCGCGAGGCCGTTTGCCGAGCCGGCCGGGAGTATCCCAATGGTGTATTTACCCCCGCTGCATGCCTCTGCCACCAGTTTTATAGTTCCATCTCCCCCGGCGGTTAAAATACGCTCAACAGGGAATTCTTCCAATTCCCTGCAGAGTTTACGGCGGTCATCCTTCCCCGTGGTCCTGAAAATCCGCAAATCACATTCATGCCCCAGATAATCCTTCACCATAGTAATGATTGGCTCCTTGTCCAGGTTTCCCGAGATGGGATTAATTGCCAGCAGGACCCTCTTGCGATATGTTTTCATTATTTTTAAATCAACATTCATAAAAATAGCGAACCTGCATGCAACTATGAACCTTCACTTGAAAATTTACCGGGGTTATGCAAATCAACAGGAAATGGTACTATTCGGACACCTGCTAAACTTAAAAGGACCCCAGGAATACGGACTCAATAAAGTAAAACTCAGGCATGCCTATACTATGCTCCGCCTTTTTAACATAAAAGCAGCCGGAAATACCCCCGTACGTTTAAA
>CAYSVQ010000050.1:0-19325 GCA_964434565.1 uncultured Flavobacteriaceae bacterium | reverse complement strand
CAGCAGATAGATTACGATCTCCTTTCCTACTCCTACCGCAAAGAATCCATTTCCCTGGCGGCCTACGAGAACTGGCTTCTGGGGATGAACCTCCTTAAGAAAGGAAGCCTGGAAAGTGACCTTGAAGCCCGATCCTATTTTGAGGCGGCTCTTAAAATAAACCCATATTTTGCAAGGGCATACACCGGGATCTCCCTTACCTATTTCAATGAATGGAGTTGCCGGTTATGGGAACGCTGGGACATTAGCCGGAAAGGGGCGCATAAGTACGCGCTCAAGGCTATTGAACACGATGAAAACGACTATGTTTCACTCGCGGTCCTGGGACGGACATTTTTATACCTGGGGGAATATGAGAAGGCAGAGCACTGCCTTAGAAAGTCGCTCCGTATGAACCCGAATGATGCGGACAACCTCATAATGATTGCCTATTGTCTCGTTTACCTTGATTATGTTGATGAAGCCGAAAGCCTTTATCTTAAAGCCCGGGAACTGAACCCCCTTCACCCCGACGCCTATTTTCCCCATGGTTCCTTTATATATTTTGAAAAGGGCGATTTCAGTAAATCCGTGGAACTAGGGGAAATGGTGAGCGATCATTCTATATGGACGGACTTCTCCGCTTATCTGGCCGCAGCCTATTTCCATCTTGGCAAAACAACTAAAATGCAGGCCAGCTGGCAGCTTTACAAGCAGGTATATGAGCGCAACATCGTGCAGGAAAAAAAGGCCTCAGACAAGGAAGCTGTAGACTGGCAGATCATGGTTAATCCGTATAAAAAGAGTACAAGGCTCGAACCGTTCTGGGAGTTCATGGGCGGGAAAAGCGAGTTGAGTCATATCTCACGGGAAACCGTTATGCAGGCTGATCCGGCCTTTATAAAGAAGAATGATATGTGGGAGATCAGCTATCAGGACACTACGGTGTTGCTTAAAGATGTAAAGGGTTTCCATGACATTGGGCGGCTGCTGGCAGCCCCTGAACAGGAAATCCATTGCACGGAGCTCATGGGCAATCCGGTCATTGATCAGAGTAATCCCGAATCATTGGATAGCAAGGCCAAAGAATCTTATAAAAAAAGGCTGTTGCGCCTGCAGGCTGATATCGGTGAGGCAGAAGAAACAGGAAACAGTACAGAAGCCATCATTCTCCGGGATGAATATGAAAAACTGATCGATCACTTGTCAGGCAGCCTGGGATTATCCGGGAAGGCACGAAAGTTGGGTTCGACAGTGGAAAAAGCCAGGACCGCAGTTACTTGGCGCATCCGGAGCGGGATCAGCAAAATCAGGAAGGAGCATCCCGTATTGGGCAAACATCTCAGCCTATTTATAAAAACCGGCACCTTTTGCTCTTATAAACCTGAAAGTCCTACCCGCTGGCGGGTGTGAAAGGCGATCACCTCACAAAAAAAAATTCCATACTTACATCGTAAGGAAGATACTTCCGCAATAGAGGTTAAAGTAACATTAACATTTATCAAAACATTATGGAATCTATTTTTAACAACCTGCCCAGCCCCCTGGAACTTATTCTCGATCCGGTTTCCCTCATCGTATTTGCCATATATGGCGCGCTTATGGCGTGGGAGGCTATTTTCCCCGCAAGGACGCTTCCGAAGTTGAAATTCTGGAAATTACGCGGACTGATATCCTTTGTACTCTTCTTTTTTCTTTCCTCCTACCTGCCCATTCTTTGGGATACGCATCTGGCTTCCTTCCAGTTGCTGGACCTCACTGTTTTAGGGACAGCATGGGGTGCTTTCACCGGAATAATGCTATATCAGCTTGGGGTATACGTCTGGCACCGGAGCATGCACAATAATAATACCTTGTGGAAAGTATTTCACCAGATGCACCACAGCGCGGAACGGATGGATAGCTTCGGGGCATTCTATTTCAGCCCCATGGATATGATTGGCTTTACCTTCCTTGGCAGCCTGTGCCTGGTAGTGGTTGCTGGTTTTAGTGCGGAAGCTACAACGCTCATAATTCTGGGAAATACATTTTTCTCTATCTTTCAGCATTCCAATATAAAAACTCCCTGGTGGCTTGGCTATATTGTACAAAGGCCCGAATCCCATGCCATTCATCATGCGAGGGGGATCCATGCCTATAATTATTCGGATATCGCCATATACGATATCTTGTTCGGAACTTTCAGGAACCCCAGGGCGTATGAGTATGAATCGGGCTTTTATCACGGTGCCTCTGCCAGGGTGGTAGACATGTTGAAATTCAAGGATATCAGTAATGAGGTCCCTGATGCACGGGAATCCTCACAAACTTCCCAACATGCCGTGTAGCCGGGTCTTTTATCCAAACCGCGACAGTTTAAGCGAGAAACATCGTCAACTTAGCGATAAGGATTTTAGCCGTTTATTTGAGGAATGTACGCTCGAACCGACCCTCTTTACTCATGAAGCACATCTCAGGCTGGCATGGCTTCTGATAAGGGAACACGGATTGCAGCCCGCAACCGAAATGTTATGCGGACAGATAATGCGTTATGACCGGCAACATGGAAAAGGGACCAAATTCAGCGAGCATGTTACAAGGGCAGCCGTACAGCTTGTTAATGAGCTGCAAAAACAATCGCAGGACCATTCTTTTATGGATTTTATAGGGCGCCACCCCCGTTTGCTTTTTGATTTCGGGGAATTACTGGCACCCTATATGGCGACGTTCCGGGCCGACGTTTGATAAAGCGCCTGAAGCTAATCGTTACAGTTATCAATAAAGCGGGAATTCCATACTTTAGGAGAATGGAAAACCCGCTTGTTAGCATATTTATCCCCTTTAAAAATACAGACGCCTTTCTTACGGAATGTCTGCAGTCTATTAAAGAGCAGGATTATGAGAACTGGGAGGTTCTTGCTGTGGATGATCAGTCAGTCGACGGTTCATTTAAAACCGCCGAGCTTTTTGCAACCCGGGATCATCGATACAGAGTTGTTAAAAATAACGGCGTTGGTATTATCCCGGCCCTGCAGACAGCATACGCCTATAGTAGCGGCCGTTTGGTTACGCGTATGGATTCGGACGACATTATGCCTTCGAACAGGCTGGGAAATATGGTTGACACCTTAATGGAAGCAGGTGAAGGGTACCTGGCCGTGGGCAAAGTTAAATACTTCTCCATAAGGGGTATCAGTAAGGGTTATGAGCGATACGAAGTCTGGCTAAACAACCTCACTGAAAAGGGTACTAACTATGCCGGAATTTACAAGGAATGCCCGGTACCTTCACCCTGTTGGATGGCTTACAGAACAGATTTTGAAGCATGCGGTGGGTTCCGGGAAGACCGTTATCCGGAAGATTATGATCTCTCCTTCCGCTTTTACCGTTCTCAGCTAAAGATTATCCCCTGTAATACGGTACTGCATTATTGGAGAGATTACGATCAGCGCACCTCGCGCACCAGTGAGCACTATGCCCAGAAT
Organism: uncultured Flavobacteriaceae bacterium; assembly: GCA_964434565.1. Classification (GTDB taxonomy): domain Bacteria; phylum Bacteroidota; class Bacteroidia; order Flavobacteriales; family Flavobacteriaceae; genus Zeaxanthinibacter. Next base: position 15,882 of record CAYSVQ010000050.1, on the reverse strand, counting down.
TATTTTCTTGACATTAAACTGCACTATTTCCTCCAGCTCGACCGTGATCCGGAAAGGCCCCTGGCCGTATGGGGTGCCGGGTATAAAGGTAAGACTATTGCAAAGTCTTTGCTAGACAGGGATATACAATTTAACTGGTTATGCGATAACCCTAAAAAAATTGGAAAACAAATCTATGGCAAGGTCCCTGAACATTACAAGGAGCTCGATCATTTCCCTGGGGTACAGAGTATTGTTACGGTAGCAAACGAGCAATCACAATTCGCCATCAGGGGGTTCCTGAATGAAAAGGGTCAGCGGGAGATGGCCGATTATTTCTTCTTCTGCTGAGCCATTTCTTAAAAGGGACACTTAACACAGTTAAAAAGGTAGGCGCGACAGCTAAATGAAGCGAAGTGGAGATGTAAAAGGGGCGAAATGACTATATTTGTCAAATAGAAATCAGGAATGCAGTTTACTTATCCGGATCTCCTTTGGGCGCTATTCCTTCTCCTTATCCCCATCATTATTCACCTTTTCCGGCTTCGCCGATTTAAAAAAACCCCCTTTACCAATGTAAGGTTACTTAAAAAGGTTGTGGCTGAAACGCGTCGAAGCCAGCGGCTTAAAAAATGGCTTTTGCTGTTCATCCGTCTTCTTTTAATTGCTGCAGTGGTCCTGGCATTCGCACAACCGTTTACAGCAGGTCCGGCAGCCCTGCAACCCCGGCAAAGTATTATCTATCTGGATAATTCGTTCAGTATGCAGGCCAGAACGGCAGATGGGAGCCTGCTCGAAACCGCAGTACAACAACTGCTCAGGGCAATCCCTGAAGAGCAACAGTTCAGCCTTTTTACAAATACCCGCGTATTCAGTGGTGTGCAGGGAAGAGATATCCGTAATCAGCTGCTGACTCTGCCGTTTACGCGGGAACAACTGGATATGGAGGCTATCCTGTTAAAAGGTGCCACCTTGTTTAATGAAGGTGAGCCGGGCAACAGAAATCTCGTTATAATCTCAGATTTCCAGGAGCGAATGGCTGTAACCCATGCAGATTCCCTGACCGATATCAGACGGCACCTGGTCCGCCTCCCGGCAGAAAACCCCGTAAATGCCTCGGTAGATACGGCATTTATAAGCAATAACAATGCCAGTACCCTGGAACTAACCGCCCTGCTTTCCCGAAGCGGGCAGATGGATGCCATTCCTGTTTCTCTTTATAACGCCGATACCCTCATTGCCAAAACATCTGCAATATGGGATGAAAACGACAGAGCTGAAGTAATTTTTACCATCCCCGGTGGCAAGCGTATTGAAGGCCGGATCACGATTTCGGATAATGAACTTGACTACGATAACCGCTTGTATTTCCATATCGCGGAAAAAGAAAGGATAAAGGTACTTTCTGTGGGTATTACCGCAGACAATTTCCTGGAGCGTATTTATTCGGAGCCGGAGTTTGATTTTCTTTCAGTAACAAATGAAAACCTGAATTACAGCAGCATTTCCAGTCAGAACTTAATCATCCTGAACGAATTGCCTTTAATCCCCGAAGCCCTGCGGAATGCGATCAGAGCATTCGTGGAAGAAGGTGGCAGCCTTGCCTTTATCCCGGCAAGCAGTCCCGACCTGGATTCCTACAATGGTCTGTTAAAGACATTAAATGCGGGTAGTTACGGGGATATGATCCAGGCAACCCGGGCTATTACCGGGATTTCCTTTTCGCATCCTTTATATGAGAATGTTTTCGAAGAAGAAGTTTCCAACTTCCAGTATCCTGAAGTTACGGAACACCTCCCTTTTGCCACCTCCCTTCCAAAAATCCTTACTCTTCAGGGGGGAGATGCTTTCCTCGCTGGTGACCGGGCCGTTTATTTTTTTACATCCCCCCTCAGTGCAGGCAGTTCAAATTTCAGGAATTCTCCCCTGATAGTTCCTAGCTTCTACAATATTGGTGCCGGCAGCCTGAAACAACCGGAAATCTATTATCAAACCGGTCGTCGGGCAGTAATAGACGTCCCTGTATCCCTTGGGCAGGATAAAATCCTGAAAATACACCAGGACGACTATGAATTTATCCCGCTTCAACGGTCATATGCCAACAAGACAGCCCTTATCTTTGAAGACCTCCCCGACGGCGACGGGCATTTTATCGTTTCCGAAAATGAAATCCCTCTGAAAGGCCTAAGTTTTAATTATGACCGTGCCGAAAGTGAATTAAAATATGCGGATCCGGAAAACCTTGCTGCAACCAACATTTATAGTACTATCTACAGGCTTTTTGAGACGCTTGAAAAAGAAGGCAGCATAACAGCCCTTTGGAAATGGTTTGTTATTTTAGCGTTGCTGTGTATGCTTGCGGAACTGCTTATCCAAAAATTCCTTAAATGAACGTACTGCTTAAAGCTGTTAAAATCGTGGATCCGGACAATCCGGAATTGCACCTGAAGAAACGGGATATTCATATAAAAGATGGTTTTATTGAAAATATTTCCTCGAAAATCGATCGCAGCGGTAAGATCAGGGTGGTGGAGCTCCCAAACCTGCACGTTTCCAGGGGGTGGTTCGACAGCAGTGTGAGTTTTGGAGAGCCGGGTTTTGAAGAGCGGGAGACGATCGCCAATGGGCTTCACACGGCTGCGGCCAGTGGTTTTACGGATCTGGTACTCAATCCTAATATGTTTCCCCTGCCAGATAGCAGTTCTGATATCGTATATCTTAAAAATGCAGGAAAAAAACAGGCCACGGCACTTTATCCACTTGGGACCCTGACCATGAAAAGTGAAGGACGCGACCTGGCCGAACTTTTCGATATGCATAAGGCCGGTGCCGTTGGTTTCTATGATTTTAAAAAACCTGTTACAAATTCGAACCTGCTAAAGATTGCCTTGCTGTATGCGCAGAATTTCAATGGCCTCGTTCTTTCCTTCCCTTTGGATCCGCAGATCGCCGCCAATGGAATTGTCAATGAAGGAGAGGTAAGTGTCCGCCTGGGCCTCAAGGGAATCCCTGCGCTGGCGGAAGAACTCCAGATAGCCAGGGATCTCCATATCCTGGAATATACAGGTGGGAGGTTGCATATTCCCACAATCTCAACGGCCCGGACGGTAAAATTGGTGTCCGAAGCAAGAAAAAAAGGATTGGATGTCAGCTGCAGTGTGGCATTGCACAACTTATTTGCGACTGACGAACGGCTGGAGGAATTCGACTGCAATTACAAAACCATGCCGCCGCTGCGGACAAAGACCGATAACAAGGCATTGGTCAAGGGATTAAAGGAAGGTGTAATAGACTTTATCACAACAGACCATAGCCCCATGGATATTGAAGAAAAAAGGATTGAATTCGATAATGCCGCTTACGGGACCTTGGGATTGGAAAGCGCTTTGGGGGTGCTGTTGCGGCTATTCGACCTGGATACGGCCATTCGGCTGCTCACCAGAGGCAGAGAGCGGTTTGGAATCCCGTCCGCTGAGCTTGCTAAAGGGGCCGTTGCCAACCTGAGCCTCTTCAATCCTGAACCCTCTTATACTTTCGGAGAAGAACATATACTTTCTACTTCGGCTAACAGCATGTTCATCGGATCCGAGTTAAAGGGAATTGCCTACGGCTGCATTTCCCACGGTCAGATTATTATCAAAACTTAAATCACTCAACTATGGACCAACATACCATTAACGAAGGCAAAACTATGGCTGCTGTAAGCTATATTACGGTGATAGGCCTGCTGATTGCATTTCTGGTTAACAATGGCAAACGCAACGAGTTTACAAACTTCCACATTGGCCAATCCGTAAGGGTATACCTTCTGGGGATTGCAAATTATGTTCTGGCTTTTCTCCTGCCGACATCCCTGGGTTTCATCACTACCCTTATAGGAATTGGGGTGCTGGTACTGGCTATTCTCGGGATAGTTAATGCCATTAACGGAAAGGCAGTACCCCTGCCTGTTATTGGCAACCTTGGTTAATGAATCAGACAGGGCAGGTTAGTGTTTAGGGAAGTAGCTTAAACCAACTACAGTTACTTATGGAAGAACAAGCGAAAGCAGGGAAAACCACCGCTATAATAGCGTATTTTACCATTGTGGGCGCGTTAATCGCCATCACAATGAACCTTGAACCAAAGCATGCATTTGCACGTTTCCACACCAGGCAGGCATTTGGTTTGCACCTGGTTTTCCTTGGATTAGCACTTTTCCTTAGCGTGTGGTTTAACAAGTATGCATGGTATGGGTTGTATATAGGCTATATGGTATGCTGGTTCTATGGCTTTCTGGGAGCCCTGGCTAACCGTGAACAATCGGTCCCTGTACTGGGGCCCTATTTTCAAAAATGGTTTACTTTTATACAATAATATGACAGTTGCCCCCCTATCACTTGAACATCTTCTTAAACCCTCCTCCCTTACGGAAGGCAGGCCACCGGTACTTTTTATGTTCCATGGTTACGGAAGTAACGAAGAAGACCTGTATTCGTTTGCGGCCGATCTTCCCGGGGAACTTTGTATCATTTCTGCCCGCGCACCTCATGCCATACAGCCGTTCGGATACGCCTGGTATTCAATTAATTTTGATGCCTCCTATGGTAAATGGAGCAACGTGGAACAGGCTTGGGAATCCAGAGACCTGATGCTTAAATTTATAGATGAAGCCTGCAATGCTTATCAGCTAAATACTGGGAGTATTAATCTTCTGGGGTTCAGCCAGGGTACAGTATTGTGTTATGCGCTGGCACTCTCCTACCCGGAGCGCTTCAGGAATATCATCGCACTCAGCGGTTACATAGACGAACAACTCCTGGTGGATAAATTCCGGGAAAAGGACCATAGTTCCCTCAGGGTTTATGCATCGCATGGTCAGATGGATATGGTTATCCCACCTGAATGGGCACAGAAAGCCCCGATATTGCTGAAGGAATTGGGGATAAAAAGCCGTTACGAAGAATTTCCCGTTGGCCACGGGGTATCGCCCCGGAACTTTGAATCCTTCCTGAAATGGCTTAAGGAACAATTATAACCCAGCCTTCCCGTCATTAATGGCTGCGCGTATACAATAAGTGCTCTGCCAGTGTAAAATCCACGCCCCTGTCGTCCTTTAATTCATACCTGATAAAAAGCTCCCCCCAGTATTTGCCGTCTGAAAAGTCGGCAATGATCCATCGATGATTTAACACCTTGATTTTGTTAATCTTAAAATCGTTCTCCATTCCTTCGTACGGAATCAAAGGATTATCGCCCTTCTGTTCATTTGTTTCCAGCAATTTATCGGAAATGTAACGTTCCGGGTCCTGTAGTTCCAGGTGGTCGTAATAAACAAGGGCATCATCATTGTTTTCCAGGGAGAAATACTGCATATCGAGCATTTTTAGGGAGATATCCCGCAGGGAATCCTGGAGTACCTCCATCTGTTTCTCTTTTCCGGCCAAATCTACTGACCGGTCATTGAGGCGCCTGTTGCCGCTGACGTAGAAGTACAATGCGATGAGCGATGCAAAAATAAAGAGGTATAAATATATTCTGCTTTTCATTTGTTGAGACGCTTACTTGTATATTTAGCTGGTTTATAAGGCTATAGAAAGGTTGTCATATGCCAGGTGCACATGAGGTGGCAACTCCTTTTCCACTTCATTATGGAAACCCATATGATGGCTGATGTGGGTGAGGTATGCCTTCTGCGGTCTCACTTTATCCACAAACCGCAGGGCTTCTTCCAGGTTAAAATGCGAATGATGAGGGTCTTTCCTTAATGCATTGACTGTAAGGACTTTAATACCCTTTATCTTTTCTGATTCTTCATCTGAAATAGTCTTGACATCGGTCAGATAGGCAAAATCACCCAAACGGTATCCTAAGACCGGCAGGCGGTTGTGGAATGCTTCAACAGGCACCACCTTTAAATCGCCAATGGTAAAAGGCTCGTTATTCCGAACCAGGTTTGCTTTTACGGCAGGAGCTCCCGGATACCTGTTGATGTCGGAAAAGATATAATCAAATCTTCGCCTAAGCGAGTCCACAACACGTTGGTGCGCATAGATGGGAATGTCTCCCGGCCTGAAAAAAAACGGCCGGATATCATCTATTCCGGCAGTATGGTCTGCATGTTCATGGGTGAAAAGGATACCATCGAGCCGAACCACCTTATTTGCGAGCATTTGCTGTCTGAAATCGGGGCCGCAATCTATTACAAAATTGAAGTTTTTCCAGGAAACCATCACCGATACCCGAAGCCGCTTATCCCGGGGGTCAGAACTCTGGCAAACAGGGTGGTTACTCCCAATAACAGGGATTCCCTGAGATGTGCCAGTGCCCAGAAACGTTATTTCCAACCCCTCATCCGTTTAAATCAAATTTATAACTTATTTATTTAATAAGGTTAGGTAATCTTAGTAACTTTGTTTACTTTAAAAGGTACATTGAGTAGGTATGACCTCTGTTTTGAAGAAAGATTACGCGTTTGAGAATATCCCATCGACTAAAGCAAAAACGCTTAGGATCAATTTAAACCCTGATATCTACGGAACATTTGCAGAGATTGGGGCCGGGCAGGAAACAGCGAGGCATTTCTTCAGGTCTGGCGGTGCTTCGGGCACTATTGCCAAAGCGATGAGTGCATACGACAAGGCTTTCAGCGACGCCATCTATGGCATCGAAGAAGATGGCCGTTATGTTACCCAGGAGCGCCTGAAACATATGCTGGCACATGAGATGCACCTCATGGAAGAGCGTATAAGCCGCAAGGAACACCCGGACCGGTTGTTTTTTAGTTATGCCAATACCGTCGCCACTATAGATTTCTCGAAACGTTACAAGGGCCATGGATGGGTCGGGATCCGTTTTCAGCTAGACCCAACACAGAAGGAATACGATGAAATTGTACTGCATCTTCGCTTTAAGCAAAATGAAGCCAGGTTACAGCAGGAAACCCTTGGCATAGTCGGGGTAAACCTTATCTATGGGGCTTTCTACAAGTACCACAAACCCAGGAAACTTCTAAAATACTTATACGACCATATAGATCAGGATACCCTTGAAATTGATATGGTGAATTTTTCCGGACCGAGTTTTCAGGGAGTCGACAACCGCCTGATGAGCCTGCAGCTGATCCGGCACGATATGACAGACGCCGTAATGTTCGGGCCAGACGGCAATAACCTATTGCCTGCCGCGGAACTTTACAAGAAAAACATCCTCGCCCTGAGAGGTAGTTTCAGGCCGGTTACCAAGGTGAATATGGACATGTTCCAGAAATCCTATGAAATCTTTATCCGGGAACAGACAGTTGATGAGGAAAACACCATTGTAATCTTCGAGATTACGCTTTCTAACCTTAAAGCTTCAGGGGAAATAGATGAACGCGACTTTATGGACAGGGCCGAATTACTTTGTTCTCTGGGTCATAGCGTTATGATCACCAAGTTCCAGGAATACTACAAGCTGGTGGAGTTTTTCAGTAATTATACCAAAGCACGGATCGGACTTACAATGGGGGTTAACAACCTAATCGATATTTTCGACGAGAAATACTACCGCCATCTGAGCGGAGGTATCCTTGAAGCTTTCGGAAAACTGTTTTTCAAAGACCTGAAAGTATATCTGTACCCCATGAAAAATCCCGATACCGGCCAGATCATGACCAGCAATAACATCAAGGTACACCCTCGGATGAAAGAATTATACAAATTCTTTAAATACAATGGAAAAGTAATGGATATCATAGATTATGATCCGGAGATCATGGATATCTTTTCAAGAGATGTGCTTAAAAAAATCACTACAGGACAAGACGGCTGGGAAGAAATGCTTCCGGAAGGGGTGGCGGAGATCATTAAAAAGAAGAAGCTGTTCATGGGCGATATAAAAGAGGAAAAGGAAGAAGTGGAAGAAGCTCCAAAATAAAAGGAAAAAGCCCCGCCTCCAGGCGGGGTTTTTTTATATTGGTGCCCTTATTCAAAGTATCTGGGCAGCGTGTTCATCTGTATCGACTTTTTCGATCACCTTCTCTACCACCCCATTTTCATCGATCACAAAGGTGGTCCTGTGAATCCCATCGAAAACGCGGCCCATGAATTTTTTTTCGCCCCACACCCCAAAACTATTTATAACCTGGCGGTCTGTATCGGCCAAAAGGGGAAAGGGCAGATCGTATTTCCTTTTAAAATTCGATTGTTTTCTTTTACTGTCATCGCTTACACCCAACAATTCATATCCCTTGCTTTTGAGTACCGCATAATGGTCGCGAAGGTTGCATGCCTCGGCAGTGCATCCCGGAGTATTTGCCCTGGGATAGAAGAATACCACAAGTTTTTTTCCCTTGTAATCGCCAGGGTTTACCTGGTTCCCATCCTGGTCTTCTGCAGTAAAGGCGGGCACTTTATCGCCGGGCTTCAATCTCTTCATCCTTAATTTTTTAATTAATTTCGCTTTTAACTCCAGCACCTAAAGTACGAAAATGAACAAGGCAGAAAAAGTTGACTTTACAATGAAGACCCTCAGAGATATCTACCCGGAAGTACCTGTGCCCTTAGACCACAGAGATCCGTATACCTTGCTGGTCTCGGTGCTTCTATCAGCTCAAAGCACGGATGTTCGGGTTAACCAGATAACACCACTGTTGTTTGCCAAGGCCGACAATCCTTTTGACATGGTTAAACTAAAGATTGAAGAAATCAGGGAAATCATTAAGCCGGTTGGCCTTTCTCCCACCAAGGCCCTTGCTATTCATAAGCTTTCACGAATCTTAATCGATAAATATGGCGGAGAAGTTCCCGGAGAGATTGAGAAACTTGAAGAATTACCAGGGGTAGGACATAAGACTGCAAGTGTGGTGGTAGCCCAGGCGTTTGATATCCCGGCTTTTCCTGTAGATACCCACATACATCGCCTGATGTATCGCTGGGGATTTTCGAATGGCAAAAATGTGGTGCAGACTGAAAAAGATGCCAAAAGGCTTTTCCCTAAGGAAGAGTGGAATAATCTTCACCTGCGTATTATCTGGTATGGAAGGCAGTATTGCCCTGCCAGGGGATGGAACCTCGAAAAGGATCCTATCACTAAGAAGATTGGCAGAAAAAAAGTATTGGATGCCTACTACAAAAGAAAAAAGGCCCTTTAAAAAGGGCCTTATCCGTTAATTCATTGTGCTCTCAAATGCAAACTCTTTGTATTCCAGTATCCGCAGGGATTTGGAAAAATCGGTAAGAAACCGTACCGTTTCGGGACGTACTTTTGCCAGTTTGCAAGCGCTTCTTTCCCCGGAGTAAATTTTTTCCATATTAATAGAATATAGTTACGTAATGATAACGCAGCTATTATGGAATTATTGCTCCGGGATTAAGAGAGTATGTTTAATTCGTCAGAACTATATTATGCTTATCTATAATTTTCCTGAGATTAATAAGGGCGTAGCGCATCCTACCAAGCGCAGTATTAATGCTGACACCTGTATTTTCGGAGATTTCCTTAAAACTCATATCCTGATAGATCCTCATTACCAGAACTTCTTTCTGGTCGTCCGGTAATTCTTCAATCAGCAGTTCAAGGTTACTGTCGATCTGGTCCTTTATGATCTGCTTTTCAGCATTCAGCTTATCATCTGAAATCACAGAAAAAATATTGAAATCGTCGCTGCCTTCAAATTTGGGGAGGCGCTTGTTCCTCCTGAAATAGTCGATAATCAGGTTATGGGCAATACGCATCACCCAGGGGAGGAATTTCCCTTCTTCACTGTAATTGCCTTTCTTAAGGGTTTTGATGACTTTAATAAAAGTATCCTGAAAGATATCTTCCGCAATATCCCTGTCCAGCACTTTGGAATAAATAAAACTGATAATGCGCTGGTTGTGTCTTTTGATCAGGATTTCCAGAGCCCTTTCATCCCCGCTGATGTAATCCCTGACAAGGGTTGAGTCATCGATTTGTAATTCCATATATCGTATTATTTGGTTTAGTTATTGGCCTGTGTATCGCTTAATCAAGACTTAGGGGTGTTAGGCGCCAAATCCTGGAATCATCTTTTCAGAAATTCAATTTTAAAAGTAGATAAATGGGAAAGGGTGGTGAAAAGTATGTTGTCAAACACGGCAATTATGATGTGAAGACGCAATTTCCTACATCATGCTTATAATAAATCGCCAAAAAAATAGTTGGGGGTGTACTTAACCCAGCAAAATATCTGCTCCAATTCCGGATTCAGAAAAAACATAAACAACCCGGGCCGGCACAAGATTGATGGCGATCGGTGAAGGACACTATGAAAAAAGAGCAAATCCTAGTTGAGGATGTTTTCAAAGTCTAAGCCATTAAAGCTGACAATATTCAGGGTTGCCGAATAATCAATAAGAAAACGTATGGTTTCAGGCCTGGCCTTTACTAATTTACAGCTCTCCGGTTTGCGTGGGTAAATTTGTTTCATCTATTCTGACTTGGTTATCCAGAGGTAACGCTGTCAAAATAAAAACAATGGTTTAATTCGATCTAGTGCGAATTAATTCGTTAAAACAATATTATTCTTCTCAATAATCTTCCGGAGATTAATGAGGGCATACCGCATTCTGCCCAGCGCAGTATTTATGCTTACGCCGGTGTTTTCGGAAATTTCCTTAAAACTCATGTTTTGATAAATCCTCATTACCAAAACTTCTTTCTGGTCGTCGGGCAGTTCCTCAATCAGCAGCGTAAGGTCACTGTCGATCTGGTCCTTTATGAGTTGTTTTTCGATATTGAGTTTATCGTCGCCCATAATGGAAAAAATATTGAAATCGCCATTGCATTCAAACCTTGGCATACGTTTGTTCCTTCGGAAATGGTCGATGATCAGGTTGTGCGCTATGCGCATTACCCAGGGCAGAAATTTACCTTCTTCGCTATAAGAACCTTTTTTGAGCGTCCTGATGACCTTAATAAAGGTATCCTGAAAAATATCCTCGGTAACGTCCCTGTCTAGTACTTTGGAATAAATAAAACTGGAAAGGCGTTGATTGTGCTTATTGATCAGTATTTCGAGAGCTTTCTCATCTCCGCTCATATAATCTCTCACCAATACCGAATCCTCGATCTGTAGTCCCATACATTTTACTTTTTTGGTTACGTAATGGCTTAACCGAACCGGAGAAACCATTGTTATTTAGGTACTAATCAAAAAAGTAATTATTGCTGTATAGGCGATTGTCTTTATAGCATCAGGCTTCAAATATAGAAAAAAAAGTTCCGGCTAAAAAAATCATTGTTGTGATTTGGCATTTTTAAGATGTGAAAAAGCATCTCTTGGTGATTAATGGCAACATGGCGTATCTTTGTAACCCTTAGCAATAAACATGGTAGTAAGCGTAGATGTTAACCCCAGAGAAAATATTATAATCAAAGGGGCCAGGCTTCATAACCTCAAGAATATAGACGTGGTGATCCCCAGGAATAAGATGGTGGTCATAACCGGTCTGTCGGGCTCCGGCAAGTCGAGCCTGGCATTTGATACCCTCTATGCCGAAGGGCAACGCCGTTATGTGGAAAGTTTGTCTTCCTATGCACGCCAGTTCCTGGGGAAGCTCGATAAACCCAAGGTAGACTATATCAAAGGTATATCCCCGGCCATAGCCATTGAACAGAAGGTAAATTCAACCAACCCGCGGTCTACCGTAGGTACTTCCACGGAAATTTACGATTATCTGAAACTATTATACGCCCGTATAGGAAAGACCATTTCACCGGTTTCCGAAAGGGAGGTTAAAAAGCATTCCGTAAGCGATGTTATAGACCATGTGAAAAATTTGGAGGAAGGATCCCGGTTGCTTTTGCTGGCCCCAATCCGCATCCCGGAAGACCGGGACCCGGTGAGGAGTGTTAAGTTTATGTCGCAGCAAGGGTATGCCCGCATTAAATACAGGGGCGAAGTGCTGAAAATTGAGGACGCCCCCACCGATCTGGAAAGGGAATTCCATCTCGTGGTAGACCGAATCATCAGCCGGGGGGATGAGGATTTCTATAATCGCCTGGCCAATGCGGTAGATACGGCATTCTTTGAAGGAAAGGGCGAATGCATCCTCGAAGAAATTTCTTCCGGAAAGCAAACATCCTTCAGCAATAAATTTGAATTGGACGGCATTCTATTTCCAGAGCCCAATGTTCACCTTTTCAGCTTCAACAATCCCTATGGAGCCTGCCCCGAGTGTGAAGGCTACGGCGATGTTATAGGGATCGATGCGGATCTGGTGATTCCCAATACCGCTCTTTCTGTCTATGAAAATGCAATTTTTCCCTGGAGAGGAGAAAGTATGGGCTGGTACAGGGATCAGTTGGTGAACAATGCATATAAATTTGATTTTCCTATACATAAACCCTGGTATGAACTTTCTGAAGAGCAGCAGGATCTTGTATGGAAAGGCAATAACCACTTCAGCGGGATTGATGATTTCTTTAAAAAGTTAGAGGAAAAAAGCTATAAAATTCAGAACAGGGTAATGCTTTCCCGATACCGGGGCAAAACACTTTGCCACAGTTGCAAGGGAAAACGGCTCCGGCAGGATGCCAATTATGTTCGCGTGGGCGGTAAAAATATTTCTGAGCTGGTAGGTTGGCCTATCTCACGCCTGAAAGATTTTTTTGATGCCCTGGAATTAAAGGTACACGACCGCCAAATCGCCAGCCGATTACTGAAAGAAATTTCGACCAGGCTTGGCTTCCTCCAAAAAGTAGGTCTTGACTACCTGACCCTGAACAGGAAATCCAATACCCTGTCTGGTGGGGAAAGCCAGAGGATTAACCTGGCAACCTCCCTGGGCAGCAGCCTGGTAGGTTCCATGTATATCCTCGACGAACCAAGTATAGGCTTGCATCCAAAGGATACCGCCAACCTTATTAAGGTATTGCATTCCCTGCGCGATCTGGGCAATACCGTCATAGTAGTTGAGCATGACGAGGATATAATGAGGGCTGCCGACGAAGTTATAGATATAGGCCCGCTTGCGGGAACGCATGGTGGCGAAGTGGTAGCCCATGGGGATATGGATGCCATCCTGAGGTCTGACTCCCTTACGGCAGGCTATCTCAACGGAAGCGAGGTGATAGCATTGCCTGTAAAAAGAAGGACTTCTAAAAATTATATAGGTATCCGCGGTGCCAGGGAAAACAACCTTAAAAATATAGATGTGGATTTTCCACTCAATATGCTTACCGTGGTAACCGGGGTTTCCGGCAGTGGTAAGAGTACCCTGGTCAGGAAAGTATTATATCCTGTTATCCTTAAGGAAGTAGGCGGTTACGGAGAAAAATCGGGCCAATACAGCAAGGTAGAAGGAAACTACGCTTCTATCAAGAGCGTTGAATTTGTAGACCAGAACCCCATTGGCAGGTCGTCCAGATCTAATCCCGTAACCTATATAAAAGCTTATGACGATATCAGGGAACTTTTTGCTTCACAAAAATTAAGCAGGATTCGGGGATACAAGGCAAAGCATTTCTCATTTAATGTAGAAGGAGGCAGGTGTGAGAAGTGCAAAGGCGAAGGCGAAATTACCGTAGAGATGCAGTTTATGGCCGATGTGCATCTGGAATGCGATGCATGCGGGGGGAAGCGATTTAAAAAGGATGTTCTGGAAGTAAACTTCGAAGGAGCCAATATAGACAACATCCTTAACCTCACCATAGACGATGCAATTGCCTTTTTCAAAAAAAATGGTGAATCTAAAATAGTGTCTAAACTTCAGCCGTTGCAGGATGTTGGCCTGGGTTATGTTACCCTGGGGCAGTCTTCTTCCACCCTGTCTGGCGGGGAAGCCCAGCGGATCAAACTGGCTTCTTTCCTTGTAAAGGGAAGCAGTAGGGAGAAGGCGCTGTTTATTTTTGACGAACCGACAACCGGACTGCACTTCCACGATATCAAAAAACTGTTGAAGTCTTTTGAAGCCCTTATATCCAGCGGTCATTCCATCGTGGTCATTGAACATAATATCGAGCTTATTAAATGCGCCGATTATATCATCGACCTTGGCCCCGAAGGGGGTGAAAAGGGAGGACACCTTGTCGCCCGGGGCACCCCTGAAGAGGTTGCGCTAATAGAGGAGTCAGTTACAGCCCGCTATCTTAAAGAAAAACTCATTTCATCACCTGAATAGTTTCCGGGGCCAAATATTTGCCAGGGTATGTCCGAAAGTACAGTCCGTTAAGGGCAGGCAGTGCGTGGTGCGGATATACTTTTCACCTCGTCATGCCGCACTTCAAAGCAAAAACGGAAATGCTTTATTTTCTTCTCCTGAACCCACTTAGCTGCTTAAAACCGTAGGGATGTTCTTGCCTTAGACCCAAACGGAGGAGTAATCGCAAGCTTAGGGACAACCCCTTAAAGAATTAGTATGACTAAACGAGGGGTTTTCCAGGATCCACCTTGAAGGTTCTCATAGTAAGGGAGAACCCTCCGGTTCTTCAATTATTCATAAGTAATATTTTTAATAACTTGATTTACAGATTGTTGTGAATGAAATTTATTTTTGGCACGCTGTTTGTTTTAAGTTAGGCGAATGTAAATAGTTGCATTCGGGAACTTAAAATCTTACGGTATGAAAACTTTAGTCGCTTTTATGTCAGCCCTTGTGATGGGATCCACTGTATCCCTGGCCGCAACTTCCGAAGAAAAAGTTGTGATGAGCAACATCGTTAATTATGGCAACCCCGTCATTTTTACCGAGAACGGCATTACATTCTCCGTATACCCCGATGGCGAGTTCGACTTTTACATTGACAACCGGGTAAATGTTGGCGCAAACGTGAATTTAGGGAACACCTCCATCACGTTCAACTCCGGGTACAATTATGACCCATATGTTCAATACGACGATTATGGCGCCGTGATCCAGGTAGAAAACATCCCTGTATACTATGATTATTATGGCAGGGTGAGCCAGATAGGCGATGTGAATATTTCGTATAGGAACGGCAGGATACACCGTGTTGGTGGGTTATATGTATATTTTAACCCCCGGGGCGTCTTCACGCACTATAGCGGTTATGTGAATGTCTACAACAGGCACTATGTATACCGGCCATGGCACGGATATTTTGTAAGGCCGGCAGTAGGTTTCTGCCTGGTATATAACAGGCCTTACAGGAGGTATTACAATCCCGTACGCTATACTTACTACAGGCCTTATGCTTACAATACCAGAAAAGTTTATGCCAGGATCGGACATCATTACGATTATGGCAGATCTCCGAAACGGGAAAATATATACAGAAATGACAAGCGCGTCGCGGTACGCGATAACGGTAACCGCAGGAGCCAGGATCTCCGAAGCAACAATAGCGCGCCGGTTCGCAGGGACGCGGTAGCTTCCGGAAGGAGTTCGGTTAAAAGAAACGATGCGAACCTCAAACGGGAAGCCGTGTCCCGGAGTACCAACCGCACGGCAAGTACTCAGATAAGGTCCGGAAACGAGCGTAGTAATGCGGCGGTCAACCGGTCGGAAGAGCGAAGACAGACACAGACGGTCTCTAAACCGGTACAGCAGAGCAGGGAAAGAACGGTAACCCAACGTACGGTGAGCCGCGACCAGGGTAACCAATCCGTAACCCGCAGCAGGACGGTGGCGAAGAAGACCGAATCAACGGCTGGCAGGACGGTAAAATCCGCCACACGGGTTGAGCGAAGCACTGCCGACAGGACAACGGTGATGAGGTCGGCAAACAATAGTGCCCCCAACAGGGCAGTACGTTCCGGCCAGGGTGCCAAAGAAAGAACCCCTGTAAGGCGCGTACAGTAAAATAGTTTTTAGGTTGGTTAGTTGTTAAGCCCCGCAGCGGATTCGTCCCTGCGGGGTTTTTTATGGGGTAGGAAATACGGGGAAGGATAGTAGGCAGTGGCAGTGGGCGGTAGGGGTGGCTGGAATCCCCTGAACTTTGAACCCGGATCCCTGAACC
>CAYSVQ010000049.1:0-29728 GCA_964434565.1 uncultured Flavobacteriaceae bacterium | reverse complement strand
CGTGTCGGCACAGGCAATGGTGAGATACGACAGCCTCTCAAGGGCCACTTCCTCTGCATGGCAGGGCCCTGTGATTACGCCGATATTTTCAAAAGGGATGCCGTATGAATTATGAAAATGTTCCCCTACGATAAGCCCGGTTTCGGGCACTATACCCTTAATGGCAGAGAAGATGATCTTATCCTTGATGGGCGTTGTAAGTTTTTCAAGTTCACTAACAAGAAAGGCCGACGGGATGGCAAAAATGAGAATATCAGCACGTTCCACCGCTTCATTGATTGAATCTGTCAGATACAGCTGTTCCGTTTTGAATTCTACGGAAGTCAGGTAGTTCGGATTGTGTTTCTGAGTGCGGATATAAGCTACAGCTTCAGAATTTCGCATATACCAGGTAATCTGGTCCACGTTTTCAAGGAGCATTTTTGCTATGGCAGTCGCCCAGCTTCCTCCTCCAAGGACCGCGAATTGTAAGTTTTTTGTCATACAGTGCTTTGCTATTAAAAATAGGCAAAAATGCGGGTTTATTATAATTCATATGGGCAGCCTGTTATTGGCACCCTTATGATATCAGACTTAACAGGCTGAGAAAAACAAATAACGGTTAATTCCGATAGCTAGAAAAACTGGTTAGACAAACTTTAGGGGGTTGAATTATATGCTGGCCATTTATGGTTGCCTGAATAAGAAAGCAGGGGCAGAGGTTGAGGAAAATCCAGTGCAATTCCGTAATTTAATGGAATAATCCTGTTAGAATGAAAAAGAAGGAACATATTAAAATGGCAAACCAGGCCCATACGGATATCCCGGGCAACCCCTCTACAGCAACAAGCAGTAAAATGAGGTTGAATGATCGTAGTAATGGTGAGCCGCTCCGGGTATTGAGCGAAGATGACTGGGCCTTCTGGAAGCATAACGGGTATATAGTTATCCGAAAGGCCATCTCCCGCGAACAAGCCAAAGAAACCGCTGATTTTTTATGGGAGTTTGATGAAAAGGACCCTGGTGATCCGGAAACATGGTATGCACCGCCAAGAGCTGAAATGAAAATGAAGGAACTGACCGGGACAGGGATGGTTGAAGTATACAACCACCAGCATCTATGGAATAACCGACAGCATCCGAGGGTTTATGAGGCTTTTGTGGATATTTGGGGAACAGAAAAATTATGGGTCACCATAGACAGGGCCAACCTGAATTTCCCAATGAGGCCAGGTTATATTCAAAAAGGATTTATCCACTGGGACTATGACCCTGAAACAAGGCCCCAGAATGTACAGGGAGTCCTGGCATTGGCTGACCAGACAGACGAGGATATGGGCGGTTTCCAGTGTATCCCATGGCTTTACAGGAATTACGACAGCTGGAAACTAACCCAGCCTGAAGATCGCGACCATTTTCAACCTGATATCACTAAGCTCGAAGACAAAATCGTAAAGGTTGCCATGGAAGCAGGCGATCTGCTGATCTTTAACAGTACCCAGCCGCATGGCATTCGCCCCAACAAGTCCGGAGATAGGGTTCGCATTGCACAATATATATCTATGATGCCGGCTGAGGAAGACAACGGAGAAATGCGCCAATGGCGAATAAATTCCTGGAAGGAACGTATCGCTCCTGAAGGTTATGCGTTTCCAGGCGATCCCCGTAACTGGGAGCAAACCCGGTATGGCAAAGCCAAATTATCCGAGTTGGGAGAAAAATTACTTGGCCTCCGGACCTGGTAAAGAGCGGCAATGTTCCATTGAATATTGGCCATCTGCTCCCTTAATCAATGGCGAATTTTACATTAACCAAGCCCTCTGCAGAAATCTTTTCGAATGCTACATCAAGTGGTTGCTCATTTTCCATGGCATATCCCCTCACTACGATCCCGGTTGCCCTGCCCTGAATACCCGAGTAATCCGTATTTAGATCGGATATATAAAGCACCTTGCCAAGAGTCTGTCCCAGAGGTTGAAGCATGGCCGCCGCCTGCTTCCTTGCCCTGGAAATTGCCCTTTGACGAAGTATGGTTTTCAGGTCTTCCTTGGCTGCGTACTCTGTTTTTAAAAGGCTGATATTGGAGATACCGATTCCTTCAAGTTCCTGTATCACTTTGCCAGCTGTAAGTGCATCATAAACCATCAGGCTATAAGCCTTGCTTTTATGAACATCCGTTTTTCTGAGAAAATAGTCCCTGAACGAACTGGCAAGGTCCGATAACATCAATTGGTCGTCCAGGTTAATTCCCAGCGCCTTAAGCCGGGCGGCCATCCGGTTTTCCAGTTCCTCAACCGAAATTTTCCCCCTTGTGTCCGCTTCTTTTATCTCTATCCCAAGATAGATACGGTCCGGGACCACCAGGGTGTCTGCCCTTGCGTTTGTTTCGAGATAGGGCTGATCGATAAAATTCTTGTCCTGAGCAGTAAGGGATAAGCCAAAGAGGAGGGCAAACGCAGGGATTATTCCCCTGTTAATAAGGCAAAGTTTTTTCATGCTTTTTAATTTTGGGCGAAGCTAGTATTTCTTCCTCGAAAAGTAAGATTCAGCGCACGAAAAATTATTTTGGCTGATGGAGACGGCCGCTTAAAGCGAGATTTGCTTTTGGCCCTTGTTCCTTTCAAAGATCCCCGGGTAGTGCTCTTTGAAATTTTCAAAAATAAAATGAAGCGGCACATCATCAAATCGCCCGTAGTCTTCCAGATACTCCATAAAGATATCGCCCTGTTTGTTATACTGTTGGAAAACTGAATCGTTTTCCCCATCGAAATCCAGGGGATCTACATGGCACTTAAGGCATAGTTCCCTGTTGAAGGCAGGCGAGGCTTTCAACCATTTTCCATTGAGTAGCAAATTTACCATCCCATGAGGGGTAAGTTCGTTGGTCCCGTATTTTTCAACGAGGCGCTCTACCCCAATGTGGTTCTTTACCTTGACAAGCTGTAAGCCTGCCGGAATCGCAAGGGCCCTGAGTCCTGCAACGAGCAGGATGGCCTTTTCAATGCAATGGCCCTCATTTTTAATGGCGATGGCACTTGCCCGGTATGCATCCCTGTCGAGGCTGATTTTGTAAGGATTATATCTCCAGCCGTCGCGTATTTTGAGATAGAGCGCAATCGCTTTTTCCTTTTTGCCACCTTCAAGGTGCCGGATATCCGAGACCAGCTTCTGAATGGCATCATGTCCGTGATCTAAATAATAGGTCTGTTCTATGTATGGCATGACAATTGGAATCGGGAGTCGCGGCTGAATAGATATGCAGCGGGGCTTACTCCCTTCAAAGGTACGAATAAGTGACCGAAGGTGATAGTATCCCGGCCTGGTAAGCGCCTGCCGCAGTTTAGCCGTCCGGTATTTTACTTCATTTAAAGCGGATGTTTATGGATTAAGAAGAATCATCCCTATACTTGCTGTTAGTTAGACGTTGCACTCCAACTAATGAATAAATGCCCATAAATACTCTTTATATCTTATGCTTTGGCTGAGTATCCTGCTGGTCATTGCAACGTTATGCCTGGTTTTACTGCTTGATAAAGCTCCTCAACCCGGCATCAGGCAAGTGCTGAAATGGTTGCCTGCTATCCTTTTTGCGTATATCTTCCCTGCCTTCCTAACACACCTTTTTTCTCTGGACTTCTCTGCAGTACCATTGCATACCTGGAATACTACCATAATAATGCCCATGGCCATTGTACTCGTAATGAGTGCTTTGTCTTTCAAACAATTGCGTATGGTCGGCTGGCGGCCGATTGTGGTTTTCCTTAGCGGTTCGGCGGCCGTTGCCCTGGGACCATTTCTACTCCTTCCGTTCCTGGGTCTTTTCAGCGACCAATTCCAGTTCTACCTTATAGACCAGCAATACTGGAAGGGCCTGGTAACCATGGTGGGTAGCTGGATAGGGGGCAGCACCAGTCAGCTCATCCTGAAGGAATTGACGGGTTGCGGGGAGTCTTTGTTTCTGGTGATATTGGTAATGGACAATGTGCTTGTAAACGTGTGGACTATCCTTATGTTCCAGAATATTAAACGCAGTGATGCCCTCAATACCTACTTAGGTATCAGGGATAGTTTTACAGACTTTGTTCCGGATACCTTGCCGGCAAATGCCCGGGGGCTGCAGACCGGCTTGCTTTCGCTTGGTATTTGCATACTCGTGGTAGCAGCCTGTTATTTATTTGTTTCATCTTTCCTGCTGAAGATCATCCTCCTTTCTATTCTTGGCCTGTTATTTGGGAATTTTCTGAGGTTCTGGAATCATAGTTTGGTGCTTAAAGCGGGAGGGTACCTGATAATTACAATTATGGCCATCCTGGGCCTGCGGCTAAATTTTCAGGACTTTAGCCTTCCAGGGGTAGTTATCCTGTTCTCAGTGATCTGGTTATTACTCCATTATCTGGTTATGTTCATGGTTGCTAGGGGTTTGCGCCTCAATATGGCCTGGGTGCCTGTAGCGAGTATGGCAAATGTAGGCGGGATTTCCACGGCACCGGCGGTAACCAAAACCTACAATGAAGAATGGATGCCACACGCCATCCTGCTTGCCATCCTGAGTATGGTTTCGGGAACCTACTGGGGGATGCTGAGCATATACCTGTTTGAAATGATCTACACCTGAAAGCCTAAGAGATGCGATCTGTAAATTCCTCTTTCGAAATGCGGTAGTAAGCCGCGAAAGGAATTCCCTCACAGGAACCCCACTTCCAGAAGCGCATCCCGATCTTTTCCAGAACCCGAAGCGAGGAGCTGTTTTCCGATGCTGCCCGGCCAATAACCTGAGAAAGTTTTAGTTCTTCAAAACCAACAGCGAGCGAGGCCGCTGCGGCCTCGCTCGCATATCCCTGACCCCAATATTTCCGCATCAGGCGGAATCCAAGATCAACCCAATACTCGTCGTGCATTTTTAAACCACACCAACCAATAAAGGCCCCGTCTTCCTTTCTGTTCAGCGCCCATCGGCCACAACCGTACAATTCATAATCCCTGTAATTTTCAAGGAAACCCCTGGCATCAGAAACGGAACGAAACGGCTGATCACCTGTATATTTAATTACCTCTATGTCTGCATTCAGGGCATAAAGATCGGCTGCATCGGCCGGGCTTAATTCGCGGGCCACAAGCCGGTCGGAGCTGAATATCAGTTTAGTTTGCCGGGAATTTTCCTGAACTTCGTTGCTTTTCATATGGTTCTATATGGATTAAGACGTGGCCCAGGTTCCTTATGCGGGCCTGCAGGGTGTCTTTAAGGTCATGTGCAAGGCGATGGCCCTCCGTTACTGATATATCACCGTCTACCACCGCATGCAAATCTACATGGTATTTAAGCCCGGCTTTCCGGACAAAACATTTTTCGGTATCCAGGATTCCTTCCACTGTTAAGGCGATTTCCCTGATTTCAATCTGAAGTTCATCGTACACATGCTCGTCCATTATTTCTCCAAGGGCAGGCCTGAAGATCAGGTAGCTGTTGTAAAGGATAAAGAGGGAGGCCAGGAGGGCAGCCCAGTCATCTGCGGTTTCATAACCCTCACCGAAGATCAGGGCTATACTGATCCCGGCGAATGCCATTACGGAGGTAAGGGCATCACTCCTGTGGTGCCAGGCATCCGCCTTCAGTGACGAACTGTGCGTTTCCCTGCTTTTTCGCAATACGAGCCGATACGATACCTCCTTCCAAAGGATTATCGACCCCAGAACCAAAAGGGTCCAGGGTTCGGGCGCCAAATCGGGAGACTGGATATTCCCTATACTCTCGTAGGCAATAACCGTTGCCGAGGTAACCAGGAAGGCTACAACCATGAAAGTGATCAGCGGCTCTATCTTACCGTGCCCGTAAGGATGGTTGGCATCCGCAGGTTTTACGGCATATTTTAACCCAAAGAGCACCAAAAGAGATGAAAATATGTCGGTAGTGGATTCTATGGCGTCTGCAATCAGGGCATAAGAATTCCCAAAAACTCCGGAAATCCCTTTTATTAAGGCGAGAACAGTATTCCCCGCAATGCTGAAATAAATAGTTCGTATCGCACTTTGTTCATTGCTCATAATGCCATCACATTCATCTGCCTTTCTGAAGAGGACGTAATTCATAGATATGGTTTATAAAATACTTGCCGCATCAAAACGGCCTGCCCCGGGCTAACTGGCTAATCCACCAATTGAAAGTCTATTGTAGACACCACCCTGACGGTTTTTACCTGGGGGGTGCTCTGGTCCCTGTCTTCAATGGTAAACAAGCCCTGCCTGGCCACAAGGATTGCACCAACTTCCGAACGGGAGTCCTTTGCGAAGCGCTCAGCAACTTCCCGGGCATTGTTGGTGGCTTCCTCTATCATGGCCGGCTTGATATTATTTAAACCGGTAAACAGATATTCTATAGGTCTCCAGCTATTCTTGGAGCCAAGCAGAATACCCTTGGAAAGCAACTCCGGGGATGCTGTGAGGGCCTTCTGTAATTTGGGGATATCAGTAGTACGTACCGTGAATTCCGAATTTCCCTGGTAGCGGAATTCGGGTCGCTGCCCGGGGGAACCATAGAGATTAGCGTATGCATCGGTAATATTCAAAACTCCCCTGGTGATCTCTGATTCATCAAATCCCTGAGCAATGAAGAACTGGTAAACCTCCTTGTTCTGGAAGTCGATATCGCTTTCCAGGGATTGAAGGTCATTTCCCGCAAGAGCAATCGTCATCGGCCATACGGCAAGGTCTGCAGGTACTTCCCGCTCCGATAAGCCTTTTACCTGAACATGGCGGTCGTACTTTTTTCCAAGACGGTGCATGCCGCCTATAAAATACCCGGTAAGTACTATGGAGACTGCAATCACTACCAGGGGCAATAAAAACTGGTTTTTCATATAATTACTTTAGAGGGCTGAATCCTTTAAGGCAAATATATAAAGGTAGCGGGCAGCTTTTCCCGCGTAAGAGTAAATTTTTTAAGGCTCTTTAGCCTACTCAAAAAAACTTCTGCTTAAGCGTGCCAGAGGCGCCATCCTGGCCTTGTTGAGAGACAGGGTATCTCCTTTCAGGCTATAATTATCGGTTATCGAAAGTACTTCCAGGAATTCGTTTTCCGGATTGGGTTGCAGGCAGGCCATTTTTGTACTGGCCATCCCACTGAACCGCAACCTGTTGCCTTCCTGAAGATCAAAGGTGCCGGTAAAGGAATTACAACCGCTCTTGCCTGCTACACGCCTGCCTTCATCCATTAATATAAAATGAGCCTCCTTTCCCTGATATTCCTTCAGTTCCCTGCCCCCTAATTCGACCAGTTTCCAGTAGGTTTCCATTATGGTGATTTCGTCCTTTGTTTTAATTAATTCATATTTTTCAGGGAATCCACCACCTATCCGATTCCCACTGTCATCCAGCTGGAGCAAGCGGTGTTCGCCAACCTGGTAATACCGGCCGGCCAACCCTTCCTTTTCAGAACCCAGGCGGATAGTGTTTCCGCCTTTATCCCAGTCAAAATTACCGCTGTTGGTAAACAGCTCCTTACTTTTGCCAAGGTGTTGGGTTACCATTTCATACGTGAGGTTCGCACTTAACCGGATCTCTGTCCGGATCCCTTCACAATCGGCACAGGGCACGATCCCGCGATAAGTGCCACTCCAGTCGAGCGAATTTCTGCTGTTGTGTCCGTCTGAAGCTGACATGCCCGATTCGACCCCCGATTGCGGCTCAACCGCTCTCTTTTTATTCCCACAACCAGCGAATAACAAAGGAAGCAGGACGCCCGTAAAAACCAAAATTTTCATAGGTTACAATTTTTGTCAGCCCTGTGAGAAGGAGCTTCCATCGATATGGAAGGAAGCCGCCACCAGGATTAAAAGCTTCATTATGTTCAAGGACAGTGGGGGTGCAGGCGGGTCTGGCACCCCATTCTCTGCGGCCTAAAATATCTAAAAAAATAGAAAGTGGATGGCGGGAAACATAAATTTTAGGTTAATTTATACCCGAAAACCAGCTTACAGCTCCGCGCGAATTTGTGTTCGATAGACAATTGCTTTAATCTCAACCGGTACATCGTACTTGTATTAAAACATAACATGCCGATCCGCTGGTAATACCCCTGAGCGTCCTACTGGCAAATTGTTTTTAATTCAATGTAAATTCCTTTACAAACTGGTCGATAGCCCGGGCTACCTCATTATGATCGTCCATAAAGGGAACATGTCTTACTTTAGCCGGATATAAGAGCATGTTTGGAAAATCAACGCCCTTGTAATGATCGGGCCCTATGATCCAGTCCTTCGTGCCATAAAAAAATAATACAGGCAGTGTTATTTCGGCAGTGCGGGCTTTGAAATTTTTCTGATAGTCTGGGTGGAACAGACCTACCCCGCTGAAATTCCCGTTCCAGTCGGGGATTTCTTCAAAAGTGGCATTCATGCGTTCTTCCTGTTCTTTACTGTTGAAGCCCAGTTTCCATCCAAGGTCCTGCTCATTGAGCATCGGGAAGAGCATTTCCAGTTTTTGCCGGGTGGGAATGGTATCATTTTCGTAGAATGCCTTGTCCTTAATTTCCAGGATGTCTACGGCTGTCGGGATCCAGCTTTCCTCCATACTCTCGCTGAGGTTCAGGGTGCAATTAAACATCATCAGACCGCGGAGTGCCTCCGGATATTTTAGCGCATATCCGCTGAGCATGGTGCCTGAAAAAGAATGGCCCATGATCAGCCATTGGCTGATGCCAAGGTGGTGTCTTATCTCCTCGAAATCCTGCAGCATGCGGTCCATGCTGTAGTCCTTACTGGCAGGGCTGCCCGAACGGCCTACTCCCCGCAGGTCGAGGTAGATCATTTGAAACCGTTCCTCCAGAAGTGCGCCGGAGAACTTTTCCATCCAGTAACTTCCGGAACCAGGGCCCCCGTGTATATATAGGCAGGGAATCCCTCTGCCCTTCAATTTAATGTATAGGTCGACACTGTCTGAGGTTACAAATCGCTGTTCCTGCGCCAGGCAAAGAGATGTAAAAAAGAGGGCGATCAAACTAAATTTAATCCTACGAAAAGAATGATTAGGGTGTAAGGTCATAAGGGGTAGTAATTAAAATGAAGCTAATAAAATGTATAAGTAAAAGGACACTACTTGCCGGAGTCCTGATAGGAATTCGACTTATTCGGTGCCAATCCTCTCGCACCCATGATCAATAACCAGAGGCAGCTGCCTATTTCTCCGATGCTGGCCGGGATGGTTGCATATTGGGCGAGCGCGGTCTCAGAATAGAAAGGTGTCAGGATTCGTGCGAAAAAATCGAAGGTATACCCAAAAGATCCCAGCATCAAAAAGAACCCCAGGACTTTAGGAAGAAAGCCCGAACGATAAACCAGGTAACCGAAAGGAAAGAGCCAGGTTCCCCAGAAAAACTGTGCAATTAAATTTCCGCTGTTGTAGGAATGAAGGTAGAACATCACCTGAGCCGCAATGTCCCCGTCATCATACAACTGCAAATACGTTTCTGCCCCGGTAAGGTTTAGTACAGAGAATAGATTGCCAATATTCAGAACCGATACAGGGACACTTGCCACCGCCAGAACAACCATGATCAAAGCCATCGTTTTATTAACGGGATGGAGTAATTTATAAAGGACCAGTGGCAAAAACAGAAAAGATACATATGCCAGGAGCGTGCTAACAATTCCAAGCCTGAACAGGAGGCCGTTGTTCCTGATACGGAACACCGTAAGAGCGGCATCATCCCAGACATAGAGCTGGGAGGGGACATAAAGCAAGCTAAAGATACCAAGTACAATAAGGGCAAGGTAGAGTGAGCCTGCCAGTCTCGCGGTTTTCGTTCGGGATTTCATTAAGGGATGCCTAGATGGTTCCAAAATCAGACGATTTACTCATTTTTTTGTTACACTGCCCCGGGGCAGGTCGAGTTATAATGCCTTTCATATAATGCATTCAGATAAAGGGGATTTAATTGGCAGGGGAAGTATTATTTAGGATTACTATATACTACATAACTGCACCAGTTTGGCGACGGTATTCATATTGCGCATGGTACCGGCTGCAAAAGCCTTTGGAAGTTTCAGTTTCGAGCGCCCCATACCGTCCGGATAATGGATGAACAATTCCCGCGTGCCTGCCACAATCTCTTCCCCGCCAGGGATGACCAGGTCTTTCATAAAGTCTTCGGGGGGGACTTCAGACAGGAATAAAACGCCTACCCGTGAAGGCGGGGCATGAGAAAAAGGGTTTGTTGCCAGTGTTGCTTTAAGTTCCTCTACTGTCCTGATCATCACACGGATCTGTCGTGCTTTATGGGTTTCCAGGCTGGTTTCCAGCAAAGAGACCAGGGCATGTTCGGATTCTGCACTGTTAAAGAGTACATTACCGCTCTGGATGTAAGTGCGTACGTTTTTCAAACCTGCCGATTCGCAAATTGTACGCAGCTCTGTCATTGGCAAAATAACCCCTCCAACATTAATCCCCCTCAGGAGTGCAATATAGCTTGTCATAATCCGATTAGTTTTCCGCAAGTAAGGAAATAAATCCGGTTTAGTCAGCCCTTAAAGGTAAATCTCCGCCGGAATGCCGGGGCTAAAAGGGATGAAGCGCTTAAGCCCTGAAGGATAGCCTGCCCGGTTGACCAGGAGAGCAGGAATAGATTTATCTGACTGTTACTGTACCCGGAAATATTCCAGGCCTGGCCCGTCGCAGGAAGACCAGGTGCCTATTAGGATGCTATTGCTCAGGAAAAGGAGGGTTTCCTGTAACTCGGGCGAGCAACTGCCGATAATATCGCTGGGTTCTTCATAAGTAAGCACCAGGGTAGTTTCCTCTTCCGATTCCTGTATGGTAAAGGTGCCGGTGGCGGAAGTTTTGGATCCATCTTCAAGCCTCGATTTCAGGAAAGCGCCATCGGGGTTCAGCAGGTAAAATTCACGCCATTCAAGATTAGGACCCGTTTTATCGCCAAGGCCGTCACTGCCCGTCATGCGGACCAGGTTCCATTGCTGCGGGAATTGATCCTCCACGTTTTCAACATCGTCAATACAGGATGAAAAAAGCAATACTATAAGTAAATAATGAATAACGGGTTTCATCGTTTTAAACATTTTCATTTTATATAAGATGTAAGACCCCCCTTATTGGTTGCTTGCCATTTTTGATCCAATAATGTGGATTGGCTGTCATACACCCGTAAAACCTGACTGCGGATTATGTTCTTTTTAACCACCCTGCTATGCTCAGCCTTGGGCGGTCTGAAGAAGGGTGAACTTCGTGTTCGGTCTGGTCGCTTCTGAAGAATACCACTCTGCCTTCATGCGGGTAAAGGTTTATTTCTTCATTCTCCAAATAAAGGCTCAGCCTGCCGTTATTAGGTTCCTGCCAGTTTTCATTCAGGTAGAGGACAAAGGAGAACTGCCGGCCCCTATCGTTTTTAAACCTGTCGAGGTGGCGTTTATAAAAACTGCCGGGTTCGTAATAAGCATAATGAAATTCATACCCGTTGATCCCTGTGTAGCAAGTGGCGTTGAGGTGGCTGACGAATTCATTCACAGCGGCAAGGAATACCTGCTCATAGGTGTCATGAGTTTCCAGGTCGATCCAGCGGATCACATCTCCCCGGATTGCGGCGTTTTTTTGGTAATCAAAGTTTTTTCCTATCCCTGCCGGGTGCATGCTTCCCTCATGGTGATATTGCAGCAGTTTGTTTCTAAGGCCCAGGAGTGTACGGGAATCAAGAAATGCGTCGCAACTTCCAAACCCTTTATCAATGAGACCGTTAATAAGGGTTTCGTAAGGTTGCGTGTTGTTTATAAGGGGCATGTACAGCATTATTGGAAGCAATAAAATTATAACAAAAACGTATTCAAAGAAACTGGCAGGCAAGCCAAATTCATCAAGAATCCAGAATCAGGAATACGATAACCGCATCCAGGGGATAGGGGAGAGCCATTTCAGGGGGAACTTAACATTAACCTGAACCCGAATACAGGCAGGTCGCCCTGAAGGAAGTCCAGATCCTCGGATCTTTGAAAACCCATATTTTCGTACATTTTCCAGGCGGTTAACATAGATTTCGTACTATGGATAATTAGCTGCCGGCGATTGATTTCCATGGCCTTTTTTATGCAGGCCTGTACCAGAAGCTTTCCAATCCCGGCTCCTCTGAAGGCACTATCTACTGCCAGCAACCGGAAACCTGCCGCATTTTTCTCCCGGGGGGCACTGCCTCCTGAGCCATAAAATTGCATATCACCAAAATATACAAGTGCTCCGCAAATCTTACTGTCCCCCGAAACAGCAACAAGGATTTCGGTAAGTGGTTTTGCAGTGAAGTCACCGACCTTTGCAAGTGTGCGGTAATACGCAGGCTGATCATTTGCTTTCGGGAATCCTTGCAGCTGGGAATATACCTGCACCATCAGTTGCCCTACAGCTTCAAACTCTTCGGGCCTGGCGTTTCTAATTGTGTAAGGCGGATGTTTCATTAACAGGGAGTAAAGGTTGTGCGATCATTTTAAAAGAGAGAAGTTTTGTTGCCTGCGCGCTACAACCGGGAAGAATAGACAATGTAGCTGTAACTCCGGATAGCCATGGTTATTTAAACAATTCAATGGTATACTCAAGCAACTCCTGACCCCCGGGAGTTCCATGCCCCGGGATAATTATAGCCGCATCTCCGTATTTTTTCTGGATTTTTTGCACGGTGACGGACCATTCATCAGGATTCGCATCATCAAGATTCCCTTTCCCGGCTCCCATCGCCTTAAGCAGGCAGCCTCCAAATAGTACCTTGTCTCCCGGGAAATAGCACACAATATTATCTTTCGTATGTCCTTCCCCAAAAAACTCACTCCGCACTATCCCATTGCCAACCTTTGATTCGAGAAAATTGTGGAACCCAATTTGGGGTAGGGTCGGGACGTCTACTGATTTCGCCAGCTCAATTGTTTTGTTATTTGCATAGGAAGGAATGCCTGCCCTGTGAAATTCAGCTAACCCACCTAAACAGTCGGAATGGAAATGGGTCACTACAATTCCTTTGGGTTCGCATTTCAGACTTTCTTTAATCCAGGTGATGAGTTCCTGTGAAACTGTACCGCTAACCGGGGTATCAAAGACCAGCGCTTCCCCCTTATCTTTTACAAGCATTCCGTTACAAGCTACCTTCCCGAATCTTTCGCTTTCAAGCCAGGAAACATGCCTGAAAGTATTTTCACTGAGCTGTTCAATCAGCAGGGTCTCACTCTCATAGGCGTAATTTTTTTCCTGCCCATGGCATTCAAATAAGGCGGATATCACCACCATGGCTATGTAAATTATTAATTTCATTTATTTGGGATGTTTTTAACTGGCGATTCCTTCACAATCTGCTGCCTTTGATCAACCAGGCTGTTCGGATGGATTTTTCTTTCAAATGAACAAATTTTTCCCGTTCCTTATCACTGAAAAAGTTTTCCAGGTCCTGTTCCCCGGGAAATTCCACCAGGTGGATTTCATAAGGCGACGGCATGTTCTGTTCTATGATATTTTCGGACGTTGGCCGGTAGCGGAGTAAAAGCCGGCCGTTGTATTTCGAAATTAAAGGCATGGCAACATTTTCAAATTCGTTGAAGGTTGCTTCCTGGCCGTCAAGCAAATAAATAAGCTGGGTAATGTATACCATTTTTGTAAAGGTTGATTTTTAGAATACTGGATTAACCTTGCGCACATAGCCTTAACGTCCTCTTACCGGCGGTCATTTATGAGATCAGGCTAATTAAGCCACTGCAGATGCTTGTAATTACAAGTTATTAAGGAGTTGGGGCTGGCAGCATATTCCGGATTGCCGCAATTTTCCACTTATCCTGATGCAAAACCACCACAAAGGTGCTCCACATTTTTCGTGCCTCCCCACGGTTATTTTTGATGACATAACGCGCATCGGCAAGGGCGTTCTTAGGATCCAGAAACCGTACACGCTCCACCGTAAGGGTCCTGGAACCGGGATTGCCGGCCGAGCTCCGCTGCATGCCCTCAATGGCTTGGTCGAGGCCTGTCCGCCATTCGCCGCTGGAAACCAGTTGATCCGCATCCTCTGTTAAAATACTTTTAAGCAGCTCGGTATCCTGTGTTTCCCGTGCGAGGGAATAGTTATCTATAAGGGTGTAAATATCCTGTATACGTGCATCCCCTTCCTTACCCGCCTGACCGGTCAGCACCTGGAAGGGGAGCAGGTTGAGGGCCAATATGATAAATAAAGTTTTTTCCATTTGATTCTTTTAATTACAATCAGAAACCTCAGCCTGCCTCATCTTTTGTTACAGGTTATTTTCCAGGTGGGGAAAGTAAAGGTCTCATCCGGATTTACCCATTCCCCCAGCCAGTTAAATCCGGTATCGGTAATATCGTGAAAGGTAATTTTATATTTACCCTCCATCCCATTTGGTGCTTTTTGATCCTGGTAAAGGATTATATCTGACCCATTCTTACCGCCCTGCCATGTCGCTAAATTTGGCGGGGCACTCGCCGAGCTATAATAATGCACATACCAGGTACCCTGTTCGGGATTGTATTGTCTGATACTGCCGGAATGTTTCCCATCGGCTTTTAAGGTCTGGTCCTGCACAGCCATGCCGTTCATGATATATTTAAATTCCCAGGTCATGTCAAATGGGGCGGCCCAGCTGCCGTCCTGATTGCTTGTAGAGGATTTACAATCACAGATCCCTATCATTGGCTGGAAGTCCTTAATTTCCATAGGTGCTTCCGGATTTGGCAGCCCGTATGGATGGGTTACCGATGGTTCGTACTCATACTGAGCCGGCAGCCAGAGACTGCAGATCAGGAAGGCTAGTACCATAGGCGTTTTTTCCATTGTGAACGATTCAAGATGTTGCCTTCTTAAAAATAACGTTTTCATAGCAAAACAATGCTTTTTGCGAATCATAATCGTATCCCCTGTTCATCAGCAATAATGCCCGGGAAGTAGGCCCTTATGTACAACTTGCGAATAAACCAAGCGGGTACTGCACCCCGCTCTTCGCTCTCAACTTTCATTTTGATTTCTGCGGGATACAATAGGAAGTAATTCTTTCCAAATGGTTATTCAGATTAAATTCATAGATGTCACAGGAGGAAACAAAGGAAATTTGTTTGCCATTTTTTGAAAATTCAGCCGTTCCGGTTACAGCAATTTTATTTCGGTCTTCAATTATATTCAAAGTCCTGAAATCGGTGGTTACCGAATTAAAGTAAGCGGCTATCTGCTCACAATTTCTTACAACTGCTGCTTTCCCCCTGAATTGATTTTCTCCTATGACAACCCATATAATATGATCAGCCAGAAAAGGAAAAGTCTTTTCAAATTCTCCATTCGAAAATGCCTTTGCTATATCTGTTACAGACATGGTTTACATCAACTTTTCTATTTTTATTTCTACGTTAAGGGTCGCCGGGAGAATCGGGATATATCTTTTCCGTGAACCTTGCATTTTGTTTTCCTGAAAAAGTTTGGCAATGGTCTTACATGCAGGTGGCTTTTATTGTGGAATTTCCTCCACCAATATCGGCCTCCCTGATTTGTTATAATACGTACAGCTTAACTCCTCCATACTAACAGCCCATTTTTCGATACCCGAATGAGCAGCCTCTTTACAAAATGTCGGATAATCCGTTTTCCCCTCCTGATGAGCTTTTAAGGCAGCTTTGAATTGTACCTCGTCAGATATTTCCGCAACTTCCATAAATTCATATTTCGCAGCCGAGGTAGTTCTGTAATCATTCGCGCCATAATATTCGGTGTGGCCGTCTTTCACAAAAGTTTCATAATAGGTTACCCCGAGTCTTTTAATGTCCTGAATGTAGGCAGGAAAATCTGCACCGGATTTTACTTTGCTGTGGGCTTCTTTAATTTGTTCTATTTTAAACATTGCGGGAATTTATGAGGTATTATGTTGATAGGGGAAGTATTCACTTCCCCGCGTTTTCTGACACCAATTTTTTTATCAGCGAAATCTGTCCGAGATGATAATAACTATGTTCAATAACGCCTTCAATATTTCGTAAGTAGGTGCCGTACTTTTCATTCACAAAGACACTATCCAGTTTTGAATCCTTCATTGCTGCAACCCTTTTCACAAAATTCCCGGAGTTGGTCAGAAACTCATTGACCAGGTTTTTCCAGTCAGCTTCTGATTTAACCGGGGGCATGTCAAAACTGTATTTATCCCGAATATCAAGTTCTCCCCCGTCCAGGACCTTCAGGATTCCTGCTATATAGTAGTTAACGTGATAGGTGAGCATGGCTATGGTGTTCAGGGTCCCAATTCTTAGGGTGGCCTGCTCCCAATTCACATTTTCAATTTGTTCTTTGAAATTCGTGTTGGCGATCCAGCGTCCGTTCAGCAATACTTCGCTCAGGCGGGAGGCAATAGATTCAGTTCTTGTCATTGTATTCATATTTAATTTTATATATCGCCACATGAATTAACCTATAGTTTCAGATAGCGGCCTTTCCGTGATATCAGTTTAGATCAAATAAAATATACAATATATCATTCCAAAATTAAATCCCGCATGGCATACTACAGCACCCCATATGGAATCTGTGAGTCTTTTCATTTGAAAGAAGAGGATACTTATAAAAAACATGCTTATCACCCAGATTAATGACGGAACTAAATAAAGGTTCCATTTACTGTGCACATACACCAATCCGAAATGAGAAATATGCGTTAGGGCAAAAGCCAGGCTGTCAATGATCGATGCCTTATTATCTCCAAAGGATTTGGCAAAACTGCCATGAACAATTCCCCGGAAAAACAGCTCTTCTCCGATCGGACTAAATGTCATTCCTGTTATTGCCAGGATGGCGAACAATATATTTCTTTGCTCCCCTGAAATACCGTCAGGAATGTTATACGATTTACCAATATATTCATACCAGTTTTCATAAGTAGTTCCATACAGACCTATTCCTAACATGTATAACAGGAGACTAAAAACAATACCAATAATCAATGCATAAAACAGAACATGAAGTTTTTTTGTTTTCTTTATCCCTATCTGTTTCAGGCCATTTGAATTCAGAAATATAAAAGGCGTTAATGCCGAAACCAACATTACCAACCCGATTAAGTCATAATTCCCTGTCTCGTTTGCTTTGAGCACCAGGATGAACCGTGGAATACATAGTATCATCAATAGGAACACGCCAAATTTCCAATTGAAGCTGAAAAGGCTATTCCAAAAATTTCTTAACTCATTACTCAATTGGGTATCCTGGTTTGTCTGGTTTAAGTGGCACTAAACTTTGGGTTAACGGGGAAGCCCTCTCGCAGGGACTGTTAATGATTTAGCCCTGGTTCTTATGTCAAATAATAATTACAACATTTCCAACTTTCTGTCCTGTCAGCACATATTCATATGCCTGTGCAATGTCTTCCAATACGTATTCCCGGTCTATTACAGGGCTGAATCTTCCTTTGTCCAAAAGATCGCTGATATAAGGGATCGTTTTCTGCTTGCTATAGGGCATCGGAAAAACTACTTTTTTGTTTGAAACGGAAGTAAGTAAAGGATAGAAAATATTCTGGGAATAGGGACCCAACTCTGTAGACATATACACTCCGTTTTCCTTTAACAGTGGTTTACACTTTCCAAAGGTGCTTTTCCCTACAGCATCAAAGATAAAATCATAGGTATCATTGGCAGCAGTAAAGTCTTCCGTGGTGTAATCATAAATTTTGTGGGCACCTAAAGTCTGTATTAGTTGGATGTCTTTTGCGGAACAGGTAGCGGTTATCCGGACATCATATTGCCTTACAAATTGCAGGAGCGCAGAACCAATCGCACCCGTTGCCCCGTTTATCAGGATATTTTGTCCGGGTTGAAGGTGTACTTTATGAATGAATGTAAAGGCATAATTAGCCCCTTCCAGACTTGCCGCCGCCTCTTTGAAATCAATTTTCTCAGGAACAGGAAATACGTTTTCTTCTGTTGTCGTGAGATACCCGGCCTGCGATTGCAAACCTGCGTCGTTAAAGCCAAACACCTTATCACCAACAGAAAAAGAGCCGACATTTTTTCCAATTTCAACAACCTCCCCTGCGAAATCTGTCCCTAATATTATCTTTCGCGGTTTAATTAAGCCCAAGAAAAACCTCATAATAAATGGTTTGGCTGTAAGGTTTGCACAATCTGTCCTGTTCACTGTTGTAGCATGGACCTTGACCAATAGTTCATTGTCATTCGGAACCGGGATGTCTGTCTGCTCAATTTTTATCTGAGCCGGGGAGCCGTATTTTCTCCGGATTGCGGCCTTCATTTTAGTATTCTTATTTTTCATTTTCCCATTAAGCCAAATTGTGAAGGCATAAGGTTTAGGGGGCTCTTATCAGCTGTTGGTTAGTTCATTATTGCTATTCATCCTTTATGGGGGTTAAATCAATCCGTGAACCACTATTTAATAATCAGGAAAGGCGCTTTCTATGGCACATACCTCAGTGCTGCCTGCCAACAGACCACATATTTCCAGCAAAGTCTTTAAATGTTGCGCGTCTGTCGGGATCACCATCACGTTCTTTTGGGGGTTCAATAATTTCACAACCCGCCTTAATTGCTTTGTCGAAGGTTTCATCAACATTGGGGACGTAAACATGTATAACCAATGGCACCGGGGGAAACTGGTCAGACGAGTCACCGAGCATTATTACAGAATCGTCAATTTGTATTTCCGCGTGCATTATAGACCCGTCCGGCATATTGTATCGCCTGAGTTCCTTCGTGTCGAAAATTTCTTTTAACATGTCTATGAACTTCTGCCCGCCATTCACTATAAAGTAAGGTGAAACTGAATTATATCCTGTTGGTTTAAAGGTATTTTTCATTTTCTATTTCTTGTTTATCGCTAGTTTTGTATCGTTTTTAAAATATAGCCAATTTAGGGACGGATGGAGTATTATGGGATCGCCCGAAGATTTGTTTACAGCTATCTTGATTATTTTCTAATTGATTATGTTGCTATATGTACGGATCGCTTGCGAGGATTCCCTTTTTTAGTGATGCCCGCCATTATTAGTTTAATTTTTCGATCCCAAAGCGCAAAACAGTCCTTAATTTATCCGGGGGAACCTTTCTAGCATCACTAAGATAGATTTCTCTGTGTGTTTTTGATTTTCGCCTATAGTTCTCTTGTTCTGCAAATTGTTCCATAGCCCTGAAACTCACAGGCTCATTGTCATAACTGCCTAAATGTAACATTTGAATACATTCACCTTCGTTTATTTCTTCAAAACTGACCTGTTCCAATAAATCATGCGGTTTTTTAATTTTGGTATGTTCAAGTATTTGCAAGGCAAAATTCCTTTCCACAATATCTGGTTGATGGATCATTAAATTAAAGACCAGGTCATTCTTATTGATAGTTCCATCAAATGTTTTCTTTGCATCATCAATCAGATCCCAGATGCCGGTGCCTGCTTTGGCCGGGATTCGGATTTTCTTAGTTATTATGCTCATGTACTTAATTCTCGTCACTCAGAAATTGGCTGATTTCCTTTTGCCTACTTTTGTTATTTGCTGTTTTAACAGCATCTAAAAGACCGTCCAATAATGACCTGTCAAGAATTTGGGTATTCAGAATTACGGTATTTATGGTACGTGTATTAGAAATATCCTCCAAAGGATTTCTCTCCAATAGCACCATATTAGCTTTGTTACCTGGCAGGATCCTGCCTGAGTTAGCTTTCAGCCAATCCGATGGAACGGATGTCGCAGATTGTAAAACCTGGGAGGCAGACATACCTGCACGAACCATTGCCCTGAGTTCATCATGCAGCGAAAATCCGGGGACAGCCGGTGGCAGGTTGGCGTCTGTTCCTGCCATGATGGTTACACCACTATCTGATAGGATCTTAAGGATAACCTGACATGCCTGAGCATAAGTTTTCCAAAAGATTTTTTGCCATTCTAATTCCTCTTTACTTAAGCTTTCCGGCAATTTATATCGATTTACATCGGGGAGCCAACCCAAGCCCTGGGGAATCATCTCATCCCATTCACTAATTCCAGGATTTTCATAGACCAATGCTACTTCTTTAAGCACATCGTCTAATTCAAATTTTTGCCGTATAAAACTTTCGGTTAGCCAGAGCGTGGTAGTAACTGAAATATCATTGGCTATGAGTTCCGGTGCAATTTCTTTACTCCGCTTTTCAACATAGGTCAAAAAATCAAAAGCTTCTTCTTTATTTTTAAACTGCCCGAATTCTCTTCTGAAGGCATTCATGACTTCCTCAAGATGAGCAATGTCTGATTGGTTCGAATTTAAAATATCCGAAACCTCCAGGCCAAAAGGAATATGGCCAACTACATCAAGCCCTTCTTCTTTGGCCACTTTGTTGATCGCCTCATATGCTTCTTTGTTTAAGTAACTGTAAATTTTTACACCATCATATCCTTTTTTCGCATAACTCTTAGCCATTGACGCTGCTTCTGCGGCATCCGGAATGTTGTTGAATCCCTGTGTCCAATTCATCCACCAACCCTCTATTAATCCAAAACTGCCCAATCTGGGAGAAGTGATATACATATCGGGGCCTATTCTGCCATCCCTGATTTCTTTTCGCCACTTCAGGTGATCTTCTTCTCCGATCAATTCACGTATGGCAGTGACCCCGTTTGCTATATACAGAAGCAAATCATTCTTACTTTTAAACACATGAACATGCGAATCAACTAATCCCGGAATCAGGAACTTTCCTTCCCCATTGATAGTTGTTTCCTCTTTTGATTGTCTTGAAAGGGTATCTATAGAGACGATTATTCCATCTTCAATACGAACAGTTTGCCCGGGAATAAATGCATTTCCATTGGGAGATAATATATTGACATTATAAATAGCAACTGCTTTATCCGGGGTATTGACATGCTTATAATCGGCTACCTCGGTAAGTCCTCCATAGATTTGTGTCATGTTTCGGTTTGCCAGAAAAGCAAAGATGACAAAACTCAGAATCAGTAATAGCATGAAGTATTTAGCTATTTTTCTCCACTTCATATTTCATATAATTAAGCACAACAGCCAGACAAAGGCAGCGCGCGGGTTTTACATCATTTCACCAGCCGCTTACTTCAATGTTTGACAGGGGTAAAACCATTTAAATTCACTATTCAACCCCCGAATCAAGGTTAAACAAATCTGCATATTAATCCTTAAGCCGGTTGTATTTTTTTAAAATTTCAACAAGAGATTTATGGGGTATCGCATACGATTTATTCCCATTAACTCCCTCCATTGTTTCTGCTGCGACCATGGCGTTAATTATTGCTTCCTCTACTGACTGAACAGTCGCTTCGAACAAAGGGTTGATTAAATCATTTGGCAAAAAGTCTGCCTGCGCAAACTCATCCCTTTGAAAAACCTGTGTATTGGCAGTTGACAGGGCAATGAAGATATCTCCTGACCCATTGGATCCATATCCTCCGGTATTTCCAATTCCCAGAGGAACCCTGTTTGCAATTCGCTTTAACTGATGAGGAAGTAAGGGGGCATCAGTGGCTACCACAACGATTATAGAGCCGTCTCCTTCCTTTCTATAAGATTGTGGAGGTAATTTTAATTCGTTGTTCAGGGTGTCTATTAACTCCCTTCCAACAGGAATCCCTGCAATGGTAAGCGATTGTTTTCTTC
Source organism: uncultured Flavobacteriaceae bacterium (assembly GCA_964434565.1). Taxonomy (GTDB): domain Bacteria; phylum Bacteroidota; class Bacteroidia; order Flavobacteriales; family Flavobacteriaceae; genus Zeaxanthinibacter. The sequence continues at coordinate 8,118 of CAYSVQ010000049.1, read as the reverse complement.
CAAAGTTTGCCTGCACCAGAACGCCTAAGGTGTAGGTTGAGTCCTTAATTTTAACAACTCTCGATGAAGTCCCTGTTCCCCCTTTAAAGCCCAGACACATCATCCCTGTACCCCCGCCCACATTGCCTTCGGCTATTGCACCCCCGGACGCATTGTTGATGGCCTCTATAACGTGTTCTTCCTTTACATGAAAACCATAGATATCATTCAAAAAGCCATCATAGGTTTCAGCCACAAGGGGATAGGTATACCACCAGGCTTCACCGGTATACCAGTCTGTTTCGACATACCATTTTAAAACGGCATCACGAACCACGCCAACACTGTTGGTGTTTGTTATCATAACAGGAGTTTCCAAAAAACCGGATTCGGTAACCCAGGTGGTTCCTGTCATTTCACCGTTCCCGTTTAAACTGTACCAGTTTGCAAAAACAGGGCTGAATTTATTGGCCTTCCCTCTCGGAAATATAGCGGTAACACCCGTTCTGACAGGACCCTTTCCAACACTGTTTTCACCGGTTCCTGAAATGATGGTGCTATAGCCTACTTCCACTCCGTTTACATCCGTGATGGCATTGTATGGTCCGGTAGTTCCGGCAAATGGAATCCCTAAATCCCTGGCTCTTGATTTTTGCGAATAAGTCATTGAAAGGCTGAGGGTAAGGATTGTAAGAATAATTAACCTTCTCATTTGGAGTATATTTTAAATTGCACAACGGCCGGATAGCAGCGCAGCACGGTTTTAGGGGGATATATTATTGGTTTGGTCTAAACTCTGATAAAAGACAAGTTATTAAATTTATGGATGCAGTACGCCTTTCCTTAATGCAATGTATTATGAAGACATTTTTGGTCAGGGGATACTAATAGTTTCAATCTGGGGGAAAGGGAATACGATTGTACTTTGGAAGCGGATGGAATGATTTTACTACAAATTGCCTAAAATGTATTGTCAATCTTCCTACTTGCAATTTACAGTCAGGCCATGAATCGCATAACTGCACTAATATCCAGAGGCATTTGACCGGATCCCCAATGTTATCAGGTGCTTTACATTGTGGTAGGTCAGGGTTGCCTTAATGCATTCTTTTAATTCGAAGACGGGGATTTCCTGGTTTTGCTGAAACACAATCGCGCGATTTCCCTCGAATTTAAATTTATGGCCGAATACCAACCTGAACGTATCAACCAAACGACTCGTACATTGGAAGTACATTGCAAACCGATCCGGAGCTTTTTCTTTCCAGTCCATTCTCAAGGTACTTCCGTTTTTGGTTATAAAAGCGGGTTCTCCCCATTTCAATGTCTCTTCAAGTACGGCAATGTCCGCCGTTTCTTCTGCCGTTTCTATCACTAATTCTCTCAAAAACTGCATTTTATCACGAAGATTATCAGGATAATCTGCAAATATCTCATCGACTTTCGGGTTTGTTTTCAGGATTAACTTTCCCATTATCTTTTGTTTATTTGCGGTTATTTGGTCTGATTTGTCCGGCAAGCTTTTTTGGGGCCACTTCACAATAAGCGGTTGTCAATGCGTCGATAAATAGGTCCTTATGAACGAGGTTCATTTCAATTAGTGTCCAGCCTTGTTTACCCCATTTATTTTTTACCGGATAGATGATGGTCTTGTCAGCGGCAGTGAAAACATCCTGGTCGGTAGCCGATAGTTTAATACAGGTCCTTTTGTTCTTTTCGTCGTAGGTCGCAAAGATTCTATTCTTCACTCTGAAAGATGTTTTTTCGAAATGAGGTTCTTCAGTTGCTTCCGGAAATGATAATGCTATTTTCCTTAAAGTTTCAAAAGTTACCATAATCTCAATTTCCGGATTGGAGCTTATACCTTGTCACTAGAATTCTTGATCTTCAACTACAGCCATTTTTTTTTGCCCGGGTTATATTCTTTTCCCAGGATATAAGTTCTATAAACATAGTTCCAGGGGGTAAAAAGGAGCGGCACAACTACAATTATAAATGTCTGAGCCCATCCTTCAGCGTTACTCCCTGCCAACTCCCCTTTCACCCATAACGGATAGGCCACAAAGAATAGCCAAAGTCCTTTATAAAGAAACATAAATAGCATTATAGGTAACATTTTCAAAGTATGAAATACCCCCAAACCGGACAATGTTGTATAGGCAGCTATGGAACACCAGGCAACCGCAATTTCAGGGTTCCACTCACCACTATGTGTAATCAGTTCCGACCACGCATCCTTTGCCACAAACAGGAACATCAGCAGGAAGAACAGCTTCATTACATAGATTTTTATGGGCCATACGCCTTTATGTTTATCAGATGGCCTGAACAGGGTTTTTAGTGTAATCATATTACTACAGTTTCATTATAATTTGGCAACAGGCTGAAAGCTAATCAGTAACTTCTACCTTAAATTCTCAAAAAATCAGCTATCTCCAATGTTGTAAGCCCTGGTTTCCGCCCTGCCTCTACCCGCCTGTCCATTATATTTTAACATCAAATGTTTCCTTTAATGCCTTTTGTCCGAGCGATGTTATAATAATAGCCCGAGAATTCCTTGTTCTTCGCAGCCAGTCCTTTTGCAGCATTTTATCGAAGAGGGCAGCTCCCAGCGAACCTGCAATATGGTATTTTCTTTCGCTCCAGTCAAGGCAGGCTTTTGCAAAGTAGCGCCTTTGTTTTTGAAGTTCGGTCACGTCTATATCAAAATGTCGGAAAAATTTGTTGCCGTTTTCGGTTACCATAAAGGTTTTGTCCTGCAACCCGATTACTTTTTGGGAAATCAGGGTGTCCGCAATCAACACCCCAACCCTGCCCGCAAGATGATCGTAGCAAGTCCTGCAATATTTGATATCGTTTTTGGTTAAAGGATTATCCGGGTTTGAAGTTAGTGCCGGACTGGCGAGATTCGCCAATGATTCCACGGCATATGCCACTTCTGAATTGGAAATTGAGTAATATCGGTGCCTGCCCTGAACATCGACTTTTACAATATCCCCCTTGAGCAGTTTTGATAAGTGGTTACTGACGGCGGTAGGCGACAAATCCGAAACCAATGCCAGTTCACTGGCAGTATAAGCCTTGCCATCTAACAAATTCCATACTATTCTGGCTCTTGAAGGCTCACAAAGGAGAGAGGCGGTGGATATAAATTTATCTTCATACATTGTTCATTAATAAATGAAGTATAAAAGTAATTATTCTATTTACTTTGTGGATCTCTTAAGCTTTAAAATATGAAAGACCTTGAAATATTATTGGAGAACAAAGCAGGTACTTTGGCATTGATGGGCGAAACCTTGGGGGCACACAAAATAAGTCTTGAAGGAGGCGGGGTTTTTGAGAAGGGGGAATTTTCAATTGCCCATTTCTTGGTAGAGGAAGCAGACAGGGCCAGGACCGTGCTGGAAAAAGCCGGAATAGAAGTTGTTAAAATCAATGATGTTATTATTCAAAAATTAAGGCAGGATGTCCCCGGTCAGTTAGGAACCTTTTGCAGGGAACTGTCAAATGCCGGAGTCAATATTTTAACACAGTACAGCGACCATTCGAACCAATTGATTATAGTGCCGGATGACTACGATAAAGCGAGAAAAGTTTCGGAAAACTGGATGAAAACCTGGTGGGGTTAATTTTTATTCAATGATCTATGAAGGGACAGCATAGTTATAAAATAACCATACATTGGACTGGAAACAAGGGAACTGGGACAGCCAGTTATAGTGCATTTGAAAGAAGTTACATTGTTTCAATTAAAAATAAACCCGATCTTTCAGGTTCTTCCGACCCTGCGTTTCGGGGCGACAGCACGAAATACAATCCGGAGGAATTGCTGGTTGCCTCCCTATCTGCATGCCATATGCTTTGGTATCTGCATTTGTGTTCGATAAATGGGGTGGTCGTTACGGATTATACTGACAATGCAACCGGAACAATGGTCGAAACCTCAACAGGTGGCGGTTATTTCTCAGAAGTTAATTTGCACCCGGTTGTTACGGTCCTGGATAGTTCAATGATTGAAAAAGCTAACGGCTTGCACAAAAAAGCCAATTCACTTTGTTTTATTGCCAACTCGGTAAACTTTAAAGTTGGGCATAGTCCCAAGTGTATAAGCGGGAAAGCTGAATAATTCAAAATAACGGCTTCACATGTAATTGATATATAATGTGATGATTTATTGGCCTGTGAAGGATGAAGCTGAGGTCTTTCTTTATATTCCACAGCTCTTTATTGTTTGGTTAGGGCTTAGGGCTTCCCGCTAGCTGCCTGCAGTTTGTTTTTTTTGACATTATTGCTCCTCACCTTCCTCTTTGCCCTCTTCAATTGTTTCTTCAACTTCCGCTTCCTCCTCCGCATCTGTTTTTTCCAACCCTTCTGTATTATCATCATCCGGTTCATAATTGAGAGCAATCAGGAGTGGAAAATGGTCTGATCCTATTTCTTCAAGCTTCTTGAGGGTTAATAGTCCGAATTCCCGGGAATAGAAAATATGATCAAGCGGATACCGGAACAAAGGCACAAAAACGCTGTAAGTATTGTATAATCCCCTTCCTTCACGAGGGTCGACCAGTCTGCTATACTTCCTGAAAAGCTTTGAAGTAACAGACCAACCAACATCATTCAGGTCTCCAGCTACTATGGTTGGGTTTTTAGATTCTCTGATTTTTTTGGCGATAATAAGCAATTCTGTATCTCTTTCATAGGTATCGGTGCCTGGCATTGGCGGCTCCGGGTGAACACCATAAAAATCAATGATGTTTCCTGATGGCAAGGTAATCCTGGTAAAAATAGACGGGATATCATCCTGCACCAAAAAATTTACAATGCTTTCAGTCAGCGGAAGTTTTGACAGCATTATCATTCCATAGGTATTGGCCATCGGATATTTAACCGAATATGGGAAATCCGGGTCGAGTTTGCTGATAGAAGCAGCCCAAGCCTGATCAGGTTCATTGATCAGCAGAATATCGGGATTATACTTTTTTACACGGTCATGAAAACTCTCCTTATCCTCATTTTCCATACGCACATTTGCAACCATAAGGGTAAGGTTGGTTCCTTCTGCCGGCATGCTACTATCCTTTGCCCGGGTTTGGTAAAGGGGCGTATATACCAAAACAAACTGTAGCTGATAAACCAGGGAAATAATCAGAATTAACAATACTGCTGCTTTGAATTTCCATTTGAAATCCAGATAGGCGTATGCCAGAAAAATCGTTAATAAGGTTAATACAGCAATCTGAATTCTTGGAAAATCAAATATTCTAATCCACCAGGCTGCAGTGTTGATCAGGGGCAATCCTGTGGCCAGGAGAACAATAATGCATAATATTAGGGTAAGTATCCGCATTCAATAAAATTAAAACCTGCAACATCCAGCCTTATAAATCTTCAGGCTGGAAACTAATTCATCTTTCGACTTAATTTAATCAATTCAATGCAGTGAGCTGAAGATAACAATCCGGATTTTTTAAAGATAGCTAAGGAAAAGTAAAAAAAGATTTTAAGGAGCTGATAAAATGCTTCAAAAAGATCTTTCATGCTAAAATATAGTTAGCCTTACCTGAGTTAGCTGTGGAAAACAACCTTGCGGAACCAACCCTCCCATAGCGGATGATACATTCAGGGTGGGGTGCTTGCCCCATGTTTTCGAAGGGGCCTAGTTACTCCATTCCTTCTGATAGGATTTAATCAATTCAAGATTCATTCTTAAAAGACCGACAGCACCAATTCCAAGGACAAAAACCCCAGTTGAGAGTCCTTTTAAATCATCATTGTCTGAGAAAAAACGAATGAATATTCCGAGTGCAAAAATTGTGATTACAAGCAGACAAACATAAACAATCCATCTTTTCGCATTTTTAGGCTTTCCGTAAACCCAATCACCGATCTTTGTTCTTTTCCTTATGTCGGCCAAAGAAGTAAAACTCAAAGCGATTCCAAGAAACAATAATGCGCTATTATAGTCCGAAATCATACTGTCCGTTCCAAAAATTAAGGGCTTATAGCTATAATAAAGTGCAATCCCTAAGAAGGGATATTGAAAAAAACTTAAATAATGGAATATTTTGAAAGTCTTATCCATTTATTTCTTTTGAATTGATTTCCCTTCCGCTGACATTTTGCTATTGTCAGCTTTAAATAAAAAGAAAACAGGCAATAATTTGAACCTAAGTAACATTACAAGTTTTTTGGCATATAGTCCACGACCCGTAACAGCTGCTCAAATTAAAATACAAAGTTGAAGTTAATAACAAAAAGTGAAATTAGTATTCGTATGCGGGAACAAAAGAACAGTGGGGCAAAAAGCCGATCTTATAATATCCCGCCACACTTCCGGACAGACCAATGTAAGGCACAGTTTCTATTTGTTTATTCCACAAAATACATGTTCAGATTTCCTTTTCCTTTAGTATTTATCTGACCCCTGGGGGAGCAATTATATTTTTCTTTGATTAATTCATATGTGGTCTCTGAGATATTGATCTTCCCTACCTCTCCGTAATTTTCCATTCTGCTTGCAGTATTTACCGTATCTCCAAAAAGATCATAGGCGTATTTCTTTTTACCTACAACGCCGGCCACAACCGAGCCAGAATGAATTCCTGCCCGCATTTCCCATTGGATATCGTTTTTTTTATTCCGGCCTTCCAAAAACCTGAACATTTGCTTAACCGCTTCTATGCATTGCACCGCATGATCCTTATTTTTTTCCGGCGATCCGCAAGCTGCGAAATACGCATCGCCAATAGTTTTGATCTTTTCAATATGAAATGCTTCCATGATATCGTCAAAGTGACTAAATATCTCATTCAATTCTTTCACAAGCTTATTTGGTGAAATTGAAGTTGTCATTAGGGTGAAATCCTTAAAATCTGTGAATAGAATTGTAACATTCTTATATCTTTTGGCCGTAGCCTTCCCCCTGCTTTTGAGTTCATCCGCTACCTGTTTAGGTAAGATGTTAAGTAATAATTCATCTGATTTTTTCTTTTCGTTCAAAATAATAAGTTCTGCCTTTTTCTTTTCTGTAATATCTCTGATGATGCCGCTATAATATCTTTTACCATCGTTATCCCAGCTTCCGAGAGTAAGTTCAATAGGGAATTCTTCCCCGCTTTTTTTCAGAGCATTCAATTCAAGAACTTTTCCAAGTACTCGGGGCTTCTTTCTTTGATTCATTCTTTCCATGCCTTTATCATGCCTTTGATGTAATGGACTGGGAATTATCAATGTCAATGGTTTACCTAAAGCCTCATCTGAAGAATAACCAAAAATGTATTCCGCCCCTTTATTCCAGAATAAAATCCGTTTAGTTTCATCAGAGGTAATGATAGCATCATTTTTGGAACTGCATATTACCTGGAACCTTTTGTTTTGTTCCTGAATAAGACTCTCAATTTGCAGTTTTTCAGAAAGTGGAAAGTCAATGTTTCTGGGATAATCAAAGGCCTTATTTGAATCGTTTTCTGACATAAATTGATCGGTTAGCAGTTACATTAATACGGTGTTTTGGGTTGGTTATTTTGTGTCTGAATGTCATGTTTAAGCGTAGGGTTTCGCAGCGTTTCACTGTCTCCCGAAAAGTGACTTCGGCCCAAAAACTCAATTCAGTAATTCACCATAGGTTACGCTTATATTATATTTAGCCAGTGGTTTTTCATCAATTTAAAATCTTTTCCGACCTTTTAACGAGGTCCTTTAGATCGTTCTCTTCTTTTATAGTTTGATTTCCGATATTCAAAACCATCTTTGCATGCCTGCTCACGGCCCTTTTATGGCTTTTATTATTGGTAAATCTGCTAATGGTTATTAATGACTCCATCAACCTTATGATCACGGCAGGGCTTCCCCCTGAAAATTGCCGGATTTGGTTGAACGCCGCATCTAATACTCCCTCGAATTCCAATGAATCAGCAATAATCCTGAGGTTTCCCTTATCATCATATCGATATTTTGACGGGAATTTGGCCTGTGCTAAATAGGTCATGGTAGCTGTAAGGTTATCAATACAGGCAATCGCCGTATACGGGTCATTTATTCCGGGGGAGAGGGCACGACAAGCTATTTCGACCATCTGGTGGATGGAGAATTCAAGGTCTTGTTGAGCGGTTTTAGTTTTCCCGATTACAATTTTTT
>CAYSVQ010000048.1:0-37317 GCA_964434565.1 uncultured Flavobacteriaceae bacterium | reverse complement strand
CTTACAAGCAGGGGGTCACTGGTTCGAACCCAGTAGGGCCCACATCAAGCGGAAAACCCGCGCCATTCGGCGCGGGTTTTCTATTTGCAGCCGTGTCTCCCTGTTGGAGGACCTCATGTAATTAGTTAGCCCAGTAAAGCTCACATTACTAAATATAAAGTTCCCAAGAGCTTAGTCTGGCTTCTTTATTAACAGATGAGGCGGTTTAAATTCTTTAGGTGGAAAAACGATACACGGCTTTACCAGTATAGCCATTACTGAGTGCAGATATAATGCATCGCTCCAGAGATGTGACCAAATCCTTGAATGAAAGAGGTTTCTGTAAAAAAAAGTTAGCCCCCAGGGCAAACAATCGCTCTATGCGTGATACGTCATAGCTGGTCGAATAAATCATAATGGGTATAGTTTCAAATTGTTTTTCCTGCCTGATATCAGTAAGGCATTCTTCACCATCCATCATAGGCATATGTAAATCAAGAAATACCATATCAGGCAAGGGTGCATCGGAATATAGAAATTGCATCAGATCTATTCCATTATTCAATATATTCAGGTCTATTGGCATAGTTAATTGAGTAATTGCCTCGGCGAATAGTTCTTGATCTTCCGTATCATCGTCAACAAGCAAAACTGAAATCATGGCCGTTTCTTCGGAACGTAAATTATGCATATCATTAAGTGTTAGATAAATGCGTAACCAGTGAATTGTCTCATTTCCCCAGGTCTAAACCGGATCCTTTCGCCAGCCTTGCCGATAGAATAAAAAAGGAACCGGGATAGCCAATTGGTTGAAACATATTTTTATGGTATGGGGTCTAAGTGGCTTCTTTTCTAAAGTGATTGAACAGGGGGCTTCGACAGCTACCCAGGTTTAAGGTTATCACGGTTATTTGCTTTAAACCCTGACCTTCCCGGTCATCCCTTATAATTAAAAGTCCCTTTTGGAAATAAAGGACTTTCCTTAAGTTAAATTAAAGGATATGAAAATAACATCAGCACCGCTAAAATAGAAAGGAGGACATCCCCACAACGTCCTCCTATTGTCTAAATAATTCTTTGTTAGAGAATCAACTAACTAACCTACTTATAAGGGCAAAACTATATCATTCCTTTCTTTACCAAGTGCTCTAAAAGAATATTTCTTAACAGATATACATGGCAATAATACTTAAGATCAAGGAAGGATATTTGAAGTGGCATTACCGACAAATAACTACTGATAATCTGTGTTGGACCAGAACCTAGACTTATCGACGAAATGCCTGTATTTAGGGTGTCTGTTATGTGGAAAGCTTTTAAACTTTTTTTTTGCACATTTATCGAGTTGAATTGCGGGATCTGCTCACTTACCCAATCTTCGCATTGTTATTTAAAAACATCCCCCTATGAATACAATACTACTTATTAAAGATATCTATCTGGAAGGCTTCCGAAATCTGGGTGTCTTTATTGTAAGAAACGTTTTTAAAGGCTATGCCTGGTTTTGTTTCGCATTAATGGCGATTGCCTTCTACGCTTTACTTTTCAGGATGTCAACTGGCTATGCCTTTGATTAATCCGGAGGAAATGAGAAACAGGAGCATAAGTATTCGTTATAAACCAGAATTCTATTCTGAAAAGTCTGTACTACTTTCAGCCTTATGTTACTTATTAGCAATAGGGACATTACTTTTGGCTTCACAATAAGTGTTTATGCAAATATCCTCTTACTGTCAATGGTAAGGGGATATTTATTATAGAAATATTACAATACCTGTGTAAGGTAATCAGGACGTTGCAGTGCAACATAAAGTGTATAAATTAATTCGACTTAGTATCATATCATTCCGGCTTGGTTAATCTCCTCCATCAGGGCATCCGGATAAAAGCATTCTCAAAAGTTATTCCTGAAAAGGATCGAAACTTTTAACAGCTCTTCTTTTTTGAATTAAGTTGGATGGCGGAAGTAATTAACTTTTTAATATTTCCTTCTTCCTTAATTCCAGACACTTTCACAAGTAGATTTCGTGATTTATTTTTTCAAAGGTCCACCTTCATTTAGACATCAATAAATTCAATTATTCAAGAGCTTTATTTAATAAACTTTATAGCTGCTTAAGCTCCTTCTTGTTACACCCATTACTGAATTAAGTGATCGTATCACTTTTTTAAGTGATTAGGGCTTTGCATCACTGCCGTAACGATTATTTTAATCAATTACGGAAAACAAATCTTAAAATCAATTCCATGGACGTTCAGTTGATGGAAATTTTCAAATTCTAATTGAATTTGTCCGTCACTTTCTTTCGCAAATCTGCCTTGGTTATTGAGGATCGGATTAACAATTCAAATTAACCTGTTGTAACATGCAAATTAGTCCCGTTTGGTCTTCATTTGAAAAATCTATAAGTTATCCAGGTCTGGAAAATGACATTTCTGTGGACGTTGCAGTAATAGGCGCGGGAATTACGGGGATAACTACAGCCCTGTTATTGCAAGAACAAGGACTGACGGTTGGCATATTCGAGGCTCGGAGCATTGGCAAGGGTACCACAGGGCAAAGCACAGGTAATATATATTTGACGGTTGATGAATTGTTACACACACTTTCAACTAAATATAACAGTGAAAAAACATCAGTAATCCTTAATGCCAGAAGGGATGCCTTCGATTTGATATCAAAAAATGTACAGGACTACCAGCTTGATTGTGATTATCAGAAAAGCCATATGTACATTTTTGAAGACGAACATACGGATCATGTGAAAAAGGAAATGGAAATAGCCCGCGAAAGCCATATTAAGGCGGAGCACTTATCGCAGAATAATTTTCACTTCAAGATGAAAAGCGGCATGAAATACCCCGATCAGGCTCAGATTAATCCTCTGCTCTATGTACAGGCGCTGGCAAAAATAATTGAAGGCAAAAATTGTAAAATATATGAAAACACCAGAATTCTGTCGATTGCAGAGGAAGACGGATCCTGTATATTACATACATCAACCGCCAGGGTGAAGGCAAAATTTGCAATACAGGCAACTCATACACCAATAGGTATAGCCATTCATCATGCCATGCTTGGTCCTTATCGCGAATATGGTGTAGCTGCAACCTTAAAAAATCAAGCGTATCCTGAAGGTATTTTCTGGGAATACACTAAAAATGAAAAATTTTCATTCAGGTCCTATTCCCGAAATGACGAGAAGTTTGTTATTTGTATCGGAAAACCACACAAAGTTGGCCAGGCTGAAGATAACAGCTATCACTTAAGCGCTTTAGTTCATTTTCTAAAAGATAGGTTTCCTACAGCCCAGGTTACTTACAGTTGGGGTGGACAAAACTACAAACCTTCAGATTTCCTGCCTTTTATCGGAAGAAAAAATAAAAATTCCAATGTTTTTGTTGCCTGCGGCTTTTCAACCGACGGTTTGATATACGGAACCCTCTCCGCAAAGATCATATCACAAGCCATTATCGCCAACACGGAGTTATATCAAAACATATTTAAGGCATCGAGAATTCGGCCAATTAAATCAGCAAAAAAAATAACAAAAGAAAACTTAAATGTCGCCGGACAACTCCTTAAAGATTATGTCCTAAAGCAAGGCAAAGAATATATAGGCGGGATTAAACCCGGCACCGGTAGTATTATCCGTGTGAAAGGAAAAAGGCTGGCGGTATTTAAGGAACATTCAGGAGAAGTGAAAATCGTTTCCGCAGTATGCACCCATCTGGGCTGTATTGTTCATTGGAATAATGTGGAGAATTCCTGGGATTGTCCTTGCCATGGTAGCAGGTTTGAGATATCCGGCGAGATTATTGAAGGTCCGGCAACAGCTCCCTTGCAGGAATTAGATGATACTTCTTTAAGTGAACAAATTAACAAGAAAGATGAAAATTCGAAATAGCATTCGAAATTCCGGTAATTCCTTTGGTTCTTAAAACTTCCGTCAAGATTTTACTTAATAAAGCCCTGTCTCTCCCATTTACCGGGTTAATTTTAGGTTTTAACCCCGGAGATCCGTATGGGTCAGGTTCCGGGTACAGAATTTCTTATGCCAGTTATAAATAGACAGACCGTTTATTGTATGGCCAGTACCCTAAGGAATTATCACAAAGGAATAAATTTTACATATGAGCTGGCCGAACATAATTGGTTTTCTTGCGGGTATTTGTACCTCGGCTGCCGTATTACCACAAATAATTAAGGTATGGAAAACCAGGAAGGTAGATGATGTATCGCCTGCCATGTTCGCCGTGCTGCTGCTTGGCGTTGCACTTTGGGTGGTATATGGGATACTCCGGAACGACTGGCCGATTATCGCCACCAATGGGTTGTCACTTTCCTTAAACGCTATTATGTTATTCCTCATGGTAAGATATAGGCGCGCTTAATACAGCCGGGGGTACGCCAGAGATGATCGGCAAATTATTGCCGGGGAATATTTAAACAATTTTTATGCAGGCAGATTCAATTTATATAATCAAAAAAAACAGAAATACCCTCTATAAAGAATTCAGGGATTTTATCAGGCAGGAAGGATATCCATGCGTGGGGGCTCAGGCAGCGCTCAATTCACGAAGTCTTCGGTTCGGGGCTTTTGGATCAATGGATAGTATGCAAGCGGCGGCTACCCTAGCAGGAAAACTCCTGGCTTACCTGGATTTAGCAAAGGAGAAACCGGGCAGCTTTTTGTCTTATGTGGCCATCTTTCCTGAAGATGAATATGCAACCGAACTGGAATTTGAAAATGGGCTATGGGCCTTGCTTAAAAGGTTACACGGCATAGACTCCCAAACTCACAAATGGGATCCGAAAGTGAGTAATGACCCGGCATCCAGAAATTTTTCATTCAGTTTAGGGGGCAGCGCCTTTTTTATGGTAGGATTGCATCCCCATAGCAGCAGAAGAGCCAGGCGATTTCAGTATCCGGCAATCGCTTTTAATCTGCATGAACAATTTGAAGACCTCAGGAAAAATGGACGGTTTAACCGAATGAAAAGGGCCGTACGAAATAATGAACGCCTGTTTGATGGTTCGATAAACCCAATGCTCAGTGATTATGGCAAGGGTCTTGAGGCTCCCCAATATTCAGGACGCAAAGTTGGTGCGGGCTGGAAATGTCCGTTTAATCCTGTAAGATGATACAATATGGAAGAAAAGGTGATCCTTATTCCCCCCAAATCGGGTTATTCCCTGGAACTGCAGCAGGGTCAATACCTGAAAGTTGTATGCCCGGAAGGAGGTCAGGTAGCAGATTTGGTTGCATTTAACCGGCACGATTTCACTGAAGTCCTCAGTAACGGGAAAACCTTCGATTACGAACAGACACTCCGGCTAACATCCGGCAACATCCTGCACAGTAATTTAAGCAACTGTATGCTGGAAATAATTTCAGACAGCTGCGGCATACATGATTTCCTGCTGGCACCCTGTTGCCCTGAGACCATGCGACTGTTTTACAATATGGAGGGACCATCCCCTAATTGCCGCGATAACCTCCATGAGGCCCTGGCTGGCTACGGCATCGAGCGCTGGCAGTTACCAACCGCCTTTAACATCTTTATGAATGTAGCCGTAGATGAATCTATGGGGATTGAGGTGCTCCCCCCTGTTGCCAAAGCGGGCGATTATGTGGTTTTCAGAGCCGGGATGGATTTGATTCTGGGGATTACTGCCTGTTCTGCAGGGGCATCAAATAATTATTCATTTTCGGCTATTGAAGTACAGATTCAGGATATACCTTAAGTCAGCTGAATCCTCAATTAATGATGTTATCAACATATTAAATTTATAGAAATGAGATCTATTTGGAACGGCTCTATCAGTTTTGGACTTGTATCTATCCCTGTGAAACTATTCTCGGGTTCTGAAGACAGGAGGCTCGATCTTGATATGCTCGATCGCAGGGATAAGGCGCGAATTCGTTATAAAAGAGTAAATGAAAAGACCGGGAAGGAAGTAGCCTGGGAGGATATTGTAAAAGGCTTCCTTAAAGACGAAGACTATGTGGTGCTCGAAAAGGATGACTTTGAGCTGGCTAATTTGAAAAAAAGTAAAACAATAGATATAGAGCAGTTTATTGAAACAAATGAGGTAGCCGATGTATTATTTAAGAAGCCATATTTTCTAAAACCTCAAAAGGAAGGTGGTAAGTCATACAACCTTTTGCGCGATGCCCTTAAAAAAACAAAAAAATTGGGAGTTGCCACCTTCGTAATGCGTCAGAAGGAGCATCTGAGCCTTCTGGGGGTGTATAAAAGTGCGCTTGTACTCCATGTAATAAGGTTCCAGGATGAGATCAGAGACCCCGGCCTGCTCGAACTTCCCTCAGACAAGGTGAGTAAGCGTGAAGTAGATATGGCTATCTCCCTCATCGATCAATACACCGAAACTTTCGAATTCACTAAATTCAAGGATATATACAATGATCAATTAATAAAAATCATTAACAACAAATCTTCCGGCAAGGCAGTAAAACGCGAGGAGTTTAAGGACCAACCCACCCTCGCTGATGACCTCATGGCCAAATTAAAAGCCAGCCTGGAAAAGAGGAAGGCGGGCTGACCAGTCAGGGACCATTATGGGACTCGATAAATATAAGAAGAAACGGAACTTTGATAAGACCCCGGAACCTGATGCCATTATATCCAGGACGGGCCAGAACAGGTTTGTGGTTCAACGGCACCAGGCGAGACGTTTGCATTACGATCTCCGGCTCGAAATGGACGGGGTCCTCAAAAGCTGGGCAATTCCCAAAGGCCCTTCAATGAATCCGGCCGATAAACGCCTGGCTATCCATACCGAAGACCATCCCGTAAAATACCTGGATTTTGAAGGGGATATTCCCAAAGGCAATTATGGGGCAGGCCATATGGAGATATGGGATCAGGGAACTTACACCCTTAGCGGAATCACAACTGAAACCGAGGCTTTGAAGCAGCTTTCCGGGGGAGAACTCAAACTGGAATTCTCAGGTGCCCGGATCAGGGGACATTTTGCACTCGTTAAAACATTTTCCGGCCATTCAAAAGACAACTGGTTACTTATAAAAAAATCTGATGAGTATGCCACCGAACTTAAATTTGATGCCGAAGACCTGGTACCGGCCTCCGAATCTTCCGGGGAGTTTCAAATTTATCCCGGAACCTATATTAAGCCCATGCTGGCGGGTACTGCCGCTGAAATTTTCAATGATCCCGACTGGCTTTTTGAACTTAAATGGGATGGTTACCGTCTCATGGCTCATCTAACCGATTCGGGAGTACATCTCTACTCCCGCAATGGAATATCATATACAGAGAAGTTTGGTCGGCTTGCGACGGAGCTGGAATCAATTCCCCATACCGCCATCCTTGACGGCGAAGTGGTCCTTGTGGATGATAAAGGAATAACCCAGTTTAGTGAATTGCAAAATTACCCGGGTGGTGGAATGGGGATCCTGCGTTTCTACGTATTTGATATACTTTACCTTAATGGGCACGGCGTAACCCATATACCATTAATAGACAGGAAAAGCCTTATTCCTCAACTGCTTGATGGCCTGGAGTATTGTAAATATTGCGATCATATCGAAGGAATGGGGATTTCGCTTTACGACAAGGCGATTGGAGCTGGTGTAGAAGGAGTGGTGGCCAAGCAGGCCCAATCCTTATATTCCCCCGGTATTCGAACGGAGCAATGGCTCAAGGTAAAGAAAGAAAATACAATTGAAGCCTTTATATGCGGTTATACGGAATCGGTTAAAAACCCGGCAGCATTCGGCTCATTAATTCTCGGTAAATACGAAGACGGAAAGCTGATCTATATAGGCAATTGCGGTTCCGGATTTACGGTTGAGGATCAACAGCAAATGCTCGCCACATTCGTTCCCTTAAAAACAGCTGGCACTCCGTTCAGTGAAGCCCCGAATCTTAAGGGCAGAAGTCCTCAATGGCTACAGCCGCGGTTGCAATGCGAGGTAAAATATTCGAGCCGCACAAAAAAAGGTCTGCTGCGCCACCCTGTATATAAACGATTGCGGCATGACCTTAATCCGGAACTTACCGAAGCCCGCGAAGTTGCAATCCCTAAGGAGAACCGCAGCAATTCCGGAGATGTACTTGAGGTGAATGGTAAGCCGCTGGTCCTTAGCAATCTTGATAAACTGTACTGGCCTGAAAGTGGTATACGCAAATACGAACTTATTGATTATTACATAAATATTACGGACTACATCTTACCTTATCTTAAAGACAGGCCGGAAAATTTGCACAGGCATCCCAATGGCATCCTGGAAGAAGGTTTTTATCAAAAGGATATGGAAGGCATTCCATCCTGGATCAGGACTTTCCCGATTTACTCCAAATCTTCAGAAAGGAGTATTGATTATCTGATTTGCGATGAACAGGCCACTTTGATGTATATGGCTAACCTTGGCTGTATTGAACTGAACCCCTGGAATTCCAGGACCTTGTCTCTGGATTGGCCGGACTATTGCGTAATAGACCTGGATCCGTCACCTCAGAATTCTTTTCAAAATGTAATTGAAACGGCCCTCATGGTAAAAGAAGTCCTGGGGATAGCAGGAATTGAAGGCTATTGCAAAACTTCAGGCTCCCGGGGGCTCCATATTTATGTTCCCCTGGGAGGGAAGTATACCTATGAAGAAGGCCGTAATTTTGCAAGGCTGATCTGCTATTATGTACAACAATCCCTGGCGGTTCTTACCACCATGGAAAGAAAGGTCAATAAAAGGAACGGGAAAATTTACCTTGATTATTTACAAAACAGACGTGGCCAGTCTATGGCAGCCACATACTGCGTCCGGCCTAAGCCAGAGGCTCCCGTTTCAATGCCGGTAAGCTGGGATGAACTTAAAAAAGGGTTAAGGATTCAGGATTTTACCATCCAAAATGCCCCTTCGTTAATCCCAAAGGCAGATATCCGCTTCCGGGAAGTGCTCACTAAGTCTCTTGATATGGGAAAGGCTATGTTGAATCTTCAAAATCACTTTTTATAGCGCATCATTAATTCAATGGATTTAATTCGCCTTTAAATAGCTATCATTATATCCTTCGAAGTTAATTGCCTATTCAATAATGATGGACTTCGGCGCCCCGGCCCTCTGCGTTTATGCCGGGGTTGTTTTACTGACCCGCATTTTCGGAAAACGAAGTTTTTCCAAAATGTCGGGTTTTGATTTTCCAATGACTGTTGCGGTGGGTTCAATAATCGCTTCAACAATCATGTCACCTTCAGTAACCATTATATCCGGAATTCTAGGGCTTAGTGCCGTTTACCTGCTTCAGTTTTCCATGGCAATGGCTAGGGAAAAATAAGTATGTTCGTAAGGCGGTAGACAATATACCGCTGATATTGATGGAAGGGGAGAAAATTCTTTATGGTAACTTAAAGAAAGCGCGGGTTACCGAATGAGATTTGCGATCAAAATAAGGAGAAGCCAACGTTTCACAATTATCGCATGTAAAAGCGGTAATTTTTGAAACGACTGGCAATATATCGGTATTTCACAATGGTGATCACCATCCTTTGGATGTATGGCTTCTTACAGATGTGAGGCGGGAATAAATTTGTAATTTCCGAATCACATAACTTATTTATGATCTTTGCTATCCACTTCTTTACGCTCTGCCACCAGAATCAGAAGAATCATTTCATAATAAATTCGCGCTTATAAGATAGTGGTGTCTTTCCGGTTATTGCCCTGAACTGCCGGTTGAAATTCGACAATGTCTGAAACCCGCTGGCGTAACAGGCCTGTGAGACATTCAGCTTTTTCTCGATGAGTAATTTACATGCGTGACCTATCCTGATTTCACTGACGAACTCAGAAAAGGTTTTATTGGCGTGTATTCTAAAATACCGGCTGAAACTGGTCTCAGTCATGTTGGTCAGGGCAGCCAGCTCGGAAACGGCCATTTTGCGTTTAAAATGCTTCATCACATAGGCGTACACCCTGCTCATTCGCTGAGTATCGCCTTCTTTCAGGGTGTTTGTATACCCCGGGCTGGCAAGTATTTCCAGATCCTCTGCCTTGGAAAGGAAGTTCAGGAGACTTAACAGTTCCAACACGCTGTCGAACCCCCGTGACTTAAGAAGTCTCAACATCATTTTTCGCGTTCTTGCGGCTGCGGCTCCCCTGATATCCAACCCTCTTATACTTTTCTTAAAGAGGAGTTGTAGTTTCAGAGCCTCCTCTTTTTTTAAAAAATTCTCACTCAGGATATCCTGATGAAAATACACCACCACCCCTTCAGACCAGGACTCCTCCCCTTGTAGTGATGTTTCCTGGTCACTACGCCACAAATGGGGTAAATCGGGCCCTGTCAGGCTAATGTCGCCCTCCTTGTAAGGCCGCACACTATCTCCTATAAACCGGGTCCCGCTACCTTTCAATACCATAAACAACTGGTACTCCGGGTGGAAATGCCAATTGGGGTCAAATACAGGCTGTTTTAATGATTTTGCGATAAAGGTGTGCGACCTGGGAATTGGAGATTTTTGCAGTGCGGTCCTCATAGTGTCTGGGTCCCGTTTACGGGCTGATGCTGGATGGTTTGGAAAATATGTACTAATTTATCCATTAAATCATCATTGAAACGATTTTATGACAGAATAAAGTCAGCATCTGGCAGCAGACAGTCTTTTTCCTGCGGGTTTTATTACTAACATTGGAGTAACTAAACTAAAACTATGAAGGCGAGAATACTCCGGTTTTTCGTTGGGATGGCATCATTGTGCGCAGTGTATGCCTGTAATTCCGGCACGAAAGATAAATCGGAAGCCGGGGATGAAGCACCCCGGCGGATCGAGATTTTGTTTTTGGGCCATGCGGAGGAACATCATAATTCACGTGAGTATATGCCAATCCTTGCCGCTGCCCTGGCACCAAAAGGTATCAATATTACCTACACGGAAGCTATTTCGGATTTAAACACCCAAAATCTGGAACAGTACGATGGGGTCCTGCTTTATGCCAACCACGAAGGCCGGCATCCTGCCCAGGAAAAAGCACTAATGGATTATGTTGCCGATGGCCACGCTTTTATCCCGGTACATTGTGCAAGTTTTTGCTTTAAGGATTCCCCGGAATATGTCGGGCTGGTAGGCGGACAATTCAAAGAACATGGGACCGATACCTTCACCGTGGATATCGTTGCAGAAGAACATGAAGCCATGGCGGGGCTGGAACCATTTTCAACATGGGATGAAACGTATGTGCACCATCAACTCGGGGAAGATCTTGAAGTATTGATGGAGCGTTCGGATGGCGATCGGCGCGAACCCTGGACCTGGGTTAGAAATCATGGGAAAGGCAGGGTTTTTTATACCGCCTATGGGCATGACGATCGCACATGGACCCATCCGGGCTTTCACGAATTAATTAAAAACGGCATAGTCTGGGCGGTAAAAGAGCAGGTCCGTAATAACTGGACGGAATATGTAAAAGACATCCCGCAGTTGGTATACGAGGAAAGGAGCAATATCCCGAACTACGAGAAACGTTCACCTGCACCCAAATATCAGCTGCCATTGTCCCCGGAGGCCTCTGAAAAGCTGATACAGGTACCCCCGGGCTTCGATTTACGATTATTCGCGTCTGAACCGGATATCATCAACCCCATAGCCATGAACTGGGATGAAAAAGGGAGGCTTTGGGTTGTTGAGACGGTAGATTACCCCAACACTGTACGAGACGACAGGGGCTCGGGAGACGACCGCATTAAAATATGTGAAGATACGAACGGAGATGGCCGGGCAGATACTTTCACCCTTTTTGCGGAAGGGCTCAATATCCCTACCGGTTTTACTTTTCACGAAGGGGGCATCATCGTTGCGCAGGCGCCATATTTTCTTTATCTGAAAGACACCAACGGGGATGACCGTGCCGATGTGAAAGAAATACTTATAGAAGGATGGGGTACTTTCGATACCCATGCAGGTCCTTCTAACCTGGTGGCCGGGCTGGATAACAACATTTACGGGGTGGTTGGATATTCCGGTTTTAAAGGAAATATATACGGACAGGAATACGAGTTTCGGCAGGGGATGTACCGTTTTGATCCTGCTAAGGAAAAATTCGAGTTTCTGACCAATACCAGTAACAATACATGGGGCCTGGGGCTTACAGAAGATAATTCCTTGTTCGCCTCCACCGCTAATAACACCCACAGTGTTTATATGGGGATCCCAAATACCTTTTTTAATGAAGTGGAAGGAATCAGCCCCCAGGGGAGTTTGAAGATCGATGGTCATTATGCTATGCAGACTATAACCCGTAATATCAGGCAGGTTGATGTTTTCAATGGGTTTACCGCTGCTTCCGGGCATCATTTCTATACTGCCAGGGCGTTTCCGGCATCGTATTGGAACAGGGTAGCTTTCGTTTGCGAACCAACCGGCGGACTCGTCCATACAGCTATAATAGAAAAGGATGGGGCAGGCTACACTGAAAAGGACGGAGGAAATTTATTCGCAAGCTCAGACGAATGGGTTTCCCCAGTGGAAGCAAAGGTAGGACCGGACGGAGCAGTATGGATTCTGGACTGGTATAATTTTATAGTGCAGCACAACCCTACACCTAATGAGGAAAGAGGCGGGTATAACGCGGAGAACGGCGAAGGGAATGCATATATCAATCCGTTACGTGACAAAACAAGGGGACGTATCTGGAGGGTTATCCATAAAGCCGCCCCTGAACCGGAACCCATGGTGTTGAATAGTGACGATCCGGATGAATTGGTATCGGCCCTTTCCAACGACAATATGTTTTGGCGGATGACCGCCCAGCGCCTGTTGGTGGAACGGGCTAAGAGCGATGTTTTGCCGGCATTATACCGTTTAATCAATAGTCCCGGAACTGATGCCGTGGGGATCAGTCCAGGAGCCCTGCATGCGATATGGACCATTGATGGGCTGGGCATCTTAAGTAACAACAAGGAAGCGGTGGCAGTTATTAAAGGGGCCTTGTTTCATCAATCAGCGGCGGTTCGCAAAGCTGCAATACAGGTGCTCCCACGTGAGCAGTGGGTAGATGAGGCCCTGATTCAGGCAGGTGCGTTGCAGGACCGCGATCCACAGGTTCAATTGGCAGCCATGCTTTATTTTTCGGAAAGGGTACCTTCAGAGGAAGTAGGCAGTATACTTTACAGGCTTAGCAGGGAGCCGCAGGTGACGAACGACCGATGGCTTTCGCGGGCCCTGTATATTGCGGCAAGCAAACACCGAAATGGATTTATCAGGACATTTATAAATGACAACCCGAATTTCAGGGCTTCTCCAACGATCTCAGAAGCTACCGAAACAGCCGATTTCGATGGTAGTGATTTGGCTGAAACCTTTGTAAGCAACCATATTGGCAGTATGGGTCAGCTGAATGAGAATGCAGCATCACATTCATCCGCGGCCGTTTCGGTGACTATTAAGACTATCGAAAATGAAATGAAATATGATGTCACCGAATTTGTGGTGCAGGCTGGCCAGCCTGTTGAATTGGTGTTTGAGAATACAGATTTTATGCAACATAACCTGGTTATAGTTACCCCCGGTTCTAAGGAGAAAGTGGGCCTGGAGGCAGACCGGCTGGCAATGGACCCCGATGGCGCTGCGAAAGAATATGTGCCTGAAATGGATGAAGTTCTGTATGCCACAGCTATTATCAACCCTGAGGAAAAAGCGGTGCTCCGTTTCACTGCGCCATCCAAAGCCGGGATATATCCGTTTATTTGTACGTTCCCGGGGCACTGGCGCATCATGCAGGGAATTATGAAAGTGGTGGAGGCGCCATAGAAAACAAGCGGTTTTTTGCCTTGCTTTAATATTCAAATTCTAAAATGCAAAATATTCGTTACGGAGTAAGTACCTGGTTGTGGGAATCGCCTTTTACCACGGCTTCGGCAGCCTTGTTTCCAAAAATCAGGGCAATGGGATTCGATACAGTAGAAATTCCGGTGGAAGACCCTGCTTTGATCGATGTTCAGGCTGTTGGCAGGGCGCTTGACGCTAATGGCCTCGAAGCTGTGGTCTGCGGGGCTTTCGGCCCCGCCAAAGACCTTACTCATGAAGACCCTGCGGTGCATCAATTGTGTTTCCGGTATATAGAGCAGTGCTTTTTGTTGTGCAATGGCTGGGGTGCCGGGTTTTTTGCCGGGCCCATGTATGCTGCGGTAGGAAAGGCGCGGATGCTGCCCGATGAAGAAAGGAAGCGGGAGTGGGACAGGGCAGTAAGAAATATTGGAACCGTATGCGAAATGGCAAAAAGCCATGGACTGGTTATAGCACTTGAACCCCTGAACAGGTTCGAATCTGATTTGGTGAATACGGCCGCGGATGTTATGAGGTTGATAGGCGATGTAAACCACCACTGTGCCAGGGTTTTGCTGGATGGTTTTCACATGACCATTGAAGAGCGGAATATAAGGGAGGCGATTGAAACTGTTGGCGATAAATTGGTACACGTGCAGGTTTCAGAAAATCACCGTGGCATTCCGGGGACAGGACTGACGCCCTGGAACGATTTTAAGCTGGGATTGAAGGCTGTAGGCTATAAAGGGGTGGTGTCCATAGAAAGTTTTACTCCGGAGATCAGGGAACTGGCAGGAGCCGTTTGCATCTGGAAGAATTTTGCTCCAAGCCAGGATGAATTTGCCAGGGAGGGAATCAGATTTTTAAAGAATACATTCAATGATTAAAAGGTGGTAAAATGAAAGATCGGAAAATTAGAATAGCCATTGTGGGATTGGGTTTTGGTGCCGAATTTATCCCTATTTACCAGAAACACCCCAATGCCAGCCTGGTGGCGGTTTCGCAGCGTAACAAAGAAAGGCTGAACGAGCTGGCGGATGCTTTTGGTATAGTAAAACGATATTCCTCATACGACGAGTTGCTTGAAGATCCTGAAATTGAGGCCGTCCATATAAATACGCCTATCCCGGACCACGGGATCCAGTCTATAAAGGCCCTGAAAGCCGGGAAGCATGTAGCCTGTACAGTACCCATGGCCACGACGGTCGAGGAATGTGAAGAAATAGTGAGGTTGACCGAAGAAAAGGGCCTCACCTATATGATGATGGAGACAGTACTTTACGCCAGGGAATTTCTTTTTATGAAGGAATTATATACCAAAGGAGATTTGGGAAAAATACAATTTCTGAAAGCCAGTCATCAACAGGATATGGACGGGTGGCCCAATTACTGGCCCGGCTTGCCACCCATGCACTATGCCACCCATTGTGTAGGACCTGTTTTAGGCCTTACAAGGGGGGAAGCGGAGTATGTTTCCTGCTTCGGGTCCGGGACTATACGGGACGAACTGATTCCACATTATAATTCGCCTTATGCGGTTGAAACCACACATATAAAATTCCGGGATTCGGACCTGAGTGCACATGTATACCGCTCCCTATTTGATGTTGCAAGGCAGTACCGGGAGAGTTTCGAAGTTTACGGCTCAAAGAAGTCGGTGGAATGGCCACTGATCGAAGGTAAACCGCTGGTGCTTCACACCGCAAAGAAACCGGAACCTGAAATCCCTGAAGAAATTGAATGTTCTGATTTTGCGAAGCTTCTGCCGGAAGAAATCCGTTCATTTACCACAGGAGGGGTTTATGATGCAGACGAACACCAACACCTTTCCTTTACACAGGGGGCAGGTCATGGAGGCTCGCATCCACATTTGGTACATGAATTCGTAAACGCTCTGCTTACAGGGAGGCCGCCTTACCCCAATGCCAAACAATCCGCCAATATTACCTGTGTGGGTATCCTGGCGCATGAATCGGCAAAGAAGGGCGGCGAGCTGATCAGGCTTCCCGAATTTACGTTTTCAGGGTAGAAGGATTTCATGAAGAGCGGGATCTTGAAATGCCCCTTCTTATAAGGAAGTGATATTGATTCCAGGACTTATGATTGGTATAACAGGGAACTTCCGCGATCCGCTCACTTAAGGATTTCAACTTCCTCAGGGATCATAAACAGGATCTCGCAGCCGTGTTCCGATTTTACACTGTGTTTCTGGCCGGGATGGGTATAGAGGTAATCCCCGGCTTCGAGAAATGCTTCATTGATGGTACAACTGCCTTTGAGGACATATAATTCTTCGCCCGCAGGGTGGTTGTGATAGGGGTAGGACGCCCCGGCTTCAAACTTCAGTAAGATTGAAGGGGCTCGTTGCTGTTTTCCCTCATAACGCAGGGCTTTTACGTAAACACCTTTATAATGGAAGCCTCTCTCGATAAGTGGTTTCCATGCTGTTTGGGTGGTTCTGACTACCTGGACTTCAATTTCTGAACTCATTCTTTATTGTTTTTGTGTTATGAAACAAAGGTAAGGTGTGAGCAAAACCAGGAAAATGGAAGATTCGCGAAAAAGCATGTACTTTTTATTGCCCAAACCCTTAATCAGAATCAACTATTGTCCTGAAAGTGAGGTTGACTCTGGGCAGGGATACAAGTTTTGTCGGTGGCAGCCTGTGCAGCCAATTGGTCTGGGTGTTGTCTTTCATGACGAGCAGGCTGCCATGTTCCAAAATCAAAGAGACTGTTTCTTTGGTTTCCTTGTGTTTAAAGGAAAACTTTCGGCTGGCGCCAAGGCTTAACGACCCAATAGCCCCGTTTTTTTTAAGGTCTTTTTCCGCGTCGCTGTGCCATGCCATGCCTTCATTGCCGTTGTGGTATAAATTCAGCAGGCATGAGTTGTATGTTTCGCCACTAAGTTGCTCCACAATCTTCCTTAACTCCAGCAGCTCCCGGGTCCACGGCATGGCCAGTTTTGTGGTATTTGAATAGGTGTAGGCAAATGGCCGGTCGGCATACCAGGCTACCTTGCGTTTGGTTTCTATGCGCTTCCCATAGATTATGGCCACATCGTTTTTCCACTCAATTGTTTGCAACAAAATGTCCAGGTACTTGTCAGCTTCAATCCGCAGCAGTATTTTACCGTAATAATATACGGTACCGTTTCCGGGCAGCCGATTTTTGTTGGCAGGCGCTGTGTTATCGAACAAATCCATTCTTCCAGTTCTTATAGGCGGGTTTCATGCAGTGGCCGCATGGCCTGTATCCGTTATCTGCGGCTTCCTCTTCCGATGAGAAAAAAACGCGGTTAATGCGATGCATTCTTTTGCCAGAGTGGCATTTAAGGTTTCCGAATATTTTTAGTTTGCCATTCCCGCCAAAAAGTATTTCTTTTCTTCTGAGCTTCCTATGAAGCAGCCTATCCGTAATATCCCGGTGATATATCATTTTAACTCGTCGCATCATGGAAGATGATCCCCAGGGTATGCCGGCATCCACTGTGGATTTCGCTTACTCCATGTTTCATGGTAACCCTGTAATGGCCCCGTTTGCCCTTTACAGGCCGGAAACTGGTGGTAAAAATAAGCATATTCCCTTTTTTTGGCTTTAAAACAATAGCCCTGGATTGCGCCCTCGGGATTTGTTCGGTAAGGACAAATTCGCCGCCGGTATAGTCTTCCCCGGGTTCGTTTAAAAAAAGTGCGGCTTGAAGGGGGAAATAGACCTTCCCATATAGGTCCTGGTGCAGGGTATTATACCCTCCTTTGCCATACTTTAATATGAGTGGTGTAGGTTTAGATTGATTATTTGCCCTGCATTGAAGCAGCAATTCTTCGTGCGTTCCAGGATAGGAAATGTTCATATTTAATGCCCCCATCCATACATTGGCCACCTGCATTAATTTTGGGTAAAGGCTGTTACGGATTGCCTGGATATCATCTGGCAAAGGATAGTTAAAATATTTATACTCCCCGATTCCGAAACGGTGGCGTTCCATTACAACGATTTTACGATAAGCTTCAGGTTTGTCGTATAACTGTATTAAATCTTCACATTGCTGAGACGAGAGGAATTCAGGAAGCAGCGCATATCCAGTTTTATGAAGGGATTCCGTCACTACGTCCCAGTAGGTATTTCCTATACTCTTTGCTATCTTATCCATAATTATTGTGATATTGCCGCAAGGGTTGCCTTCTCCTGAACCCTGAGGGCAAAGGCATATTATTGTATGGACACAGGTGGCACCTGCCTCCTTAATGGCACGATGAGCGGGGATTTTTATTGGCTGGAAACTGTTTCCAAATGTGCAGCTTCCCATCCGATTATAGCGGTTTTTCGGGTGGCTCCCCACATATATTCCCCTGTCTGGCCCGTAGAACGGATTACGCGGTGACAGGGGATAAGAAAGGCGACCGGGTTTCTTCCGATGGCACTGCCAACTGCCCTTGAAGCCTTTGGGTTTTCCATTTTCCGGGCTATGGACTGGTAGGTTGATAGATTTCCCATGGGGATCTTAAGCAGGGTGGCCCAGACCTTCAGTTGGAAAGGGGTTCCGTTCAGGTGGAGTTTTATTTGATTTAACCTGCTCCAATCGTGCCGAAAAATATGCAGTCCTTCCTGCTGTATGTTATCTGTTTTTTCGGTGAACCGCGCATTGGGAAAGAGTGACTTTAAATTTTCCACAGCATGTTCCCTGTTGCTGCTAAAAGCCATATGGCAGATACCCTTTCCGGTAGATGCCACAATCAGCTTTCCAAAAGGGCTATCGCCAAAACTGTAGTTGATCTGCAGGCTGGCACCGCCGTTCTTATACTCCCCCGGGGTCATACCTTCAATGTTAATAAACAGATCATGCAGCCTGCCCGTTCCGGAAAACCCGGTTTCATGGGCGGCATCAAACAGGGATGCCTGCTTTTCTTTCAATAATTGCTTGGCGTATTCAAGGCTGATGTACTGCATGAATTTTTTAGGACTTACCCCTGCCCAGTCAGCAAACAGCCTCTGAAAATGGAAGGGGCTCAGGTGTATGGTTTCTGCAATTTCACTTAAGGTCGGTTGCTTTTTGAAATTTTCCTGAATGAACGCTATGGCCTTTGCGACGCGGTCATAATTAAGTTGTTCCTGTGCTGTCATTACGCTTAATTTTATATTCCAAAAATAGGCTGCATTTACGTAGCGGGAAACCCGAATCTTGCTGACTTTTTTATAAAGCGCGGTGCCGAACCCGCTTAAAAGGCATTTTTGCTTTGATAGGATTTTGGTGACTGCCCCGCATGCTTCTTAAAAAAATTAGAAAAATAGTACGGGTCTGCAAACCCCAGACTATAAGCCACGTCTTTAACCAGTAATTTTTCATAGGTCAGCAGCCGTTTGGCTTCTGAGGCCAGCAGGCCATAAATGACACTCCTGGCGGTTTTGCCTGTGTGAATCCGGGAAAGCTCGTTCAATCTGGAATCCGTCGTGCCGAGTAATTCGGCATAACGGCTTACCGGCTTTATATGCCCGAAATCCGAGCGTACCAATTCCAGAAATTTCAGGAAAAGGGCATCGGGTTTCCAGAGTTCATCACCACGGTTGATTTTAGACCTGTTTATTGCAACAAGTAATAGTTCTATTCTGGAATGAACGGAAATAAGATACTGATAGGGCTTCGAATGCAATTCTTCTTTAATGCGTATCAGGTCCTCCAAAAAGGAGTCCTGGGCTTCTAATGGAATGACCTCGTTCCTGGCAAAATGGCAAAACAAACCGTTCTCAAAAATCAGTTCAATATCGCTGTCACTTTTACAGAAGAAATCCAGGGTAAACGTCAGGATAAAGCCGCTGGCCTTCGCATAGTCCTTCAAAAAATGCACCTGGCCGGAGGTAATTGTCACCACTGATCCGGCAGGCAGTTCCAATTCGTTCTCATCGGCAACCACCATGGCGCAGCCTTCGGTACAGAAGAAAAGGACATATTTCATTATACGCCCCGGAGTACCCCTTCCGTGCGCATCTTCAAAAGTGTATAAACTCACCATCGGTCCTCACCTTTGTTTAGTGATCCAGTTGCCTTCCCCGTTCTTTCCTGTTCCTCAATCGACCCCCATATTCTTCTGCGACTCTGAAAATTTACATAATTTAAGCATGAGTAAATTCATCCGGAAGGACTTTAATTTCGCACTTAAAGTGTTTCACCAGTTCAATAACGGCTTGTGGGTTTACAGCATCCTTTTTTCCGTCGACCCTTAGTATTTTATCGCAATCCTCCAGATCGAAGTTCATTTCATATTGCGGGAATTCCTTATGCAGCCGTTTCAAAATACTGTCGGCTAGCAGATGCGATGATACATTCGTACGAAAAATTTCAACCATGACCATTAATTGCAATTAGTTATACATCATACAAAGACATTTGTAAAAGAGTCTCATTATGATCCGGGCCTTTTAAGGCAAAGTGTGAATGGCCAATTATTGTTGGCTCGGCAGGTTCACCATCCAGTGGATTCCGAACCGGTCTTTAAAACTTCCGAAATAATCGCCCCAGAACTGATCTTCAATAGGCATTTCGATTTCACCGTCTTTGGAAAGGCCGTAAAACAGCCTGTCTGCTTCCTCCCGGGTATCCGGACTCAGGGATATGTACAGATTGTTTCCGTTCACAAGTTTATGGCCGGCTGATGGCAGGATGTCGGAGGCCATCAGGATGGTCCCCTTACCTATGGGCAGGGAGATATGCATGGTCCTGTTCTTTTCCTCTTCAGGCAGCCCTTCGCTTTCAGGGGCATCTGTCATTTTCATATTAGCGGTAAATTCCCCGCCAAATACCGATTTGTAAAAGTTAAATGCTTCTTCGGCCTGGCCGTCAAAATTTAAATATGGATGTACTGTCATGATAATAAAATTAAATAATTGTTTATAAATAGTTGACCCTTTTTATATATGTCAGGGAGATACGGGTTTAATATGCGGGTACCCCCGTTTGTGGTAATATGTATAGGATATTGCAAGGATAATCAAAAAGATAACCGGCAGCACTGTACCCGGTCCGAACCCATCAACCACCGCGTTACTGATCATGGCGGCAATAAAGTTAAAAGTAAAGCCCGCATAGGCCCATTCTTTAATTCGCCATGAAATTTTCGGGATTATAAGCACAATTGCCCCGCATACCTTAAAAATGGCCAGCATGATACCGAAATAATCGGGATATCCCAGATGCCTTATCCCTTCTTTCGCAAACTCCGTTTGCGAAGTGAAGGCTGGTAAAACCCCTTCAAACATAAATATGATGCCGGTGGCAATCCAAAAGATAATAGCACTTTTTTTCATTGTTAAGTTTTTGAAGCCGGCAGTTCATATTGCTGACCCGACTTGTTTTTTACAACATAAAGGTAAGGCCTTACATTTGGAAATGGCGGTGCAAAACCGCCAATAGGAAGGGGGCATTACGCCATTTATTCCGGAACCTGTGTGAAACATCACAAGCTTAACCCCGGTGGCATACCGGAATCAGGATCATAAGGAAAACCTCATTAAGTGAACTTTACTGTGCAGGGGTCTGCCAACAGTTTTTATGCGGCCATACCGAATTGTCGGGCTTATTCCTGCCATTATTCTTAACCGTTAGGATGATGGACCTTAAAGTCGTCCCGCTCAAGTCGGAAGACCCAACAATCGTCTTCCCCAATCCTTCGTTTTTCAACAAATCTGAACCCCATCTTCCCGTAAAATCCATGTGCCTTTGTGTTGGTTTCCAGCGGGTCTGTCAATACGGCTTTGACGCGCTTATCCGAGAAGCAGCGCTGCAGTGCCAGCCGCATCATTTTTGTGCCATATCCCTTGCCCAGTTCTTCTTTCTTTCCTATCCATATATCTATGGCACACAAATTTCCGGCTACCTGTCCCCAATAATGGGATTCTTCCCTGGCCGGGTCGATAATTTGAATAAAGCCTACCGGCCTTCCTTCCGTTTCCGCAATAAGTTGTTCCCTCCAATCAGGATTTCGGCTGAGTTCTTTTTCCCAATCCCAGTCGTCATTGGGATCCGATTCTATAACATGCAGTTGCTTATCCCAGTGGCGTAGCAGCTTTGAATCACTTAATTCTGCATTTCGTAAAATCATTTCCACGATTGCGCAATTGTAGCTAATATACCCAAGTCCGGGCCTGGACTTTTTATTTATGAGCCAGAGGGTTTGGTTTTTAAAACCATCCACAGTGCCTTCACTCCTTTAATGAGAAATAATATTACCATTCCTGCCAGAAGCCCGACAACAAATTCCTTAAGAATCCCGGGCATCCAATTTAAAAAATGGTGCAGGAAATCGATATTATGGACAAAAATTCCACCTGAAACCAGAAGTAAAGCTACGGTTCCAATAAATCCCAGTGATTTGATAACAACAGGCAAGGCGGTTATAAGGAATCTACCGACATAATCAGACAGGCTATTTTTGCGATCGTTCATTGCAATGAGCCTGGCTCCGAATTCATCCATTCTAACAATTAAAGCCACGATTCCGTAAACCCCCACTGTGGCCAGAAGTGCAATCAGCGTTACCACAATTATCTGCGTTGACATTTTCTCCTGGGCAACTGTCCCGAGGGCAATGATAACTATTTCAACGGACAGTATTGAATCTGTAATGATTGCCGAGCGGATTTTTTCTTTTTCAATGTCCAGAACTTCTTTTTTACTTAGATTTTCAAATTTCCTCTCCACTGGTTTAGGATGATGGGGGACAAAAATTTCGTAGACTTTCTCCGCGCCTTCATAGGCCAGGTATATTCCTCCCAGCAAAAGGATGATGGTTATCGTCCAGGGCAGGAACGCGCTCAGGAGAAATGCCACGGGAAGAATGATCAGTTTATTAAGGAACGAGCCTTTGGTAATTGCCCATAAAACGGGAAGTTCCCTTTTTGAAAGGAAACCGGATGCCTTTTCTGCATTTACGGCCAGATCGTCTCCCAATAGTCCCGCGGTTTTTTTAGCCGCAACCTTACTCATTACCGCCACATCATCCATAAGGGTAGCGATATCATCGAGCAGGGCAAAAAATCCGGATGCCATAGAAAGTTAGAGTTTAAATGTTAGCAACATTACGGGCCAACTATACCGTCATTTAAGATTGCAGGTTAATCGAGCTCGAAACTGCCCGAGGCATTTCGCTTGCAAGTTATGCAATGCGGCATTTAAAATAAACCCAAAATCATTGCTTTTTAATCCATCCGGATTGGATTATTGGGTACAGCAGGATGATAATCAAGTATGCCACTTATAGAGGACGATAAAATGGTTATCCGGTTAACTTTTTCCGGGTTCAAATGGTAAACTCTTCGGTATGATTCATGGCCCTGGAAATAACCTGGCAGGGAAGCAAATAAGAAAAGGAATTTTTAAGTAAACACAATTTAAATGAAAAGTCATAAGGAGGATAAGAAATCGGAAGGTAATAAGGCATATCGTACATTCGGATGGATGTTGCTAACATCATTCGTGGCCATGTATCTGCTGATGTATATAAACATGGAACAGGCTGCGCATTTTCAGTTTACCCTTACACGTATTTATATGGCTGCAAGTATGATTACCGTAATGGCTGCTATTATGTTGTTATTTATGCCCGGCATGTACCGGGATAAGAAGCTGAACACAGTCATCCTTACGGCTTCCGCGGTGGTTTTCTTTGGATTCCTGGCCATGCTGAGGAATCAGGTTTTTATTTCCGATGTGCAATGGATGCGGGGAATGATTCCACATCACTCATCAGCAATAATGACCAGCGAGCAGGCGAATCTCAAGGATGCCGGGGCAAAAGAACTTTCACGGGAGATCATCGAGACCCAAAAACGAGAAATTGCGGAAATGCGAAGGATGATAGAGCGGCTTGAAAGTGAAAGGGATTGAGCCAGGCTACATAATAAGGCTATTAATTATCGTATTTCGGGTTGTTTCATAAGTAAATGGTAACCCGGCATTTCACTATTGGCTCTCCTTATAGTTTTATTTAAAAGCAGTTGGCAGGGTTGGATATAAAAATTAACTTGTAGGCAGGATTCCGATCAGGTGATAAGAAAACCAAATTGCCTAAGCTATGCCAAACCTTCGCCGTAATTTCCTGAAATCCAATCTCTTGTTAGGACTGTGGACTGCAGTGTCGGGATTAACGGGTAGCAGGGCTGCTAGCCCCGGCATCACATATGCGCCGTCACTTAAATCGTCTATGGAAGCATCGTTAGCTAATTATTTAAAATGCCTTGGAGGCCCTTTCCCGGAACCGGGACCTTTACGTCCGGAATTATTGCAAACGGTAAGAAAAGAAGGCTACCGGATTGAATTTATTTCTTATGACGTATCTGTGGGTGAAAGGATAACGGCACTTTTGTTAATCCCCGACATGGTGAGTAAGGAACAGCCTGCCCCGGGCATTGCCGTCTGGCACCAGCACAATGGAGAATATCATCTCGGCAAGTCCGAACCGGCAGGGCTTGCAGGTAATCCCATGCACCATACCGCGGTAGCGCTGGTAAAGGAAGGTTATGTGGTAATCTGTCCGGATGCATTATGTTTCGAGGAAAGGCAGGATTCCACCGGAAGGCTGAAGGATGGGGATTACGAGCGGTTCGAATTTTTAAGGGAAGTAGTCCGAGGCCGCAGCCTCGCATGGAAGAATATATGGGATATGATGCGGGCGATTGACTTGCTGGAGGGCCGGCCGGAAGTGGAAAGGGATAAATTGGGCTGTTACGGACATTCAATGGGCTCTACCCATTCCTGGTTAATAGGCCCATTGGAGCCCCGTTTACAATGCATTATTGGCAATTGCTGCCTCCCTACCTACGACGCTATCGAAGCATCGCATATTATTCATTGTTTTCCGAATTTTGTTCCTGGTTGGAAGAAGTTTGGCGACACCCCGGAAATTGCTGCCCTAATAGCACCCAGGGCCCTGCACCTTAACCTCGGGGAGGAAGACACGGGCAGTCCTATTGCTTATGCAAGGAAGGGAATTGAGCGCATATCCGGTGCTTACAGGGATTCCGGTATGCCGGGAAATTTTAGCTTTTATATTGAGTCCGGTGCCGGCCATATACTAAGTGATCGTATGTGGAACAAGGTCAGGGAATGCTTTTCACGGCATTTGAAAAATGCATAGTAGTTTACGGTTACAGGAAGCCAGTCATACATTGATTATTGCTATTAGCTTGCAAAACTATTCGATAGAAAGCGGCACTTTCCCTATCTTTAAAAATGATCTAAAACATTAATCAGATGGACCGGGTAAAGGATTTGGCGACCGTACATGAATCAATGACCAACCTATTCAGAATACCTTCAGGCAGGGAGGAATGGGAGGCCTATCGGTTAACTGACGAACAGCTCAGTCATTTTAATGAATATGGCTATGTTTCGGGAATAAAATTGCTGGATGAGAAGCAGGTTGACACCCTCTGTTCCGAGCTGGCTGAAATTACAGTCCCCGGCCACCCCGGCCACCATTTATTCTATGAATTCCATAGCAACGAATCTTCCGATCCTGATGCGGTATTGTTTCACTCCCTAGGGCACTGGCGGATCTCCCCGGCATTTCATGATGTTTTGTGGAACCCGGCCTTTCTCATGGCTGCCCATCAATTACTCGGAAACCGGGCAGTTCGTTTCTGGCATGACCAGTTATTCTGCAAGCCCGCAAGGCATGGCGGGGTGGTGGCCTGGCACCAGGATTATTCCTACTGGACGCGTACCGTAGCCATGCAGCACCTTACCTGTTGGACCGGTCTTGATGATGCTACCACCGCAAACGGATGCCTCCATTATGTTCCCGGGAGCCACAAATGGGGCCTGCTCGATGCACCGCGCCTGGCTGGCGATATGGAAGGCTTGCTGACTTCCCTGACTAAGGAGCAACGGGCAGCATTCAAACCGGTGCCTGTTGAACTAAAAAAGGGCTACGCAACCTTTCACCATCCGCTTATGGTGCACGGGTCATATGCTAATGCATCTGAAAACAGCAGGCGGGCCTTTGTACTCAATGTATTTGCAGACGGAACTATCAGCAATACGAATGAGGTACTCCTGGAAGGGGTGCCCCGGATACCCAAAGGCCAAAAAATGGACGGTGTGTTTTTCCCTCTGCTTTTCGACCCTGAAGCCATGCCTGTATAATGGATTAACGAAAAAATGGCAGGTCCGTGAACAATATTGAACAGGGATTCTTATTTTTAAAATAACTTACAAAGCCGTAAATATAGCATGAAAAAACAGAAAAACCAGATTGGCGGAATGTCGCGAAGATCGTTCGTAGCTAAAGGTGCCATAGCCTCTTCAATTTTTATTGTTCCCAGGCATGTGTTGGGAGGAGCTGGTTATACCGCTCCCAGCGACCAGTTAAACCTTGCGGCCATCGGCGCCGGGGGCAAAGGGCAAAGCGACATCAAAAATTCGACTGTAAACGGCCGTGAAAGGGTAGTGGCATTATGCGACGTTGACTTCTCCGGATCTGCCAGCGCTTCCGTAAAGGCATTTCCCAGAGCGAAACTTTATAATGATTACAGGGAAATGCTCGACAAGGAGAAAGACATAGACGCGGTAACCATATCCACTCCGGACCACGTGCATGGGCCGGCTGCCTCCAATGCCATGGATAGGGGGATACACGTATATGTACAGAAGCCAATGACCCATAATATCAGGGAAGCAAGATTGCTTACTGAAAAGGCAAGGGCAAATAAGATCGTCAGTCAGATGGGCAACCAGGGCGGTTCCAACCCTTTGCTGGGCATGGTGCAGCAGTGGGTTGATTCCGGGAAGCTCGGTAAAATCTCCAAGGTACAGGTTTGGACCAACAGGCCGGTTTGGCCACAGGGCTTTGAGATGCCTGCGGCCGATCCCTCCAAGAAACCCGAAGACCTGTTTTGGGACCTATGGCTTGGCCCGGCACCCGCTACCCCTTATGTTCCTAATATACACCCGTTCAACTGGAGGGGGTGGTGGGAATACGGTACAGGGGCTCTTGGCGATGTGGGCTGCCACCTGATCGATATCCCTTTCCGGACCCTGGGCCTGAAGTATCCAACGGATGCCGAATGCAGTGTAGGTTCGGTGTATTCCCAGATGTGGACGGCAGATTACCACCCTGAAGGCTGCCCGCCATCCTCCTTTATTACCCTGCATTTTAATGCTACGGAGAAAAGCATGGCCCCCATAGAAATGACCTGGAGTGATGGGGGTATCAGACCTTCCCATCCGGAAATCATCCCTCCCAATCAGGACATAGGGGGTGCCAATAGTGCAAATGGGGTATTGATACATGGAGAGAATGGCATTATTTCCACCAATATTAACGACAGTTCTCCTTTGATGCCCAAGCTTTACATGAACGACGGGACTACCGAATTTGGACCGGAAACAGAGGAGAATGATGAACCGGAATACGGGCACCAGCGGAAATGGGTGGATGCCTGTAAAGCCGGATTCAATAGCCCGGAACACCTGGCCCTTACTTCCTCCTTTGATTATGCCGGGCCAATGACGGAAACCGTACTTATGGGGAATCTGGCAATTCGCAGTTATATGCTGCGAAGAGAAAACAGTAAAGGAGACATGGAATTCCATGCCCGAAAAAAACTATTGTGGGACGGGGAGAATATGAAGATTACGAATTTGGAAGAAGCGAACCAGTTTGTGGGCAGGACCTATAGGGAAGGCTGGGGAGTGTAGTGCAGTTTCCGGAACCCGTCAAGGCCTGTTTCCAAAAAGGGCGACGAATTTTTCGAAGTGCCTGCGCAAGCCGGTCCAGTCTTTTTCATTTATTAATTGTTGGTCAAAAAGCGAACTCCCGAGGCCAAAGCCCGATGCCCCTGCCTGCAGGTATGCTTCAATGTTGTCCAGGCCAATCCCCCCGGTTGGCAATAATTTAATGGTATCCAAAGGCGCCAGGATCTGTTTGATATAGGCAGGTCCGAGTTGGTCTGCAGGGAATAGTTTAACCATACTGGCCCCGGCCTCCCAGGCCCGGAAAATTTCGGTGGCGGTAAAGGCGCCCGGGAATACGGGCACGCCAATCTCCCTGCAATGCTGTATTACCGAAATATCAAGGATAGGAGTTACGATAAACCCTGCCCCGGCATCGAGGGCATTTTCGAGATCTTTTATTGAACAAACCGTTCCGGCACCGATTTTCAGACTTTCACCGTATCTCGATACCTGTTCATTTATGATATCCAGAGCTTTAGGTGTATTAAGGGTAATTTCGATGGCAGTAAGCCCGGCCGCCCCATAGGCATCAAGAATCCCATTGGTCTCTTCCCTGCCATAACCCCTGAGGATTCCAATAATGGGTACACGGGTAAAGGAAGCTGTAAGTAATTGTGTCATGCCACGCTGATTTGTCGTTGGTAAATAAGCCATTGGCCCGCAAGAGTGGAAAGGTCGCATATATGCTCCGGAACTTCAAATATTCTTTTACCGTATCCGAGATAATCCGCGGCACTACTGTAATACGGCCTGATAACCTTGTTACCTGTGAGGACTATAGTACCGGATTGCAGCATAGGGGATTGCAATTCGGCGCCTATCAGCAAACCACTTAGGAAATCATGGTTCCGGCTCTTGTTCAGGGTCTTTAACACCTCATTAACTCTTACCCGAAAAAGGTTTCTTAAAAGAGATTGCCGCCCGGATTCCTGTAAGCCCAGCCTAAAACTATCCCAGTCTGGCCTGTCAGGTTCCTCCACCGAATACTTTAAGGTACTTTGGGATTTCAGGAGATCGAATAGTTCCCCCGTCATATAAGTTTGGAAATCAATTATTTTACCTTCTTTAACCTTAATATGTTTGCAGTGGGTCCCGGGCATTATAGCTGTGTAGTCGCCGGGTAAACTCTCAAGGAGATTTGCCAGGCCCATGAGTTCGGTTTCTTCACCGCGCATAATATCGTCCTCGCATTTTATTCCGCTGATTATATAGAAGGGGTTCCTTAGATTTGCAGAGGAAACAGGGGCCACTATGGTGTTTTTACCATCCAGTGAAAAAGGTAGCAGGGCATAGGGCAATTCCCGGATTCCGATGGAGGAGGACCCCATTCCGGAACATAGGAGAGGGATCCCTGCAGTATCTCTCCCCGTCTTTCGAGCCAATTGCCGTAATTCTCCGGCGAGAACTAACGTGAAATGCGATATACGGTCTGTATCAGGTGATCCGGCCTGCCAGGCTTTGTAGGTTAGTGCGATTCCTTCATTTGAAAATGTTTCCCCCCTGATGTTCATACTTGCCGTATCTACGTACCGCAGCCGCATCCTGGAGGTGCCCCAGTCGCAGCTTATAAATGAAGGGATTTGCTGATCTTTCATGATTTGGCATATATGCAGGTACCTGAATATTTCGAATTGGTGGCCGGATGACTAAAGTATTGCAATTTATTGTACCCTGTATATTGTGTAAAATGAAATGGGTTGATCCCGATAATTTTCCGATATTGCAATCCCTTTTTAAAAGGGAACCCCGGGATATTAGCTCAGTTGGTTTAGAGCGCTGCCTTGACAGGGCAGAGGTCACTGGTTCGAATCCAGTATATCTCACATTACTTATAAAATCCATTGCACAGTACCGTGGAGGGCGGATTTTGTATTTCGAGGATCGGGTTATGTCATGATCACGGCTTTGCCATAATCCGATATAGCCGGGTAAATAATCATTTCTATATTCCATCCCTTCCTCAGTAGAGTTTCCCGATCCATTGAAGAAATTGCTTCGTCCCAAGGCTGCCCCCGTCACTCGTAAAGACAGTGTCATCTTATCAGGTCATTAACCCGCTGCAGCAAACAGGGGCCACCTCCAGGGGCTGAGACCCTGGCAGGCCATCCGATAAAGGCTATGCTGCTAATTATGGTGAGATTTCTCAATCGCTCCGCTCCTTCGAAATGATGTTGGTGCTTAGGACCTTCGAATTGACAGGATCTCTCATTAAATGGTTGAAATTGGTAAAGACGATCAATCACAATTGCCATTAGGAGTGTCTCTCCCAAGGCTCCTCAAAGACAATTAATTTCATATCAACGAATCAACAAATAAATGTATCAACCAATCAACCAACCCCTGTCTACTGTGTACGGTAACTATATCTCGGTATCTCTCAGCAGGGTTCAGAATCAAAATTAAAATTGCAAAAAGAGTAGGGGGCTGCTAACCCCTCCCCAGTTCAAATTAATATTTTAGGCTGCAATAAACAAGCAGTGGTTGGGGTTCAAAGTTCAAGGTTAAATTAGTAAGCAATTAGTGAGTGAAGGAGGCATGGTATGGGGGAACTCCTTCGCAATATCAAAGCCTCCCCGGCCCTTCGTGCCGACCCCTCCAAAGGAAAGGTTCACGGGAATCATAATTAAAGTACCGTACTCCCCCCTCCCCTGGAGAGGAGGGGTTAGGGGGAAGTCCCCGGCTTGATTATCACCTTCACAGGCTGTCGAGGATTCGCTCAAGCGCCATTCCGCGCGAACCTTTGATCAGGATGCTCCCGGGACTGGGTTTATAACGCCGGATAAAAGTTTCGAATTCGCTGAAATTTGAAAAGGTTTGTAACTGGGTTTCTACCCCCGAAAAATTTTCTCCGATGAGGTATACGGTATCAAAACCCTTCTCTTCCGCCAGCTTCGCAATTTGCCTGTGTTCCTCCCCGGCAGACTCACCCAGTTCGAACATATCACCCAGGAATACAGTTTTGGGAGACTCCGGCATTAATTGAAAATTATCAAGGGCTGCTTTCATACTGCTGGGGTTGGCGTTGTAGGCATCCAGAAGAATGTGGTAGCCGTTTTTTTCGATGAGTTGGGAACGGTTGTTCTGGGGTCGGTAAGATTCCAGGGCTTCTTTTATTTCCTTGTCAGAAACTCCGAAGTAATTCCCGACCAGGGCGGCTGCGGCGCAATTATTAAAATTATAACTCCCAACGAGCACGGTATTTATGGTTACGCCTAGGCATTCCATTTTCAC
This sequence comes from uncultured Flavobacteriaceae bacterium, assembly GCA_964434565.1. Lineage (GTDB taxonomy): Bacteria > Bacteroidota > Bacteroidia > Flavobacteriales > Flavobacteriaceae > Zeaxanthinibacter. The sequence continues at coordinate 6,572 of CAYSVQ010000048.1, read as the reverse complement.
AAACGGACTGGCCTCGAGCAGGCGAACCCTTAAAAACACAGCGTGGCCGTTGCTGTAACCGCTTTTTTCCTTATAAACTCCTATACGCTCCCGTTGAACCGGGTCATCGGCATTAAAGAAGATATGTTTTTTGTTTTTTATGAGGTAGGCATAAAGTTCACTTTTCCCTTCTATTACGCCGGCTTCCCCTCCAAATCCTTCAAGATGTGCTTTCCCGAAATTGGTGATACAGCCATAATCCGGTCGGGCAAGGGAGCAGAGGAAGGCGATTTCCCCTCTGTGGTTGGCACCCATTTCCACTATGGCCATTTCCGTATCGTTTCTGATGGAGAGCAAGGTTAAAGGCACCCCTATATGATTGTTCAGGTTGCCTCTGGTGGCCATGGTACGGTACTTTTTTGCCAATACGGCATGCATCAGTTCCTTGGTCGTGGTTTTTCCATTGCTGCCTGTAAGCGCGATAACTTGCGCTTTGCAATGTTTTCGGTGGTACAGGGCAAGTTCCTGCAGGCTACGGAGCACATCTTCCACAAGGAGGATGTTATCTGCAACGGCAAATTCCGCTTCGTCTACCACGGCATATATGGCCCCTTTTTTAAGTGCTTCCTCAGCGAAGCGGTTGCCATTGAAATTAGCTCCTTTTAAAGCAAAAAATATACAATTTCCGGTGATATTCCGGGAATCCGTGGCTACGCCCGAACTTAGAAGAAACCTTTGATGCAGCTGGCTGGTATTCATGGCTTAAAGATATAAAAAAGCCCCAACCGTAAGGTCGGGGCTGATATGGTAAAAGCAGCGGGTTGTTTATTTAACTTTCTTGCCGCGTATGGTTTTGTTCTTGGTCTTGGATTTAGACCCCACTCTCGACATCGCACAGCGGAAACCGATATAATCTGTTGCCATATACTGTGGGAGGTACCGGCGCTGAGCCGGGTCGAGCCAGTAGGCCCGGTCCCGCCAGGAGCCACCCTTGTACACCCGCACCTCGTCGTTGATCAGGGTTGTACGGTTATTGGAGGTGTCGTATTCTCTGACCAGGTTGCCCAGTGAATCCTCTTCCACCTTGTGTTTGGGGGAATCGTACATTTTTCGCTGCGGCTCATCCGCATCGGCAAAGCGGTCGAAAAACCTTGAGGATCCGGGATCTCCATCTCGGTACGCCCTGTTATCGCTGTCCGAGAAATTGGTTCTTAAATAAGTTTCCTTTTCATCAATGGGCACCATCTTGATTTCTCCCGGCAGGTTTACGGCCACTATTTTGCCGTTTGGAAGGGTATCATATACGATGTTATCCGTTAAGATATCCACTTTGCCATCTTCCCCTATGGCTGTTTTCATATACACGTTGCCGCGATAGTAATTGAAGTCGCTTATCTCATCATCCACAATAGGGCGGTATACATCGGCCACCCATTCGGCCACGTTACCGGCCATGTCGTAAAGGCCAAGATCATTGGGCTTATAAGATTTTACTTCGGCGGTTATGTCGGCACCGTCATCAGACCATCCGGCAATTCCACCGTAGTCGCCTTTCCCTTGCTTGAAGTTCGCAAGTTGGTCGCCCCTTCCAACACGTTGCCCGCTACGGGTGTATTCTCCTTCCCAGGGATATTTTTTCCTGCCCCTGTAGTTATTGTATTCCCTGGATCCCTGGAGAGCTGCAGCAGCGTATTCCCATTCTGTTTCAGTAGGCAGACGGTATTCCGGCATAATGATCCCCGAACTACGCTTGGCATACGCTGGGAGTGAATCTTTTTGCTTACTTCCCTGCAATGAATCAATCTGACCTCCATATACAGACTCAGGGCGGTTGAGATAAGCCTCTGTACTGAATGTCCCCTCGATTTCACCGGTAACTGCCTGGTACTTGGCACCTTTTGCAAGGAAACCTTCGCGTTCGAGCATGGCTTCGTTTACACGGTCTGTACGCCACTCAGCGAACTGCACGGCCTGAACCCAGTTTACCCCAACCACCGGATATTCGGCATAGGCCGGGTGCCTGAGATAATTATTGGTCATGGTTTCATTAAATCCAAGCCTGTTCCTCCAAACCAGAGTATCCGGCAAGGCGCCGGTATAAATATTGGTATATTTGGGGTTTTCAGGAGGATATACACTCTTCAGGTAATCAAGGTATTCCAGGTACATAACATTGGTTACCTCGGTTTCATCCATGTAAAATGATTGTACATGCTGAGATGTTGGGGTATTGTTCCAGTCGTGCATAACATCATCCTGTACCTTTCCTTTGGTAAAGGTTCCCCCTTCAACAAAGACCAGGCCCGGAGCTGTTTCCTGCTCCTTAAAATTCGAATTATACTGAAACCCGCCTTCTTTGGCATTTATCTTCCAGCCGGTAGCCCTTGAGACGTCTTTAGACGACCCGGAATTCTTACAGCCGGTTATAGTCAAACTTCCCGCTATAATTGCAAAAGAAAGTACAACGTTAATTCTTAGTTTCTTCATGTGTTGATCTTCGATGTTACTTATTGGTCCTATGCCCTCCCGTCCTCAGGGCCAAACGAATTTTTACAGTGGCCGGAATAAGCGTGGCCATAAATTTTCTGATTGTTCCTGATCCAAATTCAACAAACCCTTACAATGGCTATATATAATGTAAATCAGTAATTTTTAGTTCGCTTTCGGCTAATAAAACGGTCATTTGTATAGATTATTTTATGCCCTCCGTAAAAATTTCCCCGGCACGCTGTCTTTGGCTTAAAATGGGTTTCAATCCACTTTCATAACGGAGGAATCACCAATATAGTATAGATGAAATACATTGTTTACCCACTGGCAGCTGGAGTTGTAATGATGCAGTTTGAGGGGGTCAGGAATTTACACCTTAACCGCCTTTGTCCGGTATTCATTAGACTGGCAGGGATTTTTAATGTTTATTAAATTAAAAGGCACTCAATTATAAGATATCGGCAAAATGTCCGTTAAGATGTCATACAACTAATTAATTTTAGTTATCCGATTATATTTAGGATTTTTGGCCAACTAAATTCTAGGAATAAAATATGAAAAGATTATTGATACTGGCTATGCTGGCTATCGCCGGTAAAGTTTGTGCACAGGAAGACCGGGTAATTACCACGGCCGTGCCTTTCCTAACCATTGCCGCAGATGCAAGGGCAGCCGGGATGGGCGATATGGGAGTTGCAACTTCGATGGACGCTTTTTCGCAGCAATGGAACCCTGCAAAGTTTGCTTTTGCGGAAAGGAAAATGGGCATCGGAGTAAGTTATACTCCATATCTGGAAAGTATCATTACCGATATTTCATTGTTGAATGGTAATTTCTATAACAAGATCAACGACCGCAGTGCCTTCGCTGTGAGCCTGCGTTATTTTACGCTGGGAGAAATCGAACTAAGACAGTTTGCCAATGATCCCGGAACCCTTGCCAAACCAAATGAACTTGCACTGGATGGGTCTTATTCATTAAAACTAAGCGACCAGTTTTCCATGGCCGTAGCCGGACGCTTTATCCGCTCTAACCTGAAATTACCCGAAAACGGCGATGTAGACTCACAGGCAGCCAGTACATTTGCGGTTGATGTCGCCGGTTATTACAGATCACGGGAGATTGCCTATGACGCCTTTGACGGCCGCTGGAGGGCAGGGTTCAATATTTCCAATCTCGGAAGTAAACTAAAATATGATGAAGGCGGACAGGAGAACTTTCTTCCTACCAATCTGAAGTTTGGAGCGGGCTTTGATTTTATTATCGACCAGGACAACGTTTTCGGAATCACAACCGAATTCAATAAGCTACTGGTACCCACACCAAAGGATTTTGACGGTGACGGTGATGTAGATGCCCAGGATAACGCGGAATACCAGAATATTACATTTTTGAACGGCGTGTTCAAATCCTTCGGCGATGCCCCGGATGGTTTTGGAGAGGAACTAAAGGAACTTACATGGGCTCTGGGTGCTGAATATGTATACCAGGAGGCCTTTATGATTCGGACAGGCTATTTCAACGAGAGTGAGGATAAGGGCTCCCGCAAGTTTTTCACCCTGGGAGCAGGTTTTAAGTTCAATGCTGCACAGATAGACCTCTCTTATCTGTTCTCCACTTCGCAGGTCAGGAATCCCTTGGAAAATACCTTAAGGTTTTCCCTTACCTTTAACCTTGGAGACGAATTTTACAACGATTAACGCAAAAAGACATAAAGGGAAAACCTGCCATGAGCAGGTTTTTTTATTTTTATACTTATCTAATCCTAACTTTGGCGAATGCAGCGGGACAAAATTGTTATTGACTATACTATTTTTAACGGCATTGACGAACTTACAGGCTCGGACAGGCAGTTGATGGAAGCAGCAATAGCGGCTAGGGAACAGGCATATGCTCCCTATTCCGGTTTCAGAGTTGGGGCCGCGATTTTACTTGATAATGACGAGGTAGTAATTGGCAATAACCAGGAAAATGCCTCTTACCCCTCAGGCCTCTGCGCCGAAAGGGTAGCGGTTTACCAGGCAGGAGCCCTCTTTCCCGGGGTGGGCATGCTGGCCATAGCTATCAGTGCGGCCTCTGAGCGCATTAAAGTAGACCGTCCCGCTGCCCCATGTGGGAATTGCCGGCAGGCCATAGCCGAATATGAACAGCGGCAAGTGAAGGGCATACGCATTATAATGGCCGGTGCCACCGGAGATGTTTTTATTTGCCACTCCATTGGCGATTTATTGCCATTTGCCTTCGGCCGATCCAACCTCGAATAAAGTAAGTTACTCTGCAGGCAAAAACAGCCCTGCGGACTTCACCGGGCCAGTCCCTATGGCTGACGAAGCTTTTTTCGCAATTATTTTCCACTATTGATTTAATGTGTATTTTTGTTCTTCTACTTTGATTCGGATCCCGTAAACATATACGATCCGGCCCGGTTCAATTTGAAAAAGTATAATTTATAATCGTACATGGAAAAAATTACCAAGGAGATCTACCTTAAGTGGTATGAAGATATGTTGTTCTGGCGCAAGTTCGAAGACAAACTTGCGGCGGTGTATATACAACAAAAAGTGAGGGGGTTTTTACACCTTTACAATGGGCAGGAAGCCGTGCTTGCGGGAGCCCTGCACGCAATGGACCTCACTAAGGACCGTATGATCACGGCTTATAGAAATCACGTACAACCAATTGGAATGGGGGTTGACCCGAAAAAGGTCATGGCCGAACTTTTCGGAAAAGTTACCGGCACTTCCAAAGGCATGGGCGGCTCCATGCATATTTTCTCCAAGGAGCACAGGTTCTATGGTGGCCACGGGATTGTAGGCGGACAAATCCCACTCGGGGCCGGCCTGGCTTTTGCGGATAAATATTTTAAGAGAGATTCAGTTACCCTTTGTTATATGGGCGACGGTGCGGTAAGGCAGGGTTCCTTCCACGAATCGATGAACCTGGCAATGCTGTGGCAACTGCCTGTGGTTTTTATCTGTGAAAATAACGGTTATGCGATGGGAACTTCGGTGGCAAGAACATCTAAATTCACGGAAATCTGGAAACTGGGGCTGGGATATGAAATGCCCTGCGGCCCGGTAGACGGGATGGATCCTGAAACCGTTGCTGAAGAGATGAGCAAGGCAATAGGGAGAGCCCGTAAAGGCGACGGCCCTACCTTCCTTGAAATGAAAACCTACAGGTACAGGGGTCATTCCATGTCGGATGCCCAACATTACAGGACCAAGGAGGAAGTTGAAGAATATAAGAAGATAGACCCAATTACCAAGGTGCTCGATGTTATCCGTGAGAAAAAATATGCTACGGATGAAGAGATCATGAAGATAGATAAAGGGGTGAAAGACAGGGTTAAGGAATGCGAAGAGTTTGCCGAATCTTCCGAATTCCCGCCAAAAGAACAACTTTACGAAATGGTTTACGAACAAAAGGATTACCCATTTCTACAACACAAATTATAAGTACATGGCAGAAATCATCAATATGCCCAGGTTAAGCGATACCATGGAGGAAGGTACCGTAGCAAAATGGCTTAAAAAAGTGGGAGATAAAGTGGCAGAAGGCGACATCCTTGCGGAAATTGAAACCGACAAGGCTACCATGGAATTCGAATCCTTTTATACGGGAACTCTGCTACACATTGGGATCGAGGAAGGTGAGACTGCCCCGGTAGACAGTCTACTGGCAATCGTTGGTGAAGAAGGGGAAGATATTTCCGGCCTGATCCAGGGTGATACAGCTGAATCCAAGCCGGATGCCGGTGCTGAAAAGAGGGAGGAGGCGCCTGAAGAAGAACTTGGACCTGAACCAGGAGAAGATATTTCTGAACCTGGAGAGGATGTTTCTGAGGCAGGAGGAGAAATTCCTGAGGGAGTGGAAGTTATTAAAATGCCAAGGTTAAGTGATACCATGGAAGAAGGTACAGTGGCTACCTGGTTAAAGAAAAAAGGTGATTCAGTCGAGGAAGGAGATATCCTTGCCGAGATCGAAACCGATAAGGCTACCATGGACTACGAATCTTTTAACAACGGAACGGTACTCTACATTGGTGCATCGGAAGGTGAAGCGATCAAAGTAAATGATGTGCTTGCTGTAGTAGGAAACAA
>CAYSVQ010000047.1:0-3948 GCA_964434565.1 uncultured Flavobacteriaceae bacterium | reverse complement strand
CGTCGATCACGGTAATAAAATCAATTATTTTGTGTTCATGCACTGTCATCCCCTGCACATGATCCTGCAATTCATGAGGTTGTCCGGGACTTCCCGATAATTCTTCTGAATGTGTAATAATATGGTCCGGTACCTCCAGGGCATGCGACAGTGAATGAAGTACACCCTTCAAGCCCGGGAGCACAGGGTTGAAAACATAACACAGACAGATTAATACGGCAAGTATTCTTCTGGCCTTGTTTATCGGTCCGTTATGGTTAATTACATCCATCCTTGCTTTATTCCATGAGTTCCACCAAAGTGTCTTCAATAAACCGGGCATATTCCGAAATAGTGGGTAATTCAAAAATCTTGCTGAGGGGTATATTTATTCCCAGTTCCTCATTGATCCGCGTGGTTATCCTTATGGCTGCCAATGACTGCCCCCCCAGGACGACAAAATTATCCCGGACCCCCACCTGATTTAAGTTCAGAACCTTCTTCCAGATATCTGTGAGGAACTCTTCGGTATCATTGGACGGGGCTTCATACAAGGTCTCACTTTCAGAAGCGGATGCTGCAATTTTCACAAGCGAAAGCTTGTCGATTTTTCCATTCAGGTTTAAGGGTATTTCATCAAGAAATCTGAATAATCCCGGAATCATGTAATCCGGCAGGCTGGCTGACAGGTACTGTTGCAGCTCCCTGTAAGGGATTCTGGCCTTTCCCTTATAAAAGGCCACCAACCTTTTGTTACTGGCTTCGGAAGAATCGAGTTCCCCATAGCCTATTTCCTTTAAAATCCGCTGTACTTCAACAAGGTCGATGGTTTCATTTATTTCCTCCAGGCTTTCATCCCTGGTCTTATGGCCCAGCCGGACATCCCAGCTGTAGGGAAAGGAATAGTTGCTGTACCCCTTTTTTGTTTTGTGGACATGGATACCGGCCTGGTTGATCAGACAATTCGTCGACCTGCCGGTATTTGTAGGACGAACCCAGCCTAATTTCTCATCCAGAAACCGGAGTATCTCCTCAAGGCTCACGTCAGAGTACCTGTAAAAATCTATGAACCTAACTTTTTCAAAAACCCCAGGATCTTCATACATACGCACATCCAACAGTTTTTTTACGGCATCATCTTCCTGATGGTAAAGTTTTCGTGCCTGAAGGATAAGGTCGTCTATGCCGGTAGCATCCAGGTTTTCTTCCCAAAACAGCTCCTCACTCAGCCTGGTCTCAAAAAATTGTCCCCTGGAAAGTCCTGTAACTACAAAAGGGATTTGTTTTTCCAGTGCAAGGCCGGTGCTTAGCGTATACAGGGTCTTAAAACATCCGTTGCAAACATTATGATGGCGATGAAGACTATCTACGAATATTTTATTCATATACGGAGTTTTGCCATATATGTGATCTACCCCGAGGACCTTCACAGCACGGCTTATATTATCCTTTGCCTGCCCTGAAATATATCCGTTATCCAGGGTATAGGCAAGCACTTTTAAGCCCATGCTAACCAGGCGTGCGAGTACATAGGAACTGTCCTTGCCACCACTTAATAGCGCAAGGCAGTCATATGTTTTGTTTTCATGCTGCCTGGCACTCAATATTCTTATCAAATCGACTTCGGTCCCGAAGTATTTTTTTGTATTCTCCCTAAATCCTTCAAAAGCAATACACAAATTACAAACGCCGTTCTCATCAAAATCTGCCTGGGGATAATTGGAAGGCAACCCGCAATTAATGCAATTCCTAAGTTCGGTTTCACCGGGTGCAGCGGGAAGGTCCGTAAGAACAACCGCTGCATTTTCTATCATCGGATGCCCCATCAGCTTTGCTTTAATTTCGGCCAATTCAATCCGGTAACCATTAAATTTAACCTGATCATCATCCCTGCCTAAATACTCCAGCGTAAAGTCTTTCCTATACCGGACCAAATCGCCGGTAGCATATATTAGGGAGTCGCTTTGAAAAGGGTTAGGGGTAAATTTTTCGGAAGTAAGGTCGTCCAGGGAAAGATAACCTGCGGCAAGGCCTTTACCACTTATATAAAGCTCCCCCGTCACGCCCTGGGGTACCATATTCCTGTTGGCATCGAGGACGTACGCATTCATGTTTGAAATCGGTCTGCCGATAGGAACAGACGATCCGGGTGCATCCGATGGCTGATATTTATGCACAATACAGCCAACGGTTGCCTCGGTGGGCCCATACTCATTATAAAGGTTTACCCCCCCACCTAAAGCGGTATAAATCCAATTCGCAAGATTGGTTTTAAAGTCTTCCCCTCCTACAATAAGTGTTTTTATCACAGACTTGCTTAATTGGGTTCCTTTGAGCAATTGCAGGTGCGAAGGGGTAAGTTTTATAGCAGTAGCCAAATTATCGGCTATTACTGTCATCAGCGACATATCAGGGGTGTTATGTGGTTCCCTGTAAACTACTACCTTTCCCCCAATAAGAAGGGGTAGGAAAATCGAGGTAATGGTAAGGTCGAAACCAACGGAAGTGAAAAAGGGGAAACAGGGTGCCGGTTCCAGGGAGTAGTAACGGGATGCCCACAGCAGGTAGTTAGATAAAGAATCCTGGGATATCATCACTCCCTTGGGCAGCCCGGTAGAACCCGAGGTATATAAAATATAAGCAATAGCAGCGGGCGTAGGGCTGGTTGGACTATAAACCATGATTGATTCAGGCACCATATCCGGATGCATGCTCACCTGCAGCACCGGAATGCCCATGGCATTCAGGTTATTCTGTAAGGCCGGTCCGGTTAATACCAAACCGCAACTGGCATTTTCCAGCATAAAACGCACCCGGCCTAAGGGCTGATAGGAAGCAACAGGTACAAAGGTGGCATTAAGCTTCAATACGGCCAGTACACTTATAATATATTCCGGGCTGCGGTGGAGATAAATCCCCACAGTACTGCCTGCCACAATCCCCCTCGATGCCATCTGGCCTGCCAGGAGATCCGCCATCCGGTTAAGCGTTTCATAGGAAAATTCAGAATCCCCATATTTAATGGCGATTGCATCCGGATGTTCTGATACTGAATTTTCAAAGAGTTGAATCGCGGGAACAAAGGTATATGTTGAAAGCTCAGGCTTTGGGAACTCCTTTATTTCAGTTGTCGTAATCAGGGTTGGTTGGTCGATAGGCATATCAATATCGGCAAGCATGGCATCCAGCAAATTCAAAAAATGTCTGGGTACCCTCTGTTGCAGGTCATGATGAAAACTTGAATTGTTAAGATCAAAAAGAATTTCTATCTCTCCGCTATCATCAAAATCCACGATATGGCAACGTAACTTATGGGATGGGTCGCAATGTCCCGGATGTAGCCATTGCGACTTCATTTCAAACCCTTCAAATCCTTCAAAACTCGAATTGATGTAATTGAGAACAATATTATAGCTTCTGCTAAGTGCGGCAGAAGACATTCCGGCCCTAGCGTAGCGCAAAAAGTTGTTGGTTTCCAGTTTCGTACGATGAAACAAGGTCTTGAAAGTGTCGCCTTCCGAAACCTCCCCGAAAAGGCTGAAAAATTCTATGAACAAACCTGGAGTTTCCTTAAATGTTGAAGTAAGCCTGTTATGGGTAGGAGTCCCAATCGCGAATTTTTGCTGCCCACTTGTGCGGTATATATAGGCCACCAGGACGGTAGCAAAAAAATTGAAGAGGGTCAGATGAGGGGTCAATAAACGCAAATCTTTTTGGGAGATAATTTCCCTTATACGTTCACTTCTTTGAATTCCGAGTTTCAGGGAGATCCGCCTGGTCTCCGTAGTAGACCATTTATTGCTGTAACCATATAGTTTAGGATAGTCCTTTAGCCCTTCAATCTTATTTTTCCAATACTCGTCGATATGTTCGCTTCCAGCCTTTTTTCGCTCTTCGCTTTCGAAAAGCACGTAGTTCACAAAAGGCGGGATCTCCTTAATTACCTGACTTGTTTTTGAGTTGCCCTTG
>CAYSVQ010000046.1:0-28950 GCA_964434565.1 uncultured Flavobacteriaceae bacterium | reverse complement strand
GGGTGTTCATGTTGCTGTATTTTTCATTACAAAAGTATATATTTCGAAAGTTCCAGGACAAGATATATGTTATAAAAAAGCACCCGTTGCGGGTGCTTTTTCTTGTGTGTGGGAGCTCTTATTGGAATATAAGCCGTTCTTTTTCCCCGCCTTCATTGATCATTGTAATACTGGTCTTCCCATATCTGGAAATACTGCCAAAAAGTACTCTGGCATCTTCGATGTCGCTAACTTCCTTATCATCAATGGCAACAATAACCTTGCCTTCAAGGCCGTAACCTCTGTAGGTTTCCGGAACGCCAACAATAACTACACCTTTATTTGTCCTGAACTTTTTAGTTTCTTCTTTGCTTAGATTTTTCACTTTGAGGCCCATAACCGGTACCACAAGCGATTGGCGTTCTTTAAGTTTTACAGCGGCAACCCTGGTTTCACCTTCCCTTTCATAGGTTACCCTGATTACATCCCCGGGCCTTTTTGTGGAAACATATCCAGTGAGGTCAGCAAATTTCCTTACCTGAATATCATCAACTTTTTTAATGACGTCGCCCCGACGGAGCTCTGCCTGTTCAGCTCCGGAATCTTCTTCCACTCCATCAATAAATACGCCTTCTATTTCATTAATTCCCTGTTCCAGGGCGTAAGGGGTGCTAAGCCTGGGGGAACTAATCCCGAGAATGCCTTTTTGCACGTTTCCGTATTCCATAATATCTTCAACCACTTTTTTGGCGATATTGCTGGGTACCGCAAAGGAATAACCCACATAAGAACCGGTTTGTGAAGTAATGGCGGTGTTAATGCCAATAAGGTCCCCGTTTGTGTTTACAAGGGCGCCACCGCTGTTGCCGGGGTTGACAGCTGCATCTGTCTGGATAAAAGACTGGTCCCTGCCCAGGTCCCGGGCTTTTGCGCTCACTATTCCTGCTGTTACTGTGGAGGTAAGATTAAAGGGATTCCCCACTGCCAGGACCCATTCCCCGATTTTTGTATTGTCTGAATCCCCGAAAGCAAGGTAGGGTAGTTGAACATCGGCTTCAATTTTCAGAAGGGCTATATCCGAATTGGGGTCTGTGCCTATAATTTCTGCTTCATAGGTCTTATTATTATTCAGGGTAACATTTATTTCATTGGCCTTGGCGACGACATGGTTATTGGTGACAATGTAACCGTCAGGGGAGATTATCACCCCCGAGCCGGTTCCCACCTGGGAGCGCTGCCTTCCTTCCGAACCATAGAAAAAATCCATAAAACTTCCCGGTTGGCTAAGGGCCACGTTCTTTACGTGAACCACAGAATTAACTGTTTTCTCTGCAGCTATGGTAAAATCAACTTCATTTATCCCGGTCTCGTTGTAGGTTACAGGAGCGTTGCTTGTTGTAAAATAGGATAATGCCTGATCTTCCGCGACCATCCCTGCAGATGGTTGTTCTATGAAAATTTTATAGGCCCCAAGGGTTACAGCGCCTCCAAAGACGGATACAATAAATAAACTTGCTATTCGCTTCATACGTATAAATTTGTGCTATTAGGAGTAAAATTAAGAGTTTTTAGGCGCTTTAAATTCAGTTTAACGCCTTTTTAACTGCTCAGATTTCCATGAATAAAGTTCTATCTTTGTGCCTTGCATATCATATGGAAATCGAATTCTTCAAATACCAGGGCACCGGAAACGACTTTATAGTGGTGGATAACCGACGGGATTCTTTTCCCAAAAAGGATACCAAACTCGTGGCCAGGCTGTGTAACCGTCGATTTGGCATTGGCGCAGACGGACTTATCCTGCTCGAGGATGACAGTTCGGCAGACTTTAATATGGTTTATTACAATGCCGACGGTCGCCAGGGGAGCCTTTGCGGGAATGGTGGCCGCTGTATAGTAGCGTTTGCCCGGTTCCTGGGGATTATAGGTGATACCACAGGTTTTATGGCCATAGATGGCTTACATGCCGCTACTATTGAAGGGGAAACAGTAAGCCTTCAAATGAACGATGTAACGGTGATAAGACAAAAACCGCAATACCTGTTCCTCGATACGGGCTCTCCGCACCATGTTCAGTTGGTACAGGGGCTCGACGCAATGCAGGTAAAGGAAGAAGGGGAACGCTTGCGGTATGGTCTTTATGGTAAAAAAGGCAGTAATGTTAATTTCGTCGAAGCGGTGTCAAAAACGGTATTCTCCGTACGTACCTATGAGAGAGGGGTAGAAGATGAAACCCTATCTTGCGGCACAGGTGTTACCGCCGTGGCCCTGGCAATGTACCACCTTGGAAAAACGGACAAAACCAAGGTAACTATAAAGACGAGGGGCGGGCAATTACAGGTAATGTTCGAACCCAAAGACGGTTCCTACAGGAACATCTATCTGAAAGGACCGGCTGTACAGGTGTTTAAAGGGACAATCCCATGCTGAGCCTTAAAGGGCAACATATAAACCTGAGGGCCCTTGAACCTTCAGACCTGGAGTTTCTCTACGAACTGGAGAATAATCCTGAAGTCTGGGAGATTAGTGGGACTACCACCCCTTACTCGAAGCACACCCTGCAGAAATATCTGGAGAATGCACACCGGGATATCTATGAAGTTAAACAACTAAGGCTTACCATAGAGGGAAGTTCTTCACAACCGCTGGGCTTCATAGACCTGTTTGATTTTGACCCCAGACACAGAAGGGCCGGAATGGGGATTGTAGTTCTCCACGAGAAAGACCGCAATAAAGGCCTGGGCTCTGAAGCCATAAGGCTGGTGTGCGATTACGCGTTTGCCGCTCTCGATCTTCACCAGATCTATGCACATGTGCTGGAAGACAATACCGCCAGCATAAATATGTTTCGCAAACTGGGTTTCGAAGCCAGCGGTACACGTAAAGATTGGATCCTTTCTGGGAGCAGCTTTAAAAACGAAATATTGTTTCAAAAGATCAGGAACTGATGTATATAAGGAGAATCCTGTGGATCGTGGCAATTATAGGCCTTTTAGCTGCAGGGGTGTTTGCCTATTATGTTTATAATGCCCTCTTTGCACCTAATACTAAAATACAGGAGGACGTTGCTTTTGTATATGTACCTACAGGGGCTACCTTTGAAGAAGTAAGTACTAGGCTTCAACCACTGCTGGAAGACATGGCGACATTCAGGGCGGTCGCCAAAAGAAAAAAATACCCCTCCAATATCCGGCCTGGCAAATATGCCGTACGGAAAGGAATGAATAACAATGCAATCATAAATTCACTGCGCTCTGCCAATTTACCGGTAAATGTATCCTTCAATAACCAGGAATCCTTATCCAATCTTGCCGGAAGGGTGGCAGCCCAACTTGAGGCGGATAGCTTGTCGCTGCTCAGGGTTTTAGGCGATACTACTTCCCTGAAGGCCTATGGTTTGGATCAACAGTCTGCGCTGGCCCTTTACCTTCCCAATACTTATGAGTTCTTCTGGAATACCTCCGCTGAAGGTTTTCGGGAGCGGATGCTGAAGGAATTTGACAGCTTCTGGGATGAAACGCGGCGGTCTAAGGCATCGGGCCTTGGGCTGAACCCGCTGCAGGTAATAACGCTCGCCTCTGTTGTACAGAAGGAAACTGCCATGGCGGAGGAGCGACCCAGGGTAGCCGGACTTTATCTTAACCGCCTGCGAAAAAATATGTTGTTACAGGCCGACCCTACTGTAATCTATGCAATTAAGCACCAGACAGGAAACTTCGATACCATTATCAAAAGGGTATTGTACCGCGATCTGGAAACGAATTCTCCTTTTAATACCTACAAGTTTGCCGGACTGCCACCGGGGCCTATAACCATGCCCGATATTTCATCAATTGAGGCTGTCCTGAATCCCGAAAAGCACAACTACTACTATATGGTGGCCGACGTAGAAAATTTCGGCTATCATAAGTTTGCCGAATCCCTGACGCAACATAACAGGAATAAGGTGCAGTATATCCGGTGGATCAATGAACAAAGGATTAATCGCTAAACCAATTGTCCATAAATTCTTACACCTTACCTAAAAAAGCACCCCTTTTTAGTTATTTTTAGCATTTTTTGAAAATTTGGGGTCTATCTTTACCCCGTGAAATTTAAGCAGTCTGTTCCGGCAGACATGAGTCTTATGAAATAATTTTTGAATGAGAAAGTGGATAAGTATACTTTGTCCTCTTATCATGATCTTTATTTTCACGAGTTTTGGCCTTGATGCCGAGTCGGAGGTTTTCGTTCCCGAAAACCTGAAAGTAAAGGAACCTACTGCGGTTTTGTTTCCCAAAGACGAAACCGGTATGAGCACCCAACGCGCAGTTCCTCCTTTCCTGGGAAGTGCGTACAATGGATTCAAGGAAGCTCTGGCTTTTAAAGAATCCCAGGGCAATTATTTTAGGATTAATACATTAGGCTATCTTGGGAAATATCAGTTCGGGATTACCACCCTGCAATTGATGGGGGTTTATAACGCCTCCCAGTTTCTTAAGGACCCCTTGCTTCAGGAGAAAGCCTTTCACGCCAATCTGGCAAGGAATAAATGGATTCTCCGTAAGGATATTGAAAGGTTTGTAGGCAAAAGCATCCGTGGAGTAGAAGTTACCGAATCGGGTATTCTTGCTGCCGCTCACCTGGCCGGGGCAGGCAATGTAAAGAAATATTTACGTTCCTATGGGGCCAACGACGTAGAGGATGCCTATGGGACCAGCATTTCCGAATATCTGGAAAAATTTTCCGGCTACGACCTTTCAAAGGTTTATGCGCTACGGAATGCCAAAGTTTAAACCGTTTTAATGTTTATATTGAATCCCCGGGTATATCCCGGGGATTTTTTTTACAGGCCAGGCTAGATCAGGCCTGAAATAGAAAAACCGCCGGTCTCTTGTGTAATATGGGGAGTGGGCTTTCCTTCCATTCACTTACCGTTCTGGTAGCAATAATTTCGGAAGACAGTGTGAGATCGCATGCTACACTCAGGCGTGTATGACCCGATAGGCTTTTTATTAAATCGGCAAGCAGGCTGTCGTTCCGGTAGGGTGTCTCAATAAAGATCTGTGTTTGCCCGAATTCTTTAGACACCTTCTCAAAGCGTTTGATTGTTTTTCTGCGTTCTCCCGGTTCAATTGGTAGGTAGCCGTTAAAAGCGAACATCTGCCCGTTCATGCCGCTCGCCATTAATGCGAGGATTATGGAAGAGGGGCCTACCAATGGAATTACACGGATATTTTCCCGATGGGCAATCCGTACAACTTCGGCCCCCGGGTCTGCGATTGCGGGGCAGCCGGCATCAGACAAGATGGCCATATGTTTGCCTTCAAAGCAGGGACGGAGCAGGGAAGCGATATGCTCTGGTTCTGTAAATTTGTTGAGGGTCCGCAACTGCAAGCCGGGTTGGGATTTCCTGGGGCTGATTTTTTTTATGAAACGACGGGCAGATTTTTCATTTTCAACAATATAATGGTTTATCCGTTCAATGGTACCCTTGATAGAAATGGGAATTACCTCCAGCGGTTCATTATCACCAAGCGTAGTGGGGATAAGATACAGGTTTCCATAATGTGGATTATGGTTGCTCATTCCCCTTGTTTTTCGGATAATTTCAGGCTGATCGCCTCACAGGCAGCCTCAATCAGCCGGAAGACATGCTCAAAGCCATGGGGGCCACCATAATAGGGGTCCGGAACTTCCATAACTTCCGGTGCCGTTTCATTCAAAAGCAGCTTCACTTTTTTCCGGGCTACCTCTGAAGGGGCAAGATCCAGAATATCGTTCAGGTTCTCCCGGTCCATGGCATAGATCAGGTCGAAGTCATTAAAATCTTCCGACCGAAACATCCTGCAGCGTTGTTCGCTGATATCGATACCGTTTTTCCGGGCTACTGCAATGGAACGTTCGTCTGGCTTCTTCCCTACATGGTATCCTGCCGTTCCGGCGGAATCCACTTCCACCATCTCAGGATTCACCCTGGATTTGAGGATGCCTTCGGCCAGGGGAGACCTGCAAATGTTCCCCAGGCATACCATAAGAATCCTGGTTTTTTTATGCATCATGCCAATTGTTGAATTAGCTCCGGACCTGCTTCTATTCCGGTACCCGGATTACAACTGCAATATACTGCTGTATTATCTCCCGGGGATAGATCCGCACAGTTTCAATGGTCGCCTGGAAACCGTTAATTTATGAAAATTTCTTGGTGAGGTCTTCGATATACTTTCGAAACTGTTTGTCAGTTTCCGCAAGGTTGTCAACAGTTTTACAGGCATGGAGCACCGTGGCGTGATCTCTTTTCCCGATCTGAGAGCCTATACTTGCCAGGGAAGCTTTAGTAAACTTTTTGGCAAAGAACATAGCCAGTTGCCTGGCTTGCACGATATGGCGTTTTCGGGTCTTGGATTGCAGGGTGGCCACATCCATTTCGAAATAATCAGAAACCACCTTTTGGATATAATCAATGGATACCTCCCTTTTCGTATTCTTCACGAATTTTTCCACCACCTCCTGTGCCAGCTCAAGCGTAACCTCCTTTTTATTGAAGGAAGACTGGGCAATAAGGGAAATAATGGCACCTTCCAGTTCACGAATATTAGACTTAATATGTTTTGCAACATAGTCTATGATGTCATCAGACATCTCGACCCCATCCCTGTAAAGTTTGTTTTTCAGGATAGAGATCCGGGTTTCATAATCGGGATTCTGTAATTCGGCAGACAAGCCCCATTTGAAGCGCGAAAGCAGCCTTTGCTCTATGTCCTGCATATCTACCGGAGCCTTGTCTGAGGTAAGGATCACCTGTTTGCCGTTCTGGTGCAGATGATTAAATATATGAAAGAATACGTCCTGGGTGCCTGATTTTCCCGAAAGGAACTGTACATCGTCTATAATAAGCACGTCAATCAGCTGGTAAAAGTGGATGAAGTCGTTCCTGGTGTTTTTTTTAACCGATTCTATATATTGCTGTGTGAATTTTTCCGCCGAAATGTAAAGGACGGTGCGTTCGGGGTATTTATCTTTTATTTCAACCCCTATGGCATGTGCCAGGTGGGTCTTTCCAAGGCCTACCCCGCCAAAAACAAGCAGTGGATTAAACGAAGTGCCCCCGGGTTTGTTTGCTACAGCCATCCCCGCCGAACGGGCCAGGCGGTTGGAATCACCTTCGAGAAAATTATCGAAGTTATAACCCGGGTTCAGTTGCGATTCAATCTTGATGTTGCGGATTCCCGGGATCACGAAGGGATTCTTCAGTTCTGGATTCTTGGATTTGATGGGGACATCCATTTCCTGGGGTGATACATTCCCTCTGTTGGCACTGGGTATCTGTTCCGTGAAAGGCTCACGGTTCCCATATGTATTCTCCATTTTAATAATATACACCAGTTTTGCCTGCTCGCCAAGTTCCTTGGTGAGAGCTACTTTGAGGAGCTTCACATAATGCTCCTCTAGCCATTCGTAAAAGAATTTACTGGGTACCTGTATACTTAACGAACTATCTGATAACTTTACCGGCTTAATAGGTTCGAACCAAGTTTTGAATGCCTGCGGTTGGATGTTATCTTGGATAAAATCCAAGCAATTGTTCCAAACGGAATTAGCAGTAACACTCATTTTAAAGTAAATCTTATTTGTTGGTTAGTGACCTAAGCTAGTTGGTTGACAAAGGCCATGGGTGAAGCCTTCAAAAGTGAGACAAATATGTGAACAAAAAACCTAAAAAAAAAATCATACAGTGTTGATTTTTCTCTTTTTTTTTCGCATGTTCGGACGATGTCAGGTGCCACATTTTAAATATAAAGTTTTTAGCTGAATTAACTTGGATTTTAACAAAATATCTTTCCGGATTCGCTACTCTGAAACAGACCAAATGGGCGTGGTCTACCACGGGAATTATGCGCAATATCTGGAGATGGGAAGGGTGGAGTGGTTGAGGACTTTTGGGTTTTCTTACAAGAGCATGGAAGAAAACGGTATTATGCTACCCGTAATTTCCCTACAGCTTGATTTTAAAAAACCTGCGATTTACGACGACCTTATTACCGTTGTTACAAAGCTCCGGAAACCACCCAGGGTTAGGATAGAATTCGACTATGAAATTTACAATGAAGCAGGAGAACTTCTTGTGTTGGCAAACACCGTTTTAGTCTTTATGAACAGTACCACCAAAAGACCCGTTATGTGTCCGGATTACCTGCTCAGGGGGATAGGTTTATGAGGATATCAGGGTTTAGGGGAACCCGCCACTGCACTTATTATGTTTAGAGTATACAAAAAAAAGAATAAACAAAATTAATCTTTTGTTCAACTTTCGGTAACTTTAATCCTTTGTTCTCAAAGGCTGTACTTTTCAACTAACACCCCGGGTATGTTCCTGATTAAGCCTTCGGTTTTCACTGATTTTTTTAAACGGACTGCGATATGGAATGTACACTGCCCTATCATTTCCTGGCTTATAATACTGATCCCCGGCTGACCGAGTATTCTGAGAAGGGCACCGAGACTGTGATATTCGCATTTAACGATGTACTCCTGTTCCAGAATTTCAGTAATAATCTCTCCGGCTTCCAAAGCCATTCTGGCCGTCGTCCTGTATGACCGCACAAGCCCACCTATTCCCAGATTGGTACCCCCGTAAATCCGTATCACTGCGACAAGAACATTGGTCAGGCCAAATGACTGTATCTGCCCGTAAATCGGCATTCCTGCAGCGTGGGTAGGTTCCCCGTCGTCATTCACCCGATGATATGGCTGCCACACTCCCCATTGCCAGGCATAGCAGAGGTGGCTTGCCCTGCGGTGCCTTAAGGACAATTGTTCCAGGATTGACGCCACTTCTCCCTTCGATTTCAGGGGGAAGGCATAGCCGTAAAACTTGCTGTTCCGGTCTTTATAAAGCACTTCCTCTGTGGCTTTTAACAAGGTTTTGTAACTTTCCTGATCTTCGCGATTCATTAAGAGAGAGCTACTAAAAGAATACTTATCACAGCCATGAATATGCCTCCCCAGTTCATTATGCTGATCTTTTCCCGGAAAAGCAGGATCCCGAGCAGGGTGGACAGCATAACGATAGCCACGTTGTTAATGGTAAATACGGAAGCACTGTTAAGGGTTTCATGTTGCAGGGACCTCAGAATAAAGTATATTGAGAAAAAATTTGGGATGCCCAGGGCCACGCCCCCAAGAAGATCCCTGATACGCATATTTGCCTGTCCTCTGAAAGCCTTTATCAGTATAAATAGAAGGCCTGTAATTGCAGCGGCTGCAAAAATGCTAGCGGAGAAAAGCGGGAATTCCTTTGGCGGCACCTGTGTTTCTTCAAGGAATTTAATACTGGAATCTATAATGCCCGATCCAAGGAAAACCAGAAGTGGCAATATAAGCCCCTTTTTCGCGATTGCCATCGCGGGATCTTTTACTGAACTGAAATAGACAGCTGCCAGAGCCAGTAAGATTCCGATAATCTTAATTACCCCCAGGTGTTCGTTGTACAGGGCTACCCCAAAGAGGACAGGGATGACGAGCGACATTTTGGTCGCCACAGATGCCACAGAAATCCCCATTTTCTGAGACGTCAGGGCCATGAGGTTGAATACGACAATAAACAGCGCCCCTAGAAGTAAGGTAGCCGGGAACCAGGATTTTTGCGCTATATCCTGCGGTACGATTTTTCCATCGTAAAAGAACAGGCCGACTATGCAGGCCACTATGTAATTGAATACTATGGCATAGGGTGTTTGCACCCGGTAAACGGCGTAATATTTAAAAATAACAAATATCAGGCTGGAGAACAGAATACTCAGGGCCAGGTCTAACATGTCAAAGTCTTGAGTTCAGTTGGGTAATATCTTCCTGTCCTACCTGAAGGTGCCAGGTTTGCAGGCCAAGTTCCGCCGCCGTGTTAATATTTTCGAGGGTATCGTCTACAAATAACGTTTCCCCTGCTATCAGCAGGTGCTGTTGGAGCACAAACTCGAAAACCTCCTTAGCCGGTTTTCTCAAGCGGATTTCATGAGAAAGGTAAAAACCTTCAAAACAATCCATGAACCGGGTATATGTATTTTCTCCCAGTTTGTCCTTCACATCGGTGATGTGCAATTCGTTGGTATTGCTCAGCAGGAATAAGCGGTAATTGCCTGAATTAGCGAGATTTTCAAGGAATTCTAAGCGCTGGGACGGAAAATCAAGTAACATGGAATTCCACAACTCAAGAAGTGCATGTCGTTGCCGCCCCGGTAATGCCTCCTGCAAACCATCAAGAAAGTCGCCGGCGCCAATTTTGCCTGTTTCAAAGGAATCATTCAGTATTTTAAGGCGGTAGGGGATTAGGGGATCTGTCATTTGGTTAAGTTCCCTGCTAATGATACCCTTGTCCAGATTGAGAAAGACATCCCCGAAATCGAAAATGATATTTTTAACCATTCCTGAGGATTGTTAAACTATTATCGCCAAGATGGCCGAAATGAATCTGATTGCCTGTAATCTGAGGAGCCTTTAAACCCTTTCCAAGGGCTTGTGCTCCGGAAAATATTCTGGCTTCATCCCATATATCTTCATCCAGAAAGGTTCGAAGGGTTCGGGCCCCACCCTCCACTATCAGGCTGTTAACTTCATAGTTCATAAGTACTTTACACAATTGACCTGCTACCGGTTTATCGAAATCGACGTATTCATATACCAGACCTTCCCGAAATCTGCTCCGGTCCCGTACCCCTGTAATGACCAGTGTTTTCACCGAATTGTTCAGCACATGGAAATCGCCTTCAATGTTCAAGTCTTTATCGAGTAGTATCCTCATGGGGGAGCTGCCTTTCCAATACCGGGTTGTAAGTTCCGGATTGTCGAGCAGGACAGTAGTACTGCCCACCAGAACGGCGTCTTCCTGACTGCGCCACATGTGTACCATTTGCCTGGAACGCTCGTTGGATATCCAGAAGGGTTTTGCAACTCCGGGCCGTTTTATCTTTTCGGGAGCGAGGAAACCATCCGGGCTCTGGGCCCATTTTAGGATTATATACGGTCTTTTTTTTTCTTGAACACAAAGGAAACGTCTGTGGTGTTCCCTGCACTTTTCTTCGAGGAGGCCCGACTTGACGGCACAACCGGCTTGCTGTAATTTCAATATGCCCCTGCCGCCAACCTTGGGATGCGGATCCTTGCAGCCAATAAATACCTCAGGGATGGCATATTTAAGGATAAGATCGGTACAGGGAGGTGTTTTTCCAAAATGGTCACAGGGTTCCAGGGTTACATAGAGGGAAGCACCGTGGAGCCAGCTTTTATCTGCAACGGATTGAATGGCGTTTACCTCTGCGTGGGGTCCGCCGTAAGGGCTGGTGTACCCTTCCCCTATAATTTGGTTGTTATACACAACAACTGCGCCGACCATGGGGTTAGGGGCCGCAGTCCCCAACGCATTTGTCCCCAGCTGAATGGCGCGATTCATGTATTTTTCATGTATATTCACCCCGCAAAAATAGGATTTTCAAACCGAAAATGAAGGAAGTATTGATACGCCCTATGACCCCCGGTGATAATCCCGGAATCGCCGCTCTGATCCGTAGGATCCTGGAGGATCTGGGAGTCCCTGAAACAGGTACGGCCTATGCGGATGAAAGCCTTGATGACTTATATACATTTTACGGTGAGCCCCGGTCTGAATACCTGGTAGTGGAAGCAGGCGGACACGTGCTTGGGGGTGGCGGAATAGCCCCTTTGAAGGAGGGCCCTGAAAATGTATGTGAGCTACAGAAAATGTATTTTGATACGGGCATTCGGGGCATGGGTGCCGGTAACAGGATGTTGCGGCAACTACTACTGATGGCAGAGGACTTTGGATATAACCAGTGTTATCTTGAAACTATGCCCAATATGGAAACAGCCCAAAACCTTTACAGGAAATTTGGATTCGAGTACCTGCCTTCTCCCATGGGAAATACGGGCCATCACTCCTGTCAGCTCTGGATGCTCCTCAACCTCCCAACTACCAGGGTGCAATAATGAAACTCAGGGATATTAAAGACATTTTCTGGCAGGAGTTGCAACCTTATTATCCACGGGAAGAGGTAAACAGTTTTTTTTATCAGCTGGTAGAGCATTACCTTGGTGTTGAGCGGTTTATCCTCGTCCTCGATCCCGGTTACCGGATATCCAAGGAAGAAGAACAACCGCTTTTTGAAGCTCTCGCACAGCTTAGACAGGAAACGCCCATTCAGTATATTTTGGGTAAGACATGTTTCATGGAGTTGGTATTCCACGTAAACGAACAGGTACTGATACCCCGCCCGGAAACTGAGGAGCTAGTGCGATGGATACTTGACGATCTCCAGGAAATGACAGCCTCCCCCGAAATTCTGGATATTGGCACCGGTAGCGGTTGTATTGCCATTTCACTGGCAAAATATTGGCCCGCCGCAAAAGTTTCCGCCCTTGATGTATCACCGGCCGCCCTTGAAACAGCAAAGGAAAATGCCAGGCAAAATTCTGTGGTTGTTTCTTTCCAACATGCCGATATCCTTGAGGATTTCAAGGCCCGATCAAAATGGGACATTATAGTCTCAAATCCGCCTTATGTGCGGCTATCGGAGAAACGTACCATGCGGAATAATGTAAAATTACACGAACCTGATACTGCATTATTCGTCCCGGATGATCACCCATTGCTCTTCTATGAGCAATTAGCCCGTATTGCCGCCGCGAATCTGAAAGCGGGCGGGGCGATTTACCTGGAAATAAACCAAAATCTCGCATCGGAAACCAGGAATCTTTTGCAATCGCATAATTTTTTCGAAATTGAGCTCCGGAAAGACATGTTTGGTAATGATAGGATGCTCAGGGCAAAATTGCCTGATTTATCTTCATCAGGGCAGTAAGAACAGCGTATAAAATCCAACCGGATGAACAGAATGGTTGTCTTTTGCGGGAGCAGCACTGGAACAGACCCTCAGGTATTGGAGACGGCCTACCTGTTAGGTGCCGCCCTTGCTGAAAAAAGTATTTGCCTGGTATATGGGGCGGCTCGGATTGGAATAATGGGGGAAGTTGCCCGGGGTGCACTGGAAAATGGGGGAGAAGTAATTGGGGTGATTCCCGATTTCCTTAAACGGAAAGAAGTATTGCACACAGGTTTGTCGCAACTGATTGTTACCCGGAGCATGCATGAACGCAAGCTCAGAATGCACGAGTTGTCAGATAGTGTAATGACGCTGCCAGGCGGTTTCGGCACGCTGGAAGAGTTGTTTGAAATGATTACCTGGGCCCAGTTGGGGCTGCATCGTAAGCCTATCGGGATCCTGAATATTAATGGTTATTTTGACGACCTGCTGCGAATGATTCAGAAAATGGTAAACCTGAATTTTCTGAAACAGGAGAATTATGAGATGTTACTGGTGAACAGTAGCCTTCCCGGCCTGCTGCAACAAATGACCGACTACAGTCCCAAGCCTGTTCCCAAATGGATTCAAAAAGATCAGTTATAATGGATATTAAAGATAAGATATCAGCGCTGCGCAAAGAACTGCGGGAGCATAATTACTACTATTATGTGCTCGACCAAGCTGTTATCCCGGATTATGAATTCGATATGAAATTAAGGCAATTGCAGCAATGGGAAGAAGCGCATCCTGAATTTTACGACCCAAATTCTCCGACACAAAGGGTGGGAGGTACGGTAACTAAACAGTTTAAGACTGTTATCCATAATTTCCCTATGTACTCCCTGGAAAATTCGTATTCCCGCGAGGAGGTTCTTGATTGGGAAAAACGCCTCCATCGTATCCTGGGTGTTGAGAAGCTGAGCTTTACATGCGAATTAAAATACGACGGGGCATCAATCAGCATCACTTACGAGGATGGGAAAATGATACAGGCAGTAACCAGGGGTGATGGTGTTCAGGGTGATGATGTTACCAATAATGTCAGGACTATTCGTTCGGTACCCCTGCAGTTGCAAGGTGATTATCCGCCGAAGTTTGCAATACGTGGCGAGATTGTACTTCCGCTGGAAGGATTTGCCAGAATGAACCGGGAACGGATTGAACAAGGCGAAGACCCTTATATGAATCCGAGGAATACTGCCTCCGGCAGTCTGAAATTACAGGATAGCAGCCTGGTGGCACAACGTCCGCTGGAGTGCTTGCTTTATGGAATGGCAGGCACGGGATTAGGTATTAAATCGCAGTTTGAAATGCTGGAGAAGGCCAGGGAATGGGGATTTAAAGTTCCTCCCGCCGCCAGGCTTTGCAATTCCATAACGGATGTAATGGAATATGTTGACCACTGGGACGTGCACCGGCATGAATTGCCTTATGAGACAGACGGGGTGGTGATCAAGGTAAACAATTTGGCATACCAGGAAGAACTTGGCTATACCGCAAAATCGCCCAGGTGGGCATTGGCGTACAAATTCAAGACTGAACAGGCGGTTACCATTTTACGTGAAATAACGTATCAGGTAGGCAGAACCGGCGCCATTACCCCGGTTGCCAACCTGGAGGCGGTGCTTCTGGCCGGAACTACGGTAAAACGTGCCTCCCTGCACAATGCAGACCAGATCGCGAAGCTCGATATCCGCGAGGGGGATACGGTATTTGTAGAGAAGGGGGGCGAAATCATCCCCAAAATAGTCGGGGTGGATCTCAGTAAAAGGCGATCAGATTCCATAGCAACCGAATATATTTCTCACTGCCCGGAATGTGCGACTCCCCTGGAGAGGCATGAAGGAGAAGCACTGCATTTCTGTCCTAACGAAACCGGCTGCCCCCCCCAGATAACAGGGCGGATTCAGCACTTTATTTCCAGGAAAGCGATGGATATAGAAGGGCTGGGAAGCGAAACCGTAGAATTGTTATTCAGGGAGGGTTTAATAAAGGATTACGCGGATTTGTATTCCCTGAAAGCAGATGATATACTGCCGTTGGAACGGATGGCCAGGAAATCCGCTGAAAACCTTGTGAATGGGGTTGCCTCTTCGGTGAATATTCCTTTTGAAAGGGTCCTGTTCGCTCTGGGGATCCGACATGTGGGGGAGACGGTCGCCAGGAAACTGGCACGGGCATTTAAAAATATCGACGCTTTAATGGCTGCCAGTACAGATGATCTGGTACGACTTGATGAGATTGGTGAGCGCATCGCCCAAAGCGTTATCGATTTTTTTGCGGAAGACAAGAACCGCAGGCTTATCGAACGCCTGAAGCAATATGGGTTACAGTTTTCCCTTTCTGAAGAGCAGCTTGTAAACCAGTCCGATGCGCTCGAAGGGAAGACCTTTGTTGTTTCAGGCGTATTTGTGACGCTGGACCGCACGGAGTTAAAAAAACTCATAGAGGATAACGGCGGCAAGGTAGTAACCTCCATTTCAGCCAAAACCAGCTATGTGGTGGCAGGAGATAATATGGGACCAAGCAAGAAAATCAAAGCGGAAGGCCTTGGGATCCCTATTATGTCCGAATCGGACTTTCTTGGGATGCTGGCTGGTGAACTGGGCAAGTAGAGGGGAAAATGAAACTTATTTTATATTTAGTTGGTTAATGTTTAGATTTATAGGCAAAGAAGCACTGAATCTGCAATTTAACCCGCAGTTTAAGACGAAAGCACATTATAATTGTCCAGACAGTGCATATTAAATATCAAGAAAGGTGATGGGTTTACCGGTAAACTATAGTGAGTTCCAGGAAAAGCTGAAAGCTTCGGCTCCTCCCGCATTCTGGCCCGAAACCCTGCAGGCCTTATGGTGGGACGCCAGGGGTAATTGGGAAAACTCCCATAATATTGCACAGGATATTCCCTCCAAAACAGGTAGTTGGATACACGCTTACCTGCACCGGAAAGAAGGTGACAACTGGAATGCCGGCTACTGGTACGGTCGGGCCGACAGGCCTTTTTCTAAACTCACGCTGGCTAAAGAATTGGAACAGATTGTTAGCTGGGTACTGGAAAACCCTGCATAACCTATAAAAAATAAAATCCCATTAATGCACGAGGCATTTTTAGTGGCAGGGATTAAGGCGTGTTAACAGGTGAGTGGATAATTCGGATTACACCCGTATGGTGAGGCCCCGGGATTCAACATTTTTCCGGTCATCAAAAAAGAAATCTATCCGGCCCAGGTTCAGGCCGTAACACCCTACCTGATTTACCAGAACCTCTGTGCCTCTTCGGTTGTTTCTTATCACGGGCTGATCCAGAAAGGTATGCGTATGACCTCCGATAATCAGGTCGATGTATTCGGTGGCAGCAGCCAGGGTTAGATCATTTATACGATGATCCCCATCGGAATATGTATGTCCCAAATGCGAGAGGCAGATCACAAGGTCGCACTGCTCCTGTTCCCGAAGCATGCGCCCGGTATCCAGCGCAATTTCCAACGGATCCAAATAGTTTGTTTCCTTATAAAGTGCCTTGTTCACCAGGCCTTCCAACCTGATGCCCAACCCAAAGATCCCCACCCGGATCCCGTCCAGGACAATGGTTGTGTACGGTTTTACATAACCCTCCATTACGGTATTGCTGAAATCGTAATTAGCGGAAAGGAACTGGAAATCCGCATGGGGCATTTGCGCCAGCAGGCCGTCTATTCCATTGTCAAAATCATGGTTTCCAAGAGTTGCTGCATCATACCGAAGCTTGCTCATTAGCCGAAATTCGAGTTCTCCCCCATAAAAATTAAAATAAGGGGTTCCCTGGAAAATATCCCCTGCATCGAGTAAGAGGGTGTTGGGGTTCTCGTTCCGGATCTTATTAATGAGGGTTGCCCTGCGTGTAAGGCCACCAAGCCCCGGATACAGGGCATGTTCGGCAGGGAAGGGGTCAATATGGCTGTGCACATCGTTGGTATGCAGAACGGTAATATGTTTGCGGTTTATATGGCCGCAAGATTGCATGCCTATTGCCCCAAGTCCTAAAAAGGCAGTTCCTTCACC
This sequence comes from uncultured Flavobacteriaceae bacterium, assembly GCA_964434565.1. GTDB lineage: Bacteria > Bacteroidota > Bacteroidia > Flavobacteriales > Flavobacteriaceae > Zeaxanthinibacter. Next base: position 12,073 of record CAYSVQ010000046.1, on the reverse strand, counting down.
CAACTGCTTTACGAATGACCTCCGTTTCATAGGCTGTTCTTTTTCATAAAACGATCATCTACCATCGGTTTCAGCGTATCGGTTTTTTGAAAGTAATCAACAAGGGCATTGCGAATATAATAGTCGGTCTCGGTAAAGCTCCACGCATCCCTGAAGAAAACCATATCGTCTCCCCCCTGGGTGAGGTAACTGGAAGTAGCAACATAATAATTGCGGTTCTCATCAAAAGGAATTCCCTGGATGTTAACTTCCTCCAACCGGTTGTCTTTCCCGAGGATTATCTGAATCCCCGCTATAGGATGGGGCTTTTTGGCCTGAACGAGGAAAGCAACAAGATCTCGTACTGCGCTGCCGGTCATTTCGGCAACCACTATGGTATTGTCGAAAGGCATCACGAGGTAAGCTGTTCTGGCTGAAACGGGACCAGGGGAAATGATACTGCGGATACCCCCGTGGTTTAATAATACAAAATCGATTCCCCTTCCCGTCCTGGAACGGAAAATCGGGTTCGCCTCCTGGAAGACAATATCGGCGAGCAAATTGCCTGCGGTGGTATTATATACTCCATCTGTTTTGCTGATGGTGTACGGTGCGTATGTCAGGGTGCTGTCGAGCACTTCATTAACGCGTTTGCGATAAGGGGCTACAAAGGCCTCGAGAGAATCTGCAAGGGGTAGCTGGTCATCAATTGCTAGTTGACTCGCCCTTATTTCAGAGAGGGCCAGCGGATTATCCTTACAGGATACAAAAGCACTAATTGTTACAAAAATAACAATTTGTTGTATTTTTAAAAGCATTATGGTCCGTATCTTAGCGCCAGATTTGTATGGATATTAGTTACCTTTGTAGAAATGTAAATGTACATGTTTTTAAGGGGACTCAAAGATAAATTTAAGTACAAATCGGGCCTTAAATTTCTAAAAAAAGAGCTCAGCAACCCGGCCCCGGCGCCAAAACGGCCAAAAGGCATATCCTTTATTGCGGTATTGGTTGATCTTGATGCCTTTGACAGGACCGAACGTTTTCATGAGTTTACCGAGTCGTTCGGCTTGAGACCCAATGCGGTAAAGGTAATCGGCTACAGGAGTTTTTATGATACTAATTCGCCATATGCCACCCCCGTATTTTCAGATAAGGACCTCGGTTGGAATGGTGCCATCCATAATAGTTATGTGAATGAGTTTCTGAGCAGGGAATACGATCTTTTGGTAAATTATTATTCGAAGCCAAACCTGATGCTGCAGCTAATGTCTATAAAAACCAAGGCGCGCCTTAGGGTGGGGCTTGCTGAAGTTGAGATGGATTACAACGACCTGATCCTGCAGGTAGCGATGGGCGACTTTGCCACCTTCAAGAAAGAGTTGCACAAATATCTCAGGGTGATGAAAGAATTAGCGTAATGAAACAGTTGACCGGGACAGGTGTTGCACTGGTAACGCCATTTAAAGCCGACCTCTCTGTAGACGACAGGGCCTTACGGCGTATTGTTGATTATTGTATCGACGGAGGTGTGGATTATCTGGTGGTCCTCGGTACCACAGGGGAGCCCGTAACCCTGACGCAGCATGAGAAACAACTGGCCATACAAACCGTGGTGGACCAGAACGCCGGCAGGGTACCTCTCGTGATCGGTATAGGGGGGAACAATACCATGCAACTGGTAGAAGAATTCAGGAATTCTGACCTTCAGGCTTTCGATGCAATCCTGTCGGTTTCTCCATATTACAATAAGCCAACCCAGGAAGGAATATACAGGCATTACATGGCCCTCGCCGAAGCGGCTCCGCTGCCCGTTATTGCCTATAACGTTCCGGGGCGTACGGGAAGTAATATGCTTCCCGAAACCGTGCTCAGGCTCGCAGCAGATTGCCGGAACATGGTTGGGATAAAAGAGGCTTCAGGGGATATGTCGCAGGTTAAAGACATCCTTCGGGATAAGCCTTCGGATTTCATGGTCATTTCGGGAGATGACTTTACCGCTCTGCCCACCGTACTGGCTGGCGGGGCCGGGGTAATATCCGTATTGGGCCAGGGGGTTCCTTCTGAGTTTAGCAGGATGATACGCTTTGCTGCTGAGTCTAAAATGGAAGATGCAACCAGATTGCACGACATGTTGGAGCCGGGAATGCAACTTATCTTTCGGGAAGGTAATCCAGCAGGAATTAAAGCCATTTTTGAAATTCTGGGAATTTGCGGTGGTGCTGTCCGCCTCCCGCTGGTTGAAGCGAGCCCTACTCTTAAGTCGGAAATTGCAAATTTCATTAAAACTGTGGCACAGGTACATGCCAGAACCTGAGCTGATCTTAATGAAAAAAATGGCCGGATTGCCTGAATTTGTGCCCAAACCGCTCTTTTTTCAGGCCCCGGCAGCGTTAAATCTGTCCCAAAAGGATTGCCTGCTCGCCTGAGGGGGCTTAAATTGGGGCTTTTCAGGGATCAATAGTCATTCAGAAAGTAGTTTTTTATTCCACTGAGATTCCCTAATTTTGCCAAATGTTTTTTCAAATGAGGAGTATAATATTATTGCTGGCATGTACTGGCCTGTTATTATCCTGCAGTAATTACCAGAAGGTCCTGAAGAATGAGGATGTAAATGCCAAGTATGAACTTGCGGAAAAACTTTACAAAGAAGGAGAATTCAAAAAGGCCAACAGGCTGTTTGCCCAAATAGCACCCCAGTATATTGGAAAACCACAGGGTGAAAGGATTATGTATTTCCTTTCAGATACCTATTATAAGATAGGGGATTATAATTTTGCAGGTTATCAGTTTGAGCGTTTCCTGAAGTCTTATCCCAAAAGCGATAAGGCAGCCGAAGCTGCATTTCAGGGAGCTAAAAGCTATTACATGCTTTCGCCCAGTTACACTTTGGACCAGACAGATACCGATAAGGCGCTGGACAAGTTGCAGAATTTCATCAACACATACACAGATTCCGAATTCATGCCTGAGGCCAATGCCATGGCAAAGGAACTTACAACAAAAAAGGAACGGAAGGCATTCGAAATTGCCAAACAATACACCCGTCTGGGAAAATCATATATTCTGGATTACAGCGTTTCAGCCGTAGCCGCTGTTGATAATTTTGTATCAGACCATCCCGGATCCGTATTCAGGGAAGATGCGCTTTACCTTAAAGTCCAGGCTACCACAAACCTTGCCCTGAATAGTACACTTAACAGGAAAAAGGAACGATTACAAGACGCCAGGGCAGCTTATAATGCGCTGTTAAAATTATATCCGGAAACAAAATACGCCGAAGATGCCAGTAATCTGGTGGAAAAAGTCGATGAGGAGTTAGTGACTTTTACGGCACAGGAAAACCTTTCAAAATGAATATGAACGATTTAAAGAATTCAAAAGCACCGGTCTCAACTGTTACTATAAATCGTAACGAATACGACCAAAAAACCAACAACATTTACGAGGCGATCTCCATTACGGCCAAAAGGGCCGTACAGATCAATTCCGAAATTAAGAAGGAGTTGCTTGAGAAACTCGAAGAGTTTGCCACTTACAGTGACAGCCTGGAAGAAGTTTTCGAGAACAAGGAGCAGATTGAAGTTTCGAAATTCTATGAGAAGCTTCCCAAGCCCCATGCCCTTGCAGTACAGGAATGGCTGGAGGATAAAATCTACCATAGAAATACAGAGAAAGACGGGCAGTAACATGTTAGGCGGGAAAAATATCCTTTTAGGGATAACCGGGGGTATTGCCGCCTATAAAACTGCATTTCTTGTACGACTGTTGATTAAAGAGGGTGCCAGGGTTAAAGTTATTTTAACGCAGGGCGCCCTTTCATTTGTTACTCCGCTTACGCTGGCCACACTCTCCAGGAATCCCGCCTCTTTCGATTTTGTAAAGGAAGAGGATGGTAGTCTCGACTGGAACAACCATGTGGAGCTGGCCTTTTGGGCAGACTTGATGGTCATTGCCCCGGCTACAGCAAATACCTTGTCTAAAATGGCATCCGGAACATGTGACAACCTGCTGCTTGCCACTTACCTGTCTGCAAAATGCCCGGTATTTTTTGCCCCGGCCATGGATCTTGATATGTACAGGCATCCTGCTGTAAGAAATTCTATACGTACATTGGAATCCTTTGGGAATGTTATGATTCCGCCCAATTCAGGAGAACTGGCCAGCGGGCTCGAAGGGGAGGGCCGCATGGCCGAGCCGGAAGAAATCATGGATTTCATTCGATTGTTCCTGGATGGTACCCAGTTCTTCAGGGGAAAGAAAGTCCTTATTACTGCCGGCCCCACACAGGAGGCTATTGATCCCGTGCGCTTTATAGGGAACCACTCCTCCGGGCTTATGGGTTACGAACTGGCGGAGGCGGCAGCAGCCAGAGGGGCGAAGGTAGTATTGGTATCCGGGCCTACCCGGTTACACGTACAGCATGGAAACATTAAACTGCTACAGGTGATTTCGGCAGGTGAAATGTATAAAGCTGCTATGACGGAATACCCAGATGCCGATATTGCAATTTGTGCTGCCGCAGTAGCCGATTTCCGCCCGAAGGAAATTGCGGGCCAAAAAATTAAAAAAACCGAATCCGGACTGAATATTGAACTTGTGCGTAACCCGGACATTCTCCAAACAATGGGGGAAACAAAGAAAAATCAATTCCTTGTAGGGTTTGCCCTGGAAACTGAAAACGAGGTAGAAAACGCCAAATCCAAGCTCCGGAATAAAAACCTTGATGCCATAGTCCTTAATTCCCTGAATGATTCAGGAGCGGGCTTCGGAAAGCACACGAATAAAGTAACCTTTATAGACAAGAATTTTGAGATAAAGCCGTTTGAAGTTAAAACCAAGGCCGATGTTGCCCGGGATATCCTAGACGAGATTCATGCAAGGATTCAAGTTTAAATTAACCGTATTGTTAGCCGCGTTATATCTGTGGTTGCCGCTTGGGGCACAGGAAATTAACTGCAGCATTACCGTAAACTCAGACCAGGTCGGGCAAACCAACCAGCAGATTTTTAGGACTCTTGAACGTTCGCTTAACGATTTTGTAAATAAAAATAAGTGGACAAACCGGGTTTACAGAGAAGGCGAACGGGTGAATGCCCGCATGTTTATTACCGTAGAGGCGTACGAATCCAACCGTTTCCAGGCCAATATCCAGGTACAGTCTTCCCGTCCGGTATTTAATACCTCCTATGAATCGCCTGTCTTCAATTACAAAGACGATGCCTTTAATTTTGAATATATAGAGTTTCAACCGCTGGTATTTAACCCCAATGTTTTTGATTCCAACCTGGTAGGGGTAATAGCCTATTACGTGTATATAATGCTTGGATTGGATGCCGATACCTTTGCTCTTGAAGGGGGCACGGAATACTATCAACAGGCCCAGCAGATCGTAACCCAGGCCCAGGGCAGCAGTTTTGCAGGGTGGAGCCAGACTGCCACAGACAACCGCACCCGGTTCCAGCTTGTAGATAACCTTCTCTCCAATACCTTTCGCGAATATCGCATTGCGATGTATAATTACCATCGGAAGGGTATGGATATCATGGCAGATAACAACAGCGCAGGCAAACAGGTTATTGCCGGCAGTATGCGGCTTTTTGAAACCCTCATCAGCAGGCGCCCCAATGCGTTGCTGATCCAAACATTTTTCGATGCAAAATCGGAAGAGATTCAGAATATCTTTTCAGATGGCCCGAAAGTCGATATAGTGCAGCTTAAAGAAACCCTCAACCGTGTGGCTCCGTTTTATTCCAGTACCTGGAACCAAATAAGTTATTAACCGCTTTTTTTAAGATCACCGAATCCACTACCTTTAGATTTCTAACACCACAATTGGTTTGCTTACGTATTTAGCCATACAGAACTACGCCCTTATTGACGATCTGAAGGTCTCCTTTTCAGGCGGGTTTACGACCCTTACCGGCGAAACAGGGGCAGGGAAGTCTATTTTACTGGAAGGATTGGCATTGGTACTTGGAAACAGGGCCGACCGGACGTCCCTGCGCGAGGAGGACAGGAAATGTATCATAGAAGCCCAGTTTGAAATAAGCAGGTACGGCTTGCAGTATTTTTTCGATAGAAACGCGCTGGACTATGACGATCATACCATTTTGCGGAGGGAAATCCATCCGAACGGCAAATCCAGGGCTTTTGTTAACGATAGCCCGGTGACACTCGATGTCATGTCCGAATTGGGCAAACGGCTAATAGATGTACATTCACAGCATCAGACCCTGCAGCTTGCCGAACATGATTTCCAGTTGAAAGTTATCGACGCCCTTGCAGACAATAGTCCCCTCCTGGATACATACCGCGGTCTCAGGAAGACATACCTTCATACCCAAAAAGCCCTCGGTCTGCTGATTAAAACCCAGAAGGATGCCTTTAAGGAAAAAGACTACAATACCTTTCTGCTCCAGGAACTGGAAGCCGCGCCTTTGAAACCAGGTATAGAGGAGGAACTGGAGGAACAGCAGGAGCAGCTGAGCAACGTAGAAACCATCACTGAACAACTGGCTACAGGATTAAGGTTACTCAGCGACGATGAAATGGGGATACAACAACTTCTCAGGGAGCTGCTGCACGCGACCTCCAAACTTGCCCGCTTTGGAAAACAATACATCAGCCTGCATGACAGGGTACAATCAGTTTTAATAGAAGCGGATGATATTGCGGACGAGTTCGTAACGGCCGGTGATACCGTTGAATCGGACCCCGCCCTCCTTGAAAAGGTGAACACCCGGTTACAACTCTTATACGACCTGCTGAAGAAGCACCGGGCGGCCAGTGTGGAGGAATTAATAGGCATTAAAGATGAATTGTCGGCAAAGGTCGAAGTTACCTTGCGGCTCGATACCGATATAGAAGAAAGGAAAAGAGAACTTGAACAGGCCAGGCAGGACATGGAGGAAAATGCCGCGGAACTGAGCAGCCGGAGGTTAAAGGTAATCCCTGAACTGAAGGGCCAGCTGGAAACCCTGCTACATTCACTGGGAATGCCGAATGCGGCTTTCGACATTAAATTGCAACCGGCCTCAGACTTCAGATCAAATGGTAAGGACCATCTCATGTTTTTATTCACAGCGAATAAAGGCGCAACATTCGGTGAATTGAAGAAGGTGGCTTCAGGAGGCGAATTATCGCGTATCATGCTGGCTATAAAATCCATACTGGCAAAATATGAACCTCTGCCAACCATGATGTTTGATGAGATCGATACCGGGGTATCTGGTGAGATATCCAATAGAATGGGGGAGATTATGTTGCAGATGAGTAAAAGTATGCAGGTGTTTTCCATTACCCACTTACCCCAGGTGGCTTCCAAAGGCGACCAGCACTTTAAGGTATATAAGGAAGACGACGGGGCGGTGACCCATACACGGATTAAGGAGCTCCGGCCCGATGAACGCATTGTTGAACTCGCTGAGATGCTTGGAGGAAAATCTCTTTCGGATTCCGCGCTGGCACATGCGCGTCAATTGCTGAATTGAAATGCCAGAGGACCATCTTTAGGAATCAATACGGTGCCCTGTCGGATGTATTGCCTTCTTTCCCTAAATTCCTTTTCTATTTTTTTAGATATCTTTGGGCAATGGGAACAAACTAACAATACCACTATGGCATATAATTTATTAAAGGGGAAAAAAGGGATTATTTTTGGGGCTCTCGACGAGCATTCCATTGCCTGGAAAACAGCGGAACGCGTTTATGAGGAAGGCGGGAGGTTCGTATTGACCAATGCCCCGATCGCTATGAGAATGGGCCAGATTAACGAACTGGCCAAGGCGACAGGCTCCGAAATCATTCCTGCCGATGCCACAAACGAGGAAGAACTGGACCATTTGGTCGCAAAGGCTACAGAAATCCTTGGCGGAAAACTGGATTTTGTGCTGCATTCAATAGGGATGTCTGTTAATGTAAGGAAGGGCAGGCATTATACGGATGAAAAATACGATTTTACAGCAAAGGGATGGGATGTGTCGGCCTTGTCGTTCCACAAGGTCATGCAGTCCTTGTATAAGGCCAATGCGATGAATGAGTGGGGCAGTATAGTTGCCCTTACATATATGGCTGCTCAGCGGACTTTTCCCGATTACAATGACATGGCCGATAACAAGGCTTATCTGGAATCCGTAGCCCGAAGCTTTGGGTATTTCTTTGGCAAGGAGAAAAAGGTACGTGTAAATACTATTTCCCAATCGCCAACACCTACAACGGCGGGGCAGGGGGTGAAGGGATTTGACGGGTTCATTCAATATGCCGAGAAAATGTCGCCTCTGGGTAATGCCACCGCCAGGGATTGTGCAGATTATACGGTAACCCTCTTTTCGGATCTCACACGAAAGGTTACCATGCAGAACCTTTTTCATGATGGTGGCTTCTCCAGTACCGGGGTTAGCCAGGAGGTTATTGAAAAGTTCGCAGACTAATCTGATATTGCAGGCATCCCTTAAAGTACGGACGGCATTTACGGCCAATGGCTAACCTTATGAAACGCGCTTTCTCCTTTATCATTCCGGTGTATAACCGGCCTAACGAGGTACGTGAGCTGTTTGAGAGTATGCGGTTACTCGAAGGACAGATACCCTTTGAGGTTGTGCTGGTGGAAGATGGTTCAACTGAGGATGCATCGGAAGTGGTAACCGCTTTCAGGAATACCCTCTCCATCAACTACCTTTCAAAGGAAAATACCGGCCCCGGCAATTCAAGGAATTACGGGATGCAACGGGCAAAGGGAAACTATTTTATCATCCTTGATTCCGATTGCCTGCTTCCACCCGGATATCTGCAGGCAGTATCAGGTTCCCTTGAGGTTGATTACGCAGACTGTTACGGCGGACCAGACAGTGCCCACATGGGATTTACTCCGTTACAAAAAGCCATAGATTACGCAATGACCTCTGTCCTGACGACGGGTGGTATCCGCGGCGGGCGCAAAGATAAAAAGGGTTTTGAACCGAGAAGTTTTAATATGGGGATTTCGGAAAGCGCATTTAAGGCAACAGGCGGCTTCGGGGATATACATCCGGGAGAGGATCCTGATCTTAGTATCCGGTTAAAGGCCATGGGCTATTCCGTAAAATTAATTCCCGAAGCCTATGTTTACCATAAGCGCAGGGTTACCTTCGGTGCCTTTGGCAGGCAGGTAAGAAAGTTCGGGAAGGTACGGCCAATACTGAACAAATGGCATCCGCAGAGTTCCAGGATCACCTATTGGTTACCTTCTCTTTTTTTCCTTGGCTTGATTTTTTCGGTGGGGGCACTGCTTTTTGGTACCGCTCCTTTCAGCTACCTGCCACTTATGGTCTATGCGGTATACTTTCTGTTACTATTGGCTGATTCCTGGATAAGAACGGCCAGTTTAAAAGTGGCGTTATTGGCTGTGATTGCAGTGTTCCTGCAATTCACAGCATATGGCATCGGCTTTTTGGAATCAACTTTCTTGGTTACATTTAACAGAAGGAATCCACGGGAATTGTTTCCGGAATTATTTTTTAAGAAAACCTGATTTGATTAAGAACATCACAACGCGGCTTCCAAAACAAAAGCTGAATGTTTTTCTGATTTGCCTGATCTGTTCCTTTTTGGCCTGGTCTGTAAGCAAACTGTCGGAAACTCATACGGATGCCACTACCTTTGCCCTCGATTTTACCAATATTCCGGATAGCCTGATCCTGGATAAGGGTTCCGCGAAAAATATTGAACTCAGCGTGCAGGCAAGTGGGTTCCAGTTTCTGGGTTTGCAGTTTGGAAACCGACGGCTGAACATTAGCCTGAATGGTGTTCGCCAGAGTCCTGTTGGTTATTTTCTCCCCAGGCATTTACTCCTTTCGCAAATAGAAAGGCAATTACCGGGATCTGTGGAATTAATGGAAGTGGATGGGGACACCCTTTATGTTGCCTTCATGAAACTGCAAACTAAAAAGGTGCCGGTAGTAGGCAATGTCGCTATCGACCTGGGTCAGAACCATCTGTTGGAGGGTAGTATAAATCTGATTCCGGATAGCATAGTGCTGAGTGGGCCTGCGTCGGAATTAGATAGCATCACCCGTGTGGTAACCCTGCCGGTCTCGCTAAGGAACATTACAGAAAGAATTGATATGCCTGTAGGAATTAAAGGACCAGACGGAGTTAGCTATACGACTTTATCAGATAGTACAGTACGGTTGACCGCTGAGGTTTTCCGGTTTTCAGAAAAAATTGTCGAAGTGCCCGTTACCGTTATCAATCTCCCTGAAGGCACCGAAATTAAAACCTTCCCTGCAAGCATTCCGGTGCTGTGCAAGGCCAGGATAGAAAACCTGAAGGCCCTGGATCCAGCCGATTTCCGCCTTACTGCAGATTACAGCAGCCTGAAGAATTCGCAATCATACCTTCAGGTTAGCCTCGAACAAAAGCCTGAAGAAGCACATTCCGCCCAGCTGCTGGAGGAGCGAATAGAGTTTATCCTTAAACGGGAATAATGCTGTTCATAGGACTTACAGGCGGAATAGGAAGCGGTAAGACTACCGTGGGAAGGTTATTTACCGAATTGGGCGTGCCAGTTTATAATTCAGACAGGGAAGCAAAACTCCTGATGGAGGAATCCGGAACTGTAAGGGAAGCCATAAAAGCACTCCTTGGCGAACAGGCCTACGAGGAAAACAAACCCAACAGGCCGCTCATTGCTTCCAGGGTTTTTGGGAATCACGACCTGCTTGAAAAGCTGAACGGAATAATCCATCCCGCGGTCAGGGCGGATTTTGATTCCTGGGCAGGCAGGCAGCGGTTCCCCTATGTAATTCAGGAGGCTGCCATACTTTTTGAGAACGGAAGCTATACCAAATTCGACAAAGTCATATTGGTATGCGCGCCAAGGGAGGTACGTATAAAGCGCATCGAAGAACGCGACGGAAGCAGCCGGGCGGAAATCGAGGCACGTATGGCACATCAGTGGGACGACGACCGTAAGCGGTTTTTGGCGGATTTTGTCATAGATAACCTCGATCTGGAAATCACCCGGCAGGAAGTGCTGAAAATTCATGGCTACCTTATGCAAATATCGGGCTAGGAAAATTTTAACATTTTTGTTAAGGTTAGGTTAAACACGCAATCCACTACTTGTTAAATCTTTAATTTTACGACAGATGAATAAGAGATTATTTGTTCTTCTGGTCATCCTAATGAGCCTTTCTCTTATCGGGATAATCTCAGTGCAATTGTACTGGATTAAGAGCTCTGTAGAGGATAAGGAAGAACAATTTTCTAATACCATATCCGAAGTTCTCGCCAAGGTAACCGATAAAATAGAGAACCGGGAAATGAGAGACTATTCTGATAGGTTCCTGAACCTGAAGGATAGCATTGGGGAGTTTAAAGGTTCTCATCTCAGCAACATATTTTTTGTTGACAGAGATTTGAATTCCAATGAAATTCTCTTTTATTCTCATGGAATCCTGGAGGAAGATTATAATATCTCATCTACGTTCTTTGACAATGGCAATGGTTCTGATACCACCACCATAAAGAATTATACCAGCAAACGAACCAAAACAATATTTAAGGAAGAATACGGCCTCGACGGTAAACGTTACAGGCTGAATCCCATACAGAAACTGGAAAAAATAGGTGGCTTGTCATCCATAGACAAGGCTATTTTTGATGACGTTTACCGGGAATATGCCGAAAATGTTCCTATCCACAAACGCGTGTCCAGACAGGAAATTGAACTGTTACTCGAAAACGAACTTAGAAACCGCGGGGTAGGCATCGACTACGAATATGGGATCTACAGCAAAGGGCTGCCTACAAAGGTCCGTTCAAGGGGTTTCAGGTTTAGCACTTCTACCCTCTATAAAGCGCCGGTTTTCAAAAATAGTGAAGGAGAAAGCAACTTCTCCCTGCTGTTGTCTTTTCCCAAAAAGAAAAAATTTCTCCTGCAGACGGTGATGAGCATGGCGATCCTGTCGCTGCTGTTCACCCTCATTATTGTATTGGCTTATGCCGGGGCAATTTACCAGCTTATACGGCAAAAACAGATTTCTGAAATCAAGTCGGATTTTATCAACAACATGACGCACGAGTTTAAAACTCCTATTGCGACCATCAACCT
>CAYSVQ010000045.1:0-29223 GCA_964434565.1 uncultured Flavobacteriaceae bacterium | reverse complement strand
ACCCCTGTTACCAGGATGAAAACCTGGCGTCCTAACCCCTAGACGAACGGGCCATATTTCAATGCATATATGCACACCTGCCTTCCGGTTAGGCAGGTGCAAAAATACAATTATTTTTTACTACCGCAACAACTGCAGGCTAATTTTTGCCGGCTGCTAATACGCCCTGGCAAACAGCACCCTCCGAACGGAAGGTTTGCCCGTTACCATGCAACTTCCAGCCTCCGGGTCTGACGTTAAGGGGATACATCGGATGGTAGCCTTGGTGTCTTCCTTTATCCTTTCTTCGGTTGCGGTGGTGCCGTCCCAGTGAGCAAGTAAAAAGCCTCCTTTATCCTCCAGAATCCGTTTAAATTCCTCATAGGAATCTACCCTTGTGATATGGCCATCCCTGAAATCCATGGCTTTACGGAATATGTTTTCCTGGATTTCATTTAGCAGTTGCTCTATCCTTGTAATTACGTCGTTTTCCATTACGGTTTCCTTTTCCATGGTATCGCGGCGCGCTATCTCAAAGGTTCCGTTTTCCAGGTCGCGCTGTCCGATTGCAAGGCGAAGCGGCACACCTTTTAGTTCGTATTCGTTGAATTTAAAACCGGGTTTGTGGGTATCCCGGTTATCGTATTTTACGCTGATGTCTTTTGCGCGCAGCTCGTTTAGCAAAGGAGATACCTTTGCCGTGATAGCTTCAAGTTGTTCCAGCCCTTTATAAATAGGAACTATGACCACCTGGATGGGGGCCAGCCTTGGAGGGAGCACAAGGCCATTGTCGTCGCTGTGAGCCATGATCAGGGCTCCTATAAGGCGGGTAGATACACCCCAGGAAGTAGCCCAGACATAGTCCTGAACGCCTTCCTTGTTGGCAAATTTTACATCGAATGCCTTTGCAAAATTCTGACCGAGAAAATGCGAAGTACCTGCCTGGAGGGCTTTGCCATCCTGCATCAGTGCTTCGATACAAAAAGTTTCCAGGGCCCCGGCAAAGCGTTCGCTTTCGGTTTTTGTGCCCTGCATTACGGGGACGGCCATATATTCTTCAGCAAAGCTTGCATATATCTTCAGGATCAATTCGGCTTCATCAATCGCCTCCTGCCTTTCTGCATGGGCAGTATGACCTTCCTGCCAGAGGAATTCCGAAGTCCGGAGGAAGAGGCGCGTGCGCATCTCCCAACGCACCACATTGGCCCATTGATTGATTAACAGCGGTAAGTCCCGGTACGATTGTATCCACTTCCTGTAAGTGTCCCAGATAATGGTTTCAGAGGTGGGCCTTACAATAAGTTCCTCCTCTAGTTTCGCTGTTTCATCCACCACGATCCCGCTTCCATCCTCCGCATTTTTCAATCGATAATGGGTTACCACCGCGCATTCCTTGGCGAAACCTTCTACATGACTGGCTTCCCTGCTAAAATAGGATTTCGGGATAAAAAGTGGGAAGTAGGCATTCTCGTGCCCGGTTTCCTTAAACATCTTGTCGAGCTGCGCCTGCATCTTCTCCCAGATAGCATAACCGTAGGGTTTGATGACCATACAGCCCCTAACCCCGGAATTCTCGGCCAGCCCGGCCTTCTGTACAAGCTCGTTATACCATTTGGAATAATCCTCGCTGCGTTTGGTCAATTTCTTACTCATCAGACTAACTTTGGCATAAAACTTGTGTCTTTAATAAAAACTAAAGTTTGTAAAACTAACTAATTTTAGTATGTTCAACAATATAATTTTAGCGCGATGAGACATTCCTTACCCCTCTCCAAATACCGCAGCGGATTACTTATAGTTCTCCTCGGCCTCTTCCTGGTTTCCTGTGGTTCGTACCAGCAGGCTTCCTATTACGATAACGATGGTATCTATACTGATGAGGTAGTCAGGTCTACCGAGCAAAGGTACCCGTCTACCGAACAAAGGTACCCGCAACAACAACGAAGGACGTCGGCTGATGACAACAATGTTTACGAGAATTATTTCGGACAGAAGGCAGATGAATACAATCAGATACTGGAAAGTGAAATCTTTACCGATATAGACGGCTATACTGGGGTAGAGCAAGACAGCCTGAGCGCGGAGGCGGAGTCTGATTACTACTATGACCCCAATAACAATTACGACGGTTATGCCGGGTGGGGTGATAATGCAACCAGCGTTACGGTAAACGTATATGATAACTGGGGTTGGGGCGGCTTTGGCCTGGGTTATCCATGGGGATTCGGTAACTATTGGGGCTGGGGTAATCCATGGCGTTTTTACGGTGGCTACTGGGGTTGGAACAACTGGGGTTGGAACAACTGGGGTTGGAACAACTGGGGCTGGAACAACTGGGGCTGGAACAACTGGGGCTGGGGTGGAGGTTGGGGTTATCCCGGATATTGGGGAGCCTTTTACGGCAATCCCTATTTCGGATACGGCTTCGGATACCCTTACAATCGCTACGGACACGGTGGTTATGCATACAACCGGAGCAGGCGTGGGATATATAACAATTCACTGACAAGCAATAATTTAAGGGGACGGTCAAACCTCAATACCCGTCTGGGCGCGGCCGAGAACTCCCGTTACCGAACAAATTCAGGCAGGTCTAACCTTAATACCGGCTCTGCTTATGACAGGAGTTCTTCCAAATACCGCAGCAATTCGAATGTTGGTCGTTCGGTAGGGGTCGATGGAATTGAAAGGAACCGTTCCTACCGGTCGAGCAGAAGCACCCGGGCGATACCGCGTTCTAACGGCTACAGCAGAAACAACCAGGGTAACATATCAAGGAGCAACACCTATAGCCGGGGTAGCTCGGCTACCCGATCATATGGTACAAACAGGGGCACGTACAACAGGAGCACCCCATCCCGCAGTTCAGGATATTCACGTTCGGCAGCTCCGGCCAGGAGCTCCGGAAACAGCGGATATTCAAGAAGTTCTTCTAACTACCGCAGTTCCGGATCGGGAAATTCGCCTTCACGAAGTTCGGGATACCGAAGCTCTGGCAGCAGTTCAAGAAGTTCTGGCTCTGTCAGGAGTTCTTCGCCCCCATCGAGATCTTCCGGAACGCGTTCATCGGGAGGTAGTCGGAGGCCACAATAATTCCCTTTAATCACCCACTAAACAGTCTTGACATGAAATGGCATTTCTCTTTCATATTGGTTTTGGCATGCTTGGCCGTAAACGGTCAGAACATTGATGATGTGCTGCGCTATAGCTCGGAAGATCTTCAGGGTACAGCGAGATTCCAGGCCTTGAGTGGCGCCTTTGGCGCCCTGGGAGGTGACCTCTCAGCCATAGCGATCAACCCGGCAGGCTCTGCCGTGTTCATTAACAACCAACTCAGTATTTCAGGTACCAATTACAACAGGGCTAATGATGCCGGCTACTTCGGCAGCATCAGCAGCCAGGAAATGAACTCCCTGGAACTCAACCAGCTTGGCGGGGTCTTTGTCTTTAACAATACGGGCGGGTCGGAATGGAAACGCCTGTCACTTGCCTTTAATTACGACATGGTCCAAAACTTCGACAATGAAGTATTTATAAGAGGAAGCAGCAATCAGGGGCTCGACACCTACTTCCTCGGGATAGCAAATGGGATCCCTTTTGGGAACCTCCTGCTGCAGGATGGAGAGTTTATTGAAGAGGCCTACCTCGACATTGGATCGAGCTTCGGTTTTGCCACGCAACAGGCCTTCCTGGGCTATTTCGGAGGGATCATAGATCCACTGGACGAAGCGGACGATAACACGGCATATCTATCCAACTCACAATACGGCACGGTAAATCAGGATTATTTTCAGAGTAGCGGAGGTTACAATAGCAAATTTACCGCTAACATCGCAGGACAATATCAGGAAAACCTCTACCTGGGTGCTTCCCTGAACTTCCACACCATACTTTATGAAAAGATAACCTTATTTGACGAAAGCGGTTACGACTCCGCCTCAGCCATTCAATTTGCAGAATTCGATAACCTGCTCCGGACCGAAGGTTCAGGGTTTTCCTTTGCCTTAGGTGCCATCTCGAAACTCAATGAAAATGTCAGGCTGGGTGCAAGTTACCAGTCGCCCACCTGGTACAGGCTGACAGACGATACCTCGCAGCGGATAGATTCAGACCTGGCGGATACGGATATAGGTTTTATAGATTTCAATATCGTTAACCTTTTTCAGGCTTACAGGATTAAAACCCCTTCCAAATATACCGGCAGCCTGGGGATAATATTTGGCAAGGATGGCCTCCTGAGTTTCGATTACAGTTACCAGGATATGTCGAAGGCCCAGTTAAAGCCAGATTCCGACCCTGCATTTGCATCGGAAAATAACTTTATCAGTAATACCCTGGCCGGCGTTTCTACATTCAGGCTCGGAGGGGAATACCGCATAAGTCAGCTAAGCCTGCGTGGGGGCTACCGCTTTGAAGAAAGTCCATATGCAGACGGGCAGACGATAGGCGACCTTAACGGGTTTTCAGCAGGCCTGGGTTATCATTTCGGCCCCAGTAGAATAGACCTTGCTTTCAGCAGGTCTGAACGGGATATGCAGACCTACTTATTTGACGTAGGATTTAACACCCCTGCCAGTGTAACCGCCGTTAATACAAATATCACTCTGGGCTATACCCTTAATTTTTAATACAAAATTTTACTGAAGGTATCAAGTCGGGGATTCCCGGCTTTTTATCGTTTCAGGGAAAAATGGTTACGAAGGGTATTTGCCACCAAAATCCCGCTCTCATCCCTGGAGTAGTCCAGCCGGAACCAATAATCAGAGGAAGGCATAGGGCGGTCGTTAAATGTACCATCCCAGCCAATGGTAGTTTCGTCGAGCTGCTTGAGCAGCTTGCCATAGCGGTCGAAAATAAAGACAGAAGGGTTTGTTAGGGTCTCAATACCTAGAATATTCCAGGCATCGTGTATCCCATCACCGTTTGGTGTAAAGAATTTAGGGTATCCAACGACGAGAAAAGGAATGGGATCAGTCATCCCGCATCCGTTCTTGTCATTGATAACCACGGTATTTTCACCCGGGGGCACGTCAATAAAAATTGGTGAATCCTGAAATTCTCCGCCATTGATGGCATATTCGTAGCTGCCGGTGGTCTGCGTAAATATCTGGATATTGTTGCTGTCTGAAAGATCATCGAGGATATCCACCCGGTCTATTATGGGGATGCCATAAAAAGTGATCAGGATATCATCGGAGAACATAGTATTCAGGGTTGTTTGAATAGTGACAAAATATCTTCCTGAATTGGGACTACTAACTACATATTCGGCCCCGGACGGGCCAGACCCGGTCAAGGTGGCGTCGATGGTACCATCGTCATCATAATCCACTTCCCAAAGCACGCTGGAAATATCCGGACCTGCCGGGGATCTCAGGGCACTAAGCAAGATATCCGGGTCGCCTTCACAAGCTTCAATATCAAGACCAAGGAATTCGTCTCTGATCGTACAATCCAGAGCGGAATTCTGATCAGCATCTACCGAAGTTCCGGTGAAAGTCAGCGTATAGGGTTCCGGATCCCCGTCAAAATTAGTATTGAAATTATTGATCAGCAGGTAATATAGTTCACCTGCCACGACGTCTATCCATACATCGTAGGTATTCTGGTTGGAAGTGAGTGGCGGTTCACCAGCCTGCCCGTTTTCGGGGTTCACGCCAACCCCTGTAAAGCTGGTGCTGTTCACTTCATAATTACAGCGGATGGGCTGCGCCGTGCCGCTGCTGATACCGGAACAGTCGGCATCCGGGCCGTAGAGGGCAAAATCCCATTCCGCTGTTACGGTTGTACCATTGGAGGGAAGCGCTTGTATATCAAAGCCTATCTGCCCGTCGGTACCGGCCCGGAAGACATACCATGAAGTATTGTTCTCAATATTGGCAGAGCTTACACTGCCCTTTTCCAGGCACCCGCTCTCGCGTATAACATCAGGGTCAAAATCATCAATATCGCCACTCCCATCGGCAAATGCCACTATAGTGGTATCAGCACAAATAGGGATGGCACTCCGGCAGTCGGGGGAATTCTGAGCCTGGGTGGCCGGTATACTTAAAAGCAAACAGCCTATACTACAAATAAGTGTCCGCATAAGATAGTGGGGCTATCGTTTTGTAAAGTGACAGTATTATAACTCCATGGCCCGTTCTTTAGTATAAGTATCCGGAATTTTTTAGCCTGAAAATCGATAAAAGTACAGGCTTCGGGCCTCGGAATTAACGCTTTAGCGAAAAGTGACTGGAAAGATGCCTGGCTACGGCCGCCTGTCCGGCGCTGTCTGCATAGGACAGCCTGAACCAGTAGTCTGCGGAGGGCATCTCCTTACCTTTAAAAGTACCGTCCCACCCAGGACTCTGGGCATTAAGCTGGCTGACGAGTTTTCCAAAACGGTCATATATATAAACCTGGGGGGCATTCAGTAATTGAATCCCCTGAATATGCCACAGGTCGTTGTTTCCATCCCCGTTTGGAGTAAAGAACTTGGGGTAACCCGTCATGAGAATATTCTCCCGCACTTCACCACAGCCCCCGGGATCCCTGATTGTGACGGTATGCAGCCCAGCCGGCACATTGGTAAACTGGTTACTTTCCTGGTAGGGTCCGCTATTGAGGCGGTATTCAAAATTGCCCGCCACTGCAGAAAGTACTTCTACACTATTGCTTGCCTGAAGGTCTGTAATTATAATGTCTCCAATGACGGGGTTTAAAGAAAGTACCACCTGTACACCAATAGTTTCGGAGCATTGTGGCCCTCCCTGAATATTGGTCAGCGTCAACGTGTACAATCCGCCTTCCGTTACAGTAATTGCCGGTGTGTGCTCGCCGTTGTCCCAGGTATAGGTATAATCGGGATTTGGGGTGGTATCGCCTATGGTAACCTCTGCGCTGTCTTCACATAAAGCCACCAAAACCGGAAAATCCAGTACCGGAGGTTCAGCGACAGACAAGTTAAACTGCCTGGAACTATCATAGCAATGTGGATTGGCTACAGATACCGTACGGACAAAAATTGTTTCACTACCTGTCACCAGGGGGTAATTTACCGGAAGGGGATTCAGGCCTGCATGAGCGTCGCCGGAGGAATGGTGGTAGCTTACCGCATACAGCCCGGGGTTCTGGTTCCCAAGCGCTTCACTGTCCTTAATCCGTAGGTCTAAATAACCGCTTAGGGCGCAAATTGATTCGTCTGTTAATGCAAATGTTGTGGGTGCCGGGCTGAAACCCACCTGTACATCACTGTAAATGGTTTCAGAAGGGGTAACAACCTCAACCCGGTACACTGATGATTGGGTTGCCTGGATAACAGGGCCATCATTGCCGGGCAGGAGCTGAAAACCGCTTCCGTCGTCCCGGTACCAGCTATAGGTCAGGGCATTGGGGGTGGTGGCATCCAGTGTTATGATATCCGTGTCGCATGCTGAAACTGGGGGTCCCAGCAGGTTGCTTATGATAGAGCAATCCAGGGCGTCATAAGGATTAGATTGAAAAATCTGGCCGGTAAATTGTATGGAAAACCCCGAATTGGTGTTGCTGAAATTATTGATAAGCAGGTAGTAATCTTCTCCGGCATTTACCTGTAGCCAGTCTTCGTAAAGCACCGAACCGTTATTGCCTCCTGGTGGCTCTCCAACCCCCGTGTATACCTCCTGCCCGCTATTGTCGAAAAAGTTGCAGCGTACCGGAATACCCAGATTGCCGCAATCACCTGCCCGGTACAAAGCAAAATCCCAGTCTTCCGAACTGTCTGCAGCTATATTAAAGCCCAACTCGCCGGAAGCGGCTGTCCTGAAACGGTACCAGGCAGAGTTGGATTCAATGGCACCGCCCAGGGTTTGTTCGAGGCAGCCACTGCTGTTATCCCCATAAAAATCATCCACCCCAAATCCCTGGGTTCCCCCGTTTATAGGGGTGTTGTTGCAAATTGGAATAGCCCCGAGGCAATCGGGTGATACCTGAGCCCTGAAGAAATGGGTAGCCAGCATCAAGATGATGAAAACAAGCGAAACCCTACTCTTCATAATATGCCATGTATATTGAGAAATGTAAAGGTATTGCCCGTAAATCCTTAACACTAATTTATGTTGTGTAAGTATCTGAACCGGCTATTAAATGGCATTTTATGTATATCTTTGCTTTTTGTAACAGGCGCCAACCTATGAAAATAGAAAGTACCTTGAATGAGGAATACGAAACCGTGGGAGAGGATCACCAATCTTCTTCCGGAGAAACCCCGATGCGGAAAGATGCTTTTGACCTTAGTGATGAGGAAAAAATAGAGCTGATTAAGGATAATGTCAGGGCCATTATGCACACGCTGGGACTCGACCTGGAAGATGACAGCCTGAGCGGCACTCCGGACAGGGTTGCAAAAATGTATGTAAAGGAACTTTTCAGCGGCCTGAACCCTAACCGGAGGCCAAAATCCTCAACTTTCAACAACAAGTACAAGTATGGCGAAATGCTGGTGGAGAAAAATATAATCGTATACTCTACCTGTGAGCACCACCTCCTTCCTATAGTGGGAAAAGCCCATATTGGTTATATCTCCGGCGGGACCGTAGTGGGCTTGTCAAAAATGAACCGCATTGTCGATTATTTTGCCAAACGCCCCCAGGTGCAGGAACGGATGAATATCCAAATCGTGAAGGAGCTGCAGCGCGTTTTAGGAACGGAAGATGTGGCATGTGTTATAGACGCCAAGCACTTATGCGTAAACTCCCGGGGTATCAGGGACGTTGAAAGCAGTACCGTAACTTCCGAATTTGGCGGCAAATTCAGGGAAGAAGCTGTAAGGCGGGAGTTCCTGGATTATATTAACCTGGACACCAACTTTAATGGCGTTTAGCACCAATGCAACTGTACAAAAGCCAAACCCTTAAACTCCATAATTCCCTTACCGGCGCCAAAGAAGTCTTTGAACCCCTCAATGAGGGTCATGTAGGCATGTATGTCTGCGGCCCTACGGTATACAGCAACGTTCACCTCGGCAATTGCCGCACTTTCCTTTCCTTCGATATGATATTCAGGTACCTCCGTCACCTGGGATATAAAGTACGTTACGTGAGGAATATTACAGATGCCGGTCACCTTGAAGATGATGCCGGGGAAGGGGAAGATAAAATCGCAAAAAAGGCAAGGCTGGAGAAAATAGAACCTATGGAGGTGGTACAGCGGTATACCGTGGATTTTCATAACATTCTCCGGAAATTCAACTTCCTCTCTCCCAGCATTGAGCCAACGGCTACGGGGCATATCATAGAGCAGATCGAGATTATCAAGGAAATCCTTGAAAAAGGTTTTGCCTATGAGAAAAACGGATCGGTCTACTTCGATGTGATCAAATTCAATAAAACCTATGAATACGGGAAACTGAGCGGCAGGAAACTGGAGGACATGATCGCCAACACCAGGGAACTTACCGCCCAGGATGATAAAAAAAGCCCCCAGGATTTTGCCCTTTGGAAACAGGCCGAACCTCAGCATATCATGAGATGGCCATCCCCCTGGGGCGATGGATTTCCAGGCTGGCACCTGGAGTGTACGGCTATGAGTACCAAATACCTGGGAAAAAGTTTCGATATCCATGGCGGGGGAATGGACCTGAAGTTTCCCCACCACGAGTGCGAAATAGCTCAGGCAGAGGCGAGTTTCGGACAGAGTCCGGTAAAATACTGGCTGCATGCGAACATGCTTACCCTGAATGGTAGGAAAATGGCCAAATCTACCGGAAATAACATTCTCCCCGACGAAATTTTTACGGGGCATAATAACATCTTCAAGAAATCCTTTTCTCCGGCAGTGGTGCGGTTTTTTATGATGCAGGCCCATTACTCCAGCATCCTCGACTTCAGTGAGCCGGCCCTTTTGGCCTCAGAAAAAGGGTATTTCCGATTGATGGAAGCCATAGAGGCCCTTGATTGGCTGAATACCGAAGACAGAACCGATTTCGACGTACAGATATGGCAACAGAAATGTTATGACGCCATGAACGATGATTTTAACACCCCTGTACTGATCGCACACCTCTTTGAAGGCGTAAAGCAAATTAACCTCATCCGGGAAAGGAAATCGGCTATAAATAAAGCAGACAAAACCCTTTTAAAGGCAATCATGGAAGCTTTTGTCTTTGATATCCTGGGACTCGAACGAAAATCTGCAGCCAGTACTGAAGGCGATAAATTACCAGGGGTGGTGGAATTGTTGATTGAATTGAGAAACGAAGCCCGCGCCAACAAGGATTTTGCAGCCTCAGACAGAATCAGAGACCAACTGGCTGCACTTGGAATACAGCTGAAGGACGGGAAGGAAGGTACCAGTTTCAGTATTACGGGCTAACCCATATTTCGGCAGATCAGCTTCGTACAAAACCAAGGAAAATAAATCTCCTAGTTATGAAAAAATTGCTGATCGCCCCCTTTGTCTTCCTGATCAGAGGTTACCAGTTACTTATCTCGCCTCTACTACCCGCAAATTGCCGCTATACCCCAACCTGTTCCGGCTATGCCCTGGAGGCACTCCGTAAACACGGGGTATTCAAGGGAGGGTGGCTGGCCATAAAGCGAATTTTCAGCTGCCACCCCTGGGGAGGCTCCGGCCATGATCCCGTGCCTGACTAGGAAGCTCATCTCCAGGTTAAATTGAAAAATTGTAAATTGTTTATCTAACCGTTCTTTATCATTCAAACCTGCCTTTCGACTGCGCGGATCGGCTTTCACGGCCAGGCGAATCACAATTGGCCCGGGTAGGATACGGTCACTGATTCCTTTTAATAACTTACCCGCGCTTACTCCTAAATAACTATCTTAGACGCTTAAAAATCGGTACTATGTACATATTAGGATTTACCTGGAATCCAGATGACACTCTTTTTAAAATAGGTTTCCTCCAGATTAAATACTACAACCTCCTTTGGATAGTGGCCTTTGCCGTGGGCTGGTTTATCATGAAGAAAATCTTCGATAAGGAGAAAAAATCCGTAGAGAAACTGGATTCCCTGTTTATCTATACTGTGCTTGCAACTATGTTGGGAGCCCGCCTGGGCCATGTTTTTTTCTATGACTGGGCCTACTACCAGGACCACCTTTTGGAAATCCTGCTTCCCATAAGGGAAAGCGCGGAGGGGTCTATCTTCGGCTTTATTAAAGGTTATGAATTCAGTGGGTTTACAGGTCTTGCCAGCCACGGGGCTGCGTTAGGGATCATCATAGGGATGTACCTCTACACCAGGAAATATAAGGATATGAAAATGCTCTGGGTTCTAGACCGTGTGGTCATCCCGGTTGCCATCGGGGCCTTTTTTGTAAGGCTTGGTAATTTCTTTAACTCGGAAATCAATGGCAAGGTGGTGGATAAATCATTTTTACTGGCCACCCGATTCGTAAGGGATTCCGACGACATGCCTGCTTCCGCTGCGCTGGCTATTACCAGGGAAAATTCTGTGAACGCGGCCTATCAGGCCATTGAGAATAACCCCAAATTCCTGGAATACCTCAATGCAATCCCCTACAGACACCCTGCCCAGCTATACGAAGGGGTTTGCTATATTTTCGTCTTCCTGCTCCTTTGGTACTTCTACTGGAAAACGGATAAGGGCTCGCACCCGGGTTTTTTATTTGGTGTTTTTCTTGTTTTGCTCTGGACCGTCCGCTTTTTTGTCGAATTTGTAAAGAAAAGCCAGGGTGGTTTTGAAGAATCCCTTGGCCTCTTATCTACAGGACAATGGTTAAGTCTGCCCTTTATAGCACTGGGATTGTATTTTATATTCCGTAAACAAAGAGCATAAACTGATAATAACAACCAAAGATTAACAATGATGCCCGCACAGAAATCGTATATGCATATGAAAAGTTTATTCCCCGCGGCTATTATGTGCTTCTTACTTTTTACGGGCGCCTGCAGGGAAGAAACCAAAAGTACAATTGAGACTGTTCCCATTGCATTTAAGAGGGAAGGCGGGCTTTCCTTGTACAGGAGTGGTACGGACTCTGTTATAGTGCAGCTGGATATAGAAATTGCGGATACGGAGTACGAAACACAGACGGGCCTCATGTACAGGGATGCCATGAAGGCCCAACAAGGGATGTTTTTTATTTTCCCGGAGGAAGCAATGCATTCGTTCTATATGAAGAACACCAAACTACCTCTCGACCTGCTTTTTATTGACAGCAAGATGAAAGTAGCAACCATAGAGGAAAATGCCCAACCTATGGATGAAGCCGGAATATCTTCGAGGGTACCCATTCAGTACGTGCTGGAAGTAAATGCTGGCATGGTAGAAAGCTGGGGTGTAAAACAGGGCGACAGCATAGCCTATACAAGAAATTAAGGTTGCATAGGCCCACTGGCCGCAAAAAATCTGATGTGAGAAATTACCTGATGCCGGGTGTGCAAACGGAAAGGTTACTTTTCAGGGAGGTATCCGCTGACGATTATGATTTATGGCTGCCCTTTTACAGGGATCCGGATAGTACCCGCTACTGGAATGGCCTTCCCGCGGAACCTGATGCTGCCTGCAGACAACAGTTCGACCGCATTTTTGAACGATATGAAAAGGGGTTAGGTGGGATGAATGCCCTGCTACACAAAAAATTCGGGTACCTTGTCGGGTTATGCGGCCTGCTGGTGCAGGAAGTTGATGGAGTTCGCGAACTGGAGGTGGGATATTCCATGCTGCCGGCGTTCAGGAAAATGGGTTATGCCACTGAAGCTGCCAGGGCCAGCAGGGCATATGCCTTCAGTAAGGAGCTGGCCCCATCCCTTATCTCCATCATCCCCACCGGGAACCTTCCTTCCCAAAAGGTAGCAATTAATAACGGGATGTACAGGGACAAAACCACTACGTACAAAGGAAACTCTGTGTACATCTATCGGGTTTATCCTCAAAACAGCTACGATTGAATTCAGGCAACAGGCAGTGCCTTCTTATTTTGCCGATTTGCAGGTACTGATCCCAAAGGGTTTGTACAACGGGCAAAAGCCAATAAAACTCGTAATTATCAATATCCCGGAAAGCAGCAGCAGTACCAATCCTGCGGCACCAAATATGTTTCCATTGATATAAAGGGCGATAATGGTGAGGGCGATAATAAAACGGACAATACGATCCGTTGCTCCCATATTTTTCTTCATAATCTGAAATTTAAGCCGTTATGGCCTGAAACAGCAAAACAATAGCCGTTAAAAACATCAGGCAGATAATGCACACGATAGCTATTTTTAAGAATTTGCTTTTCACAGGTGCTCAAAAATACCCTGCCCCCCTGCCCCGCCCAATGATAATTATCATAACGTCTGCTACTCACCCTTTGCACAGCCGGGCTTTACGGTTGACAGAACCTTGAATATCCACGGGGATTACCATATGGCGGGAAGAAACCGACATATTTTTTTTTCATTTCTTCAAAGCCTAATTTTACCGTGGATACTATAGAAATGACACAGCAACAACACTGGGCGGTATTTACAGATAACCGATCTGACAAAAAAGGATTCATTGATTTAATACAATCGGGCAGGCTTCCGTCTGATTTTGCTTTCCTGCAAGGAAAAAAGGCTGCAGTTTTCTCAAAATTCGAACTGGATCGATTTATAGAGGAAGAAGAAAGGCACGATCATAAAATCCTAACCCTAGATACCCCGCAAAGGCTACAGACTATGTCGAGCGGGGAGCGCAAAAAGGCCCTGCTCACGTACCTCCTGGGAACAAAACCCGATTACCTGGTACTGGACAACCCCTTCGACAACCTCGATAATGATTTTCAGAGAGCCTTAAGGCTAATGCTTGAGACAATGGCCAACGAGGTCGCAATGGTTCAATTGCTAAGCCGTAATGAGGACCTGCTGCCCTTTATCGGTAACTGTGCCTTCCTCAAGGGAGCTATGCTGGAAATTATAGATGGTAAACCTGTTGTTGAACAAACAAAGAAACCTGCCGCCCTGAAACCGGATACCACTATTCCCGGAGCGCCTGAACGCACCGGCACACCGGCTGATCCTCTCATCTGGCTAAAAAATGTATCGGTAAATTATGATGGTAAACCTATCCTGAAAGATATCAACTGGCAAATAAGCCCCGGGGAATTCTGGCAACTTGTCGGGTCCAACGGGAGCGGAAAAACCACAATCTTATCCATGATTACCGGCGACAATCCTAAGGGATACGGCCAGGAACTTTATCTTTTCGGCAGGCGGAAGGGAAGCGGGGAGACTGTATGGGATATAAAAAAACAACTTGGGTATTTCACCCCGGCCATGACCGACAGTTTTCGGGGTTACCACAACCTGGAAAACATGCTGATTTCAGGGCTCACAGATTCCATTGGCCTGTATGTGAGATCCACGGAGGGTCAAAGCCGAATTGCCCGTGAATGGTTACAACTGCTGGGCCTGGAAAATATCAGGGATACTTATTTTCACGACCAGAGTGAAGGCCTGAAGCGGCTGGTAATGTGTGCCAGGGCGATGGTTAAGCATCCCCCTTTACTAATCCTTGACGAACCTACGGCGGGCCTGGATGATGCAAGCGCGTCATTATTGGTTGCCCTGGTGAATAAATTTGCCTGGGAAAGCAGTACGGCTATCGTTTTTGTTTCCCACAGGAAAGAACCAGGCCTTACCCCCAATGCGATTTTCCAACTGGAGATGACTCCGCAGGGCTCTGTGGGGAAGGTTTTACCTGGCAGTGGTTCCTCCTGATAATAATCCTGGCAGCATAAAAAAGGACCACATAAAATGCGGTCCTTCTCAAGTATGAAGTAATTTGATTATTCTTGCCCCAGCTGGGTTGATTTCTTGAGGGTATCGAACATCACAGGGGTGGCGATAAAGACAGATGAATAGGTTCCTACTATGACACCTATGATCATCGCAAACATAAAGCCCCGGAGCGATTCGCCGCCGAAAACAAAGATTGAAAGCAAGACCACCAATGTGGTGAGGGACGTATTCAGGGTACGGCTAAGCGTACTGTTAAGAGCCAGATTGGTATTTTCCCCGGCCTTCCAGCCCCTTTCATGTATTATTTCCCTAATGCGGTCAAATACCACCACGGTATCGTTAAGGGAATAACCGATCACAGTAAGGATGGCCGCTATAAATGCCTGGTCTATTTCCATACTGAAAGGCATGATTTTACTGGTGAGGGAAAAAATCCCCAGCACGATTAACACATCGTGGAAGACTGCCACAACCGCCCCAAGCGAAAACTGCCATTTGCGAAAGCGGAAAAGTATATACAGGAACACAACTGCGAGAGAACCGACAACAGCCCACACGGCATTCTTTTTAATATCATCGGCTATTGTAGGGCCAACTTTTCGATACTTCATCACCCCAATTTCCTCATTACTGCCTCCGGGAATAAACTCCTCGTAAGTTGCGCCATCCGGCAAATATTTCTGCAGAGAAGTAAAGAGGATATCAAGGATCTCGTCGTCTACTTCGGTACCTTCTACATCTACCTTATAGTTTGTGGTCACCATTATCTGGTTGGCATCTCCATATGTTTTGGCATTCACGCTACCCAGGACTCCGGTTAATTCGGAGGTTATCTCGGAGGGGTTTACCGGGTGTACAAAGCGGATCTGATAATTGCGGCCACCCACAAAATCAACCCCCTGGTCCAGGCCTTTGGTAAAAAGTGAGAATACACAAACGGAAACCGCAATCCCGGATACTATATAGGAGATTTTCCGTTTGGAAAGGAAATTAATACTAAGGCCTTTAAAGAGGTTTCTGGTCAGGGCCGTTGAAAAATTAAGAGTTCGTCCTTTTCCGGAAAGATACCAGTCTACAAGGAGGCGGGTAATGAAGATAGCGGTGAACAGGGAGGTAAGGATACCGATTATCAGCGTGGTTGCAAATCCCTTTATAGGCCCGGAACCAAATACCAGCAGGATAAGGGCCGTGAGACCGGTGGTAATGTTGGCGTCCAGGATGGAAGAAAGCGCATTGCCGAATCCGTCGGCCACTGCCTGGCCTTTCCCTTTACCACGTGCCAGTTCCTCCTTCACACGTTCGAAAATAAGTACGTTGGCGTCTACCGACATCCCTATGGTAAGGACAATCCCCGCAATACCCGGCAGGGTAAGTACAGCACCCAGGCTCGAAAGTACCCCAAAGATCAGAACGATATTGAACACTAAAGCTACATCTGCAAATAAACCGGCCTTGCCGTAATAAAAGAACATCCAAATCAATACCACAACCATGGCAATAAGGAAAGATGTAAATCCGCTGTTAATAGCCTCCTGCCCCAAAGACGGGCCAACCACGAAAGAATCGATGATCTCTGCGGAGGCAGGTAATTTTCCGGCCCTTAGCACATTGGCGATATCTTTGGTTTCATTTACTGTAAAAGTTCCGGTAATCTCTGAACTACCACCTGAAATTCCACCGGGCGTTGAAACCCCAGGGGCGGTATATACCTTATTGTCCAGTACGATGGCGATCCCGGTATTGTTCAGGTTGGCTTCATTGGTTAAGGCCTCCCATTCCTGAGCTCCCCTGACATTCATATCCATACCTACTGCCGGCCTGTTATACTGGTCAAACTGTGCCCTTGCATCGCTTACCACATCGCCGCTGATTCTGGGTACGCCATCTCTGTTTGATTGTAAGGCGAAGAGGGAGGCTACGTCTGAGTCCTGTGAAGGGCGTTCCCATAGGAATTTGGTAAACTGTACCCCGGAAGGCAGTAAACGTCGGATCTCGGGCATTCTTAACCACTCACCTATTTGGGCCGTGTCCTGGATAGCTGCCACCCCAACGGCGTATCCCGGACCACTTAACTGAAGTTTTTCAAACAGGGGGTTCCTTTCGCCGGCGGTCTGCAGGGTGTCCTGTGCAATATCGGAAAGGAGGGAATCTATTTCCGATTCCTCTTTCTCCTGAAAGGCCTCCGTGTCCTCAACAATGGTCCTTAGCCGTTCGTTCGCACTGATAAAAAAGTTAATCAAGTCCTGGTTTCCGGCCGGGTGGGTTTGCCAGAATTCCAGCTGGGCAGTACTTGAAAGCAGGTCCTGTGCCCGTGAGATATCCCGGGCTCCCGGCAATTCCACAAGGATACGACCCGAACTACCTTCCCGCTGAATGTTGGGCTGGGTTACGCCAAACCCATCTATTCGTTCGCGGAGAACCTCGAATGCCGAAACTATGGACTCATCAATCTTCCTGCGGATAATAGGCTTAACCTCATTATCCGTCATCTGAAAATTGATTTCATTGCTCAGGGCCTTGTTGGCAAAGATGTCTGGCGACGCCAGTTTATTGTCTCCCTTGATATCGTCGAACGCATCAAAAAAGAGGTTCAGATAAGTATCGTCACTGCTTTTGGATGCTTCATCAGCATTTGCCAGCGCCTTGTTAAATATCGGGTTATTTGTATTATTTGCAAGGCCTTTCAGGATGTCTTTGACTGATATCTGAAGCGTTACGTTGATGCCGCCTTTCAGGTCGAGACCCTTATTCAGTTCTTTCTTTTTGGCATCTTCGTAGTTTGTAAAGCCCAGGATAGACTGAGAGCCTATGGAATCCAGATAGCGGGCTTCAAGCGCTTCCCTCCTGGCAACGTAGTCTTCTTCGGTTGACGGAATGGTAGCGGCCGCATAGGTTTCGGCTTCATTTTCGGTCTTACTTGTAATGAAGGTAAAGGAAAGTTGATAGATACTTACAATCCCGAACAAAAAAGCAAAAAGCTTTATCAGTCCATTATTCTGCATGAGTCTCTCGGTTATTAATTAGATGGCGTTCGTAAATAGCGTGCAAATATATGATTTACCCTAGGAATTGACAATTTATTTCTGGTGCTTATGCATGCTCCCTGAAAATAGCTTTAAATACAGGCAAATCTTTGATTTTCAAGTCGGAATATCATTAGTTCGTACTTTCGTGTCAACCGGAACCAAGGCCAGCCATGGTGTTTAGAACAAAAAAAACCAGGCCCTGCAGGCGGTCCTGGTTTAAATATTCCTGACATTTAAATGTTGTTCTTCTTCAGATTTGCAGCAGTTCGTTTACCTGGCGGACGCCCTCGGCGCTTTCGGCCATTTTGGCTCTTTCGGCCGCATCAAGCTCTATAGTTACAATCCTTTCAATTCCGTTTTTACCAAGGATCAGCGGTACCCCAATGCAGATGTCGCTTAGGCCATATTCCCCATCCAGGTATGCCGAGCATGGGTACATTTTTCTTTGGTCGCAACCAATGGCCTGTACCAGGGCCGACACCGCTGCGCCCGGAGCATACCAGGCGCTGGTACCTAACAAACCAGTAAGAGTAGCGCCGCCAACTTTGGTTTCTTCTGCAACCTTGGCAAGCCGCTCCCGGGAAAGGAATTCGGAAACCTTAATACTATTACGGGTAGCGTGCCGGGTAAGGGGAACCATACCGGTATCGCTGTGGCCACCAATAACCATCCCGTCCACATCCGAGATAGGAGCTTCGAGGGCTTCAGCCAGGCGGTATTTAAATCTGGCACTGTCCAGGGCACCCCCCATGCCAATGATCCTGTTTTTCGGTATATCGGTAGTCTTGTGCACCAGATAGGTCATGGTGTCCATTGGGTTACTTACCACGATGAGTATAACTTCAGGGGAATGTTTCAGTAGGTTCGATGCTACCTCCTTAACGATGCCTGCATTGATGCCAATTAATTCCTCTCTTGTCATACCCGGTTTCCGGGGGATCCCGGAAGTAATTATCGCTACATCACTGCCCGCGGTCTTCGAATAATCCCCGGTTGTCCCAACGATCTGGGTGTCGAAGGCATTAAGGGACGCGCATTGCATCAGGTCCATGGCCTTTCCTTCTGCCACTCCTTCCTTGATATCCAACAGCACCACTTCCGCAGCGAAATTCTTGATTGCGATATATTCCGCGCAACTGGCGCCTACCGCCCCGGCCCCAACGATGGTAACTTTCATGTGTTTTATTTTTAGTAAGGTTTCGATTTTTGCAGTCCAAAAATACTGATTTTTTAACAGAAAGCCGATGGATTAAAAGATTATCTGACACTGGCATCGATGGTTCACAAACGGGTGTCTAAGGCTTAAATGTTAAAAAAACAGGCGCTTTGGCGAAGATGTGAAGATTATGGTTGCCATACATCGAAAATTGGCAATAGAACAGTATACCATAACGTTAGAATGGTACCCAAATTAAATTTGACCTACGTTCATGAAAAGATTATTTTCATTGATGGCTATTCTAGCAATACTTTTTGCCAGCAACTGTTCAAGAATTCCTGAAAACAATGACCCTGTAATTGGAATATGGTTCAGAACCGATATTGGCAACCAGAGCACCACAGAAAAGTTAAGCATCCGCCAGGAATGGATCTTTAACGATGCCTATCTCGGGAGGTACCACAGGTATGAGGGAAACACCCTGAATTTTAAAACGGATTTTAAATGGGATCAGGAAGACGGCATATATACCATTTCCTATCCGGGAACAGAAATGACAGCCGTTCACGCAAGGATGAAGGAATTGCCCGATGAAGTGATCCTGGAAGACGAAAAAGGCAATATCCTTGCCAGAAAAGAGTAAGTCCCCTAATTTTCCATATATTTCCGAGAACAGCCCCTGAATATGGGGGCTGTTTTTTTTTGTTAATATTCTGCTCTTATGTTAGTAAGCAACAATATCTCCCCACTTCGGCAGCTGACTTATTAGGGTGGGCTTTCATGGCAGGATGGGCCCACAATTTATATCGGAGCTTTTTCTGATTCGGGGGCAGGGTTATACCTTAAACAACGAGGGGCATTAAATATGTTTGCACCTTAAGCGCATAATAAGCCCTCACACTGTGGGTTAAGTACCCGGAGACTGTCAGGACTTAGCGGCTGAAACGGCTAAAGGATGATCTTTATATTATGCCCCGTCCCGTATCATTTCAACCACAATTTACCCTCCCGGTTCTCTCGAGCGAATCAATTTAAGGATTAAGAAACGGTTATCTGAACCCGAAGCTTACCCCTGCAGACAGGTTGTTGAATGCAGCGATGCTGTAATCGGCATGCAGACGAAAAAAGCCCAGTTTCAGCTTAGCCCCCAGGTTGGCTGTTACCCCGCTGGTCTTTTTGGTAAGGCTGAAAGGGTCGGTATAACTTTCCTGAAAAGGGCCTGATTGAACGGTATAAGTTCCCAGCACATCTGTTTCCGATTTCCCGCTCAGATACCCAAGCCCACCATAGAAATTAATAACCGGCAGGCGAGTAGAAATAATGGCCTGGAAGACCAGGGTATTCATAGCTACATCAATTTTTTGGTTTTCCCCGGCCACTATGTCAGTATCTGTAAAATCGTAGGTTGCATCCAGGTGGGTATACCCAATGACCCCGGAAATTGCGAAAGGTAATATCCTATCTGCAGGCAGGTGGCTTGTAAACTCGTGTTGCAAGCCAAAACCATAGAATCCCAGGGAAACATCATCCGTATTTATCTTAGGAAGGAAACGGGCTTTAACTTCCGTTCCTTTTATCAGGCCCAAACTAGCCTGAATATAACCTGAGGGGATAAAATTTATATCTTCAGAGGCTAGCCCCGATGGTAATTCAAATTCCTCCCTGGACGTAATCCCCGGAGCCACTTCGGCCTCTACAAAGACCCGGACGCCCTCAATATCGCCAAGGGCGGTTGAAACAGGCCTGGAAGTACTGCCATCAACAAACTGCAGGTTATCGTAATCGGCCGTATTCAGGACGAAGGCTTTTTTATCATCCTTATTCCTGTAGGACGTCATGTTCCCTATAAAGGAGATTTCAAAACCTCCAAGGGGTTTTGCTTCAGCCGAATTATACCACCCACCGGCTATACTGTACATTGCTCCCTCGGAAACCGGGGCAAGATAAGCATCGGTAAAGCGTTCGGCATCTTCCAGTCCGGCTGCAAATAAATCGTTGACGTTTGATTGTGCACTAAGCAGGGAGCTCCCAGCAAGAAAACAAACTATAAGAATTTTCTTCATTTTATACATTTTTGTTTAAAACTAAAAAACCCCGCTCAATAGAGCGGGGTTTTTGTTGTGAAACGGGGTTTCTTATACATCAATGTTCGCATAAACGGCATTCTTCTCGATAAATTCCCGCCTTGGTGGCACTTCATCTCCCATCAGCATAGAAAAAATCCTGTCGGCTTCCGTGGCATTATCAATTGTTATCTGCCGCAGGGTTCGGAATTGCGGATTCATGGTAGTGTCCCATAACTGCTCGGCATTCATCTCCCCAAGACCCTTATAGCGTTGTATCCCTACACCTCCGCCGAATTCCTCCGCTATGATATCCCTTTCCTTATCGTTCCAGGCATAGCGTTTTTTGCTGCCTTTCTTAACGAGGTACAGCGGTGGTGTGGCAATATACACATGGCCTGCCTCTATCAATTCGCGCATATATCGGAAAAAGAAGGTAAGGATGAGGGTTTCTATATGGCTTCCGTCAACATCGGCATCACACATGATAACCACTTTATGGTATCTCAGTTTTTCAAGGTTGAGGGCCTTGCTGTCTTCCTCCGTGCCGATAGTAACTCCGAGGGCAGTATAAATATTCTTAATCTCTTCGTTTTCAAAGACTTTATGCTGCATGGCCTTCTCCACGTTAAGAATTTTCCCTCTAAGTGGCAGGATGGCCTGGAAATTACGGTCACGACCCATTTTGGCGGTTCCACCTGCGGAGTCCCCCTCTACCAGGAAAATTTCGCATTGAACCGGATCCTGTTCGGAGCAGTCAGCCAGTTTGCCGGGAAGACCGCCACCGGTCATCACCGATTTTCGTTGTACCATCTCCCTTGCCTTGGTCGCTGCATGCCTGGCCTGGGCGGCCAGGATAACCTTCTGAACGATCATCCTGGCATCTTCCGGGTGTTCTTCCAGGTAATTGGTAAGCATTTCCGAAACAGCCTGGCTTACCGCTGCGGATACTTCCCTGTTTCCAAGCTTGGTTTTGGTTTGCCCTTCAAACTGTGGTTCGGCTACTTTTACCGAAATAATGGCAGTAAGTCCTTCACGGAAATCATCTCCGGCCACTTCGAATTTCAACTTATCGAGCATGCCGGAATTGTCGGCATATTTTTTCAGGGTAGTGGTTAGCCCCCGCCGGAACCCTGAAAGATGCGTTCCCCCTTCATGGGTATTTATATTGTTTACATAGGAATGAAGGTTTTCCGTATAGGAATTATTGTAAACCATGGCCACCTCAACCGGGATGTCGTTTTTCTCACCCTCCATGGAGATAATATCCTGGATGAGTGGCTCACGGTTCCCATCGAGAAAGCGGATAAATTCTTTAAGTCCTTCCGTAGAATAAAAGGTTTCGGAAACAAATTCCCCATTCTCGTCTTTCTCCCTCCTGTCTGTAATGCTAATCCTTACCCCTTTGTTGAGGTAGGCCAGTTCGCGCATTCTGTTGGCCAGGGTATCATAGCTGTATTCAATGCTCTGGGTAAAGATATCGGTATCGGGGTGAAAGGTTATCAAAGTACCTGTCTCCTCGGAATCTCCCACACTTTTTACAGGATAGAGGCTTTTACCCCTCTTATACTCCTGCTCCCATATCCTGCCATCCCTGTAAACGGTAGCTTTCAGATGATCTGAAAGCGCATTCACAACAGATACCCCTACCCCGTGAAGGCCACCGGAAACTTTATACGAGTCCTTATCGAATTTACCGCCCGCCCCAATCTTGGTCATTACCACTTCCAGGGCCGAAACACCTTCTTTCTTATGAAGATCTACCGGGATACCCCGGCCATTGTCTTTGGTGGTAACGGAATTGTCTTCATTAATTATTACATCTATGGTGTCGCAGTGTCCCCCCATGGCTTCATCGATAGAGTTGTCTACCACTTCATACACCAGGTGGTGCAGCCCTCTGCCACCTACATCACCTATGTACATGGAAGGCCTTTTTCGAACGTGTTCGATCCCCTCCAGTGCCTGAATACTATCGGCTGAATAGGTGCTGTTTTTTACTTCTTCGTTCATAAATCCGGATATGTTGTTTAATCAGTTTTAAGCAATCCAGCAAATATAAGGAATAGCCCGTGGAATATAGTACTTTGAGACTTTTTAACTATGTAAGTTATCAACAGGATTTGTGGAAAAACAAGCTGTAATTCTGCTTTAATTTCTGAGTTTGAAAAGCACGTGCAAAAAGGTCCCTTCCCCGGTTTCGTACAGGGCGGAATGCGGGGGCGAATAAAAGCAAAAGCACCAACCCCAGTTGGTGCCTCAGACTAGCCGTTTATCGCTGATTTCAGTACCGTGTCCGACAGTTAAAACCCTGTGTTATTTTACATAGGCATCGGTATGGACATTGGAGACAGCCCTGCCGGAAGGTTCGTTCATATTTTTAAAAGCTTCATCCCATTCAAGGGCGATCCGGGTGCTGCACGCCACTGAAGGTTCCTGGGGTACACTCATCGCCGCGGCATCACTAGGGAAGTGCGATGCGAAGATGGAACGGTAATAAAATTCCTCCTTGGACGCAGGGGTCTGGATGGGGAAGCGAAACCTGGCGTTGGCCAGCTGTTCATCGCTTACCTCATTGGCAACCATTTCTTTGAGGGTATCGATCCAACTGTATCCCACCCCGTCTGAAAACTGTTCCTTCTGCCGCCAGGCAACGCTTTGCGGGAGATAGGATTCAAAAGCTTTTCTAACAACCCACTTCTCCATTCGTTCGCCGTTGATCATCTTATCGAGCGGGTTGATCCGCATGGCGACATCCATGAATTCCTTATCAAGAAAGGGCACCCTGCCTTCTATCCCCCAGGCAGCAAGCGCTTTATTGGCCCGCAGGCAATCGTACATATGCAATTTGTCAAGTTTTCGAACCGTTTCTTCATGGAAATCCCGGGCGCTGGGCGCTTTGTGGAAATACAGGTAACCGCCGAACAATTCATCGGCCCCTTCACCAGATAATACCATCTTGATGCCCATAGATTTAATGACTCTGGCCATCAGGTACATTGGGGTCGCGGCCCTTATTGTGGTAATGTCGTAGGTTTCCAGGTTATAAATAACATCTTTAACCGCGTCCAGTCCTTCCTGTATGGTAAACTTGATCTCGTGATGCACTGTACCAATATGATCCGCAACCTTGCGGGCGGCAGCCAGATCGGGCGATCCCTCCAGGCCCACCGAAAAGGAGTGCAACTGGGGCCACCAGGCATCCTTTATGTCGTCTGACTCCACCCGTTTCTGGGAATATTTCTTGGCGATGGCTGAAGTGATAGATGAATCCAAACCTCCAGACAACAATACGCCGTATGGAACATCGGACATCAGTTGCCTGTGGACCGCCGCATCAAGAGCATCGTGGATTGCCTCTATACTGGACTTATTCTCTTTCACAGCGTCGTATTCCATCCAATCGCGCGTATACCACCTTTTAAACTCTCCATCCCTGCTGTGCAGGTAGTGGCCGGGAGGGAAAAGTTGTATTTTGGTACAAATACCCTCGAGGGCCTTCAGTTCGGAAGCCACATAAAAAGTACCGTTCTTATCCCAGCCGATATACAGTGGAATAATCCCCATATGATCCCTGGCAATAAAATATTCATCCTTTTCAGTATCGTAAATGGCAAAACCGAAAA
This sequence comes from uncultured Flavobacteriaceae bacterium, assembly GCA_964434565.1. Lineage (GTDB taxonomy): Bacteria > Bacteroidota > Bacteroidia > Flavobacteriales > Flavobacteriaceae > Zeaxanthinibacter. Next base: position 4,658 of record CAYSVQ010000045.1, on the reverse strand, counting down.
TCCCGTTCATTTCGTCAAGGAATTCAGGGCCCTTGTCGCGGTATAAGGCAAGGATGACTTCACAATCGGAAGCCGTCCGGAAATTATAGCGACCTTCGAACTGTTTCCTCAGGGCCCGATGGTTATAAATTTCCCCGTTCGCGGCAAGTACCAGCTTACCATCTTCACTCAGCAGCGGCTGTTTCCCCGAAGCGGGGTCTACAATGGCCAGCCGTTCATGAGCAAGTATCGCACGGTCATTGGCATATATTCCGCTCCAGTCTGGTCCGCGGTGACGCACTTTCTTCGACATTTCCAATAACTGGGGCCTTAGGGTCTCCGTAGGTTCCTTTACATCAAAAGCACAAACAATCCCACACATATATCATTATTTAGTTAATTTATGATTTAAAAGCAAAGATGCGTATATACCTACTAATATAAAACATAAATGCCAATTTATGTTTTAATTTATAACAATTAAAATATAAATAGATGCTATCTATTACCCATATGATCGAATTATGCTTCTGTTGCCGACATTCTGTAAGAATGTTAAATTTTAACGACTCTTTATATAATTTTCTCTTAAAAAGAAATTAGCTTTAAACTCAAAAAAAAATTAAATGATATTATGAAGCATCTATTCACACTCGCCACTATGGTTTTCGCCCTGGTGTTTACCCAGCAAATCACAGCACAGGAATTCAGCGGGCTCGACAAAAGTCCGGCCGATATAGCCTCTTACCCAGCAGGCGGCAGAGAACCCGCAAAGAAAGTACGGGTTGTTTATAGCCGTCCGCAGCTGAAAGGCCGCTCTTTGGCAGACCTCGCCCCCGCAGGAAAGGTTTGGCGCACAGGAGCAAACGAAGCCACCGAAATAACGTTTTACGAGGATGTTGAAGTCGGCGGACAGTCCCTTGAAGCCGGAACCTATGCCCTGTTCACCATTCCGGGGCAGGATAACTGGACAATCATCCTCAACAGCCAGTTAAACCAATGGGGCGCTTACTCCTATGATGAAGCTGCTGATGCGGCCCGAATTGAAGCCAAATCCTCACAGGGTTCCGAATCTCTGGAAGCATTTTCAATCGCATTCAAGGAAGTAGATGAAGGCGTTCATATGGTAATGGGCTGGGGTACAGCCCGGGTAGCCGTACCGATAACGTTTTCTATGTAGAAGGAAAGTTGCTTAAACAAAATAACCGGGGTCTGCAGCTCCGGTTTTTTTGTTTCAGGTCATAAGATTGCTGGCCCTATTTAACTTTTTCCCCCGCGATATACACCTGCTCAGCCTTAAGTGCCGGAAGATCTTCAAGAGGAACTTGCATAAGGTCTTCATTTAGTATTACAAAATCGGCCCACTTACCTGTTTCCAGGCTCCCTTTCTCATCCTCTTCAAAATTAGACCAGGCTGCCCAGATTGTCATTCCCCGCAAAGCCTCTTCCCTGCTCAGCGCTTCTCCAATCCTGTATCCTCCATCAGGATACCCTTCCGTGTCCTGCCTGCCCACAGCTGCAAAGAACGTTAAAAAAGGATTTACCTCTTCCACCGGGAAATCTGTCCCGAGAGCAATCCTGCCCGCCGATTTTAAAAGGGTTTTATATGCATAGGCATTCTTTTCCCTTTGCGGACCCAGCCGGTCTCCCGCCCAATACATATCACTTGTGGCGTGGGTTGGCTGAACGGAAGGGACTATCCCATTACCGAATACTCCTGTTTCCGCGGGCGACACCACCTGTGCATGTTCGATCTTCCAGCGCCGACCGGGTTTGTTTTCCAGCACCTTACTATATGCCCTTAAAACCACTGCATTTGCCGAATCCCCAATGGCATGGGTATTCATCTGAAAACCCGTTCCGGCAATCCGTTCGGCCAGGCTTCGAATATCTTCAACAGGAGTCACCATAGCCCCAAAGTGCCCTGCCTGATCTGTATAGGGTTCCTTTAATGCCGCGCCGCGGGAACCCAGGGCCCCATCGGCATAAACTTTAAAAGAGCGTACATTGAGGTGGTCGGTTTTCAGAGGTCCTTTCTCCATATAATAATCCAAATATTCCGGCACGGCACTCACCATGGCATAAACCCGGATTTGAACGCTCCCCGCTTGCTGAAGGCTATCGATAAGGGCGATTGTTTCCGGATCCAGGCCTGCATCATTTACAGTCGTAAGTCCATAGGCCAGGCAGATCTTTTCGGCATTGAGGATTGCCTGTATCCTGCTATCCTGACCGTGCTTCGGGATTATGGCATTCACCAGGGCCATAGGGCCATCAATAAGAATTCCACTGGGCATTCCGCCTGTTTTGATTATCGCCCCTCCATCGGCTTCGGTTTCAGGTCCGATCCCGGCGAGGTCCAGCACTTTCTGGTTCACCAAATAGGCGTGCCCGTCTATCCGCTCCAGAACTACAGGGATCTCCGGATACAGCCGGTCCAGTTCGGATTTGTCCGGGAATTCCATTAACTCCCAGTCATTTTGGTCCCAGCCTCTGCCGAAGATGAAAGCCGGTTGGCGCTCCCGATAAAAGGCTGCTACTTTACCCAACACTTCATCGAAACTACGGGTGCCGGTAAGATCTACCTGTTGTTGCTTCAGTCCTAAATCATAAAAATGGCAATGGGCATCAATCAGACCGGGGATTACCGCCTTTCCACCGGCGTCGATAGAGCTGGCCGCGGTATACTTCGCCTGCAACAGATCCGAATCTCCAACGGCCAATATCCTGCCGTCCTTTACCACGAGGGCCGAAGCAACTGAAAACCCTTCATCAACCGTATAGACACGGCCATTGAAAAGCAGGAGGTCTGCAACCTCCTTAGTGGGACTGCATGCCAGGAAGGCCAAGAAAATGCAAGGAATAAGGTATTTCATAAATGCGTGTGGTTTCAGACAAAATAAGAATTCCGAACAATTGTGCGGTTTACCGCTTTCCAGCGGAGTCCTCTGCACGGGTATAGTAAATGGACAGTTTATTTCTTCCCGCGTTTCCCTTTTTCCCTGATCTTGACATAGATAAGTTTTTTCCTTCCCCTTGCATCCTCCCGGCGCTCTATCTCAAAATTGGCTATTGAACTGATCAGGGGGGTAAGCTTCATAAAACCATAGTTACGGGAGTCGAAATTAGGTTGTTTTTTCTGCAGCAGGCTGCCGACATCGCCAAGGAAAGCCCATCCATCGTCATCAGCCACGTCCTCTATGGTTGTAGCTATAAGTTTGATTTCTTTCTGGGTGATCTTGTCTACCCCCTCTTTTGTACTAGGCTTGCTGTTCAGACTATCGGCAACCTCCCCTTCTGTCTGCTTTTTAAGGATTTCCAGGTAAATGAATTTATCGCATGCTACAATAAAAGGGTTGGGGGTTTTCTTTTCACCAATGCCGTACACCTGCATGCCGGCTTCCCGTAGCCGTGTTGCCAGGCGTGTAAAATCGCTGTCGCTGGACACCAGGCAAAAGCCATCCACATTACCTGAATAAAGGATATCCATGGCATCTATAATCATGGCCGAATCAGTTGCATTCTTGCCTGCAGTGTAACCATACTGCTGTATGGGGGTGATCGCGTTTTCGAGCAACAGGTTTTTCCATTTGGTCAGCCGCGGGTTGGTCCAATCTCCATAAATCCGTTTTATGGTTGGGTTGCCATATTTGGCAATCTCCTCCATCATATCCTTTACATAGGCGGAGGGGATATTATCACCGTCTATCAGTACCGCTAATTTGACATCCATATTGCACGCTGTTTTTTACCCTGCAAAGTAAAGACTTTCGACCTGAAAATCACCATCCGGCCGGCATAACTTAGCCTGTGTTTTAATAAGTTCCCGGCCTTATTGGGGGTTATTGGCCTTTAGGGAACCAATCCCCAAAACTACCAGAAATGCCAGCAACAGATAGCCCAGGAAATGATACGAACCGAATCCGGTAAAGGAAAGGCTGAATATACTGGGGGCCAAAGCCGATGACAGGATGAGGAAAGACATGACCCTCCCGGTAATGGCCCCGAGATGTGCCCTTCCGAAAAAGCGTGGCCACGCTATGGCATTCAGGACCGCAAAAAATCCCCCCAGGGTTCCAATCCCGGCTATAAGAAACGGGATGCCGAATGGAGATGATAGGAACAAAAGGCCCAGGGATGCCATTATCCCACCAAGGATCATCAGGAATAGATAAAGCTTCAGCCTCACATAGTCACTCAGAAAATTAAAGAGGGTGGAGACCGATACCGAAACTACAGAACAGGGCAGGAATATCGCGATGGCTTCTGCCTTGGGAAAACCCTGACTCTCGAAGATCGATACAATATGGAAAGTAACGCCGGTAATAAAAAAACTATTAAATGCCAGCATCAGGGCATACATCCAGAAAGCGCGTGTTTGTTTTGCCGCGGCAAGCGTAAATTGTTTATGTTCCAGTTCGCTTATTACCCTGGCGTCAGTATCGGTTACGGCTTTTGCGCCATCGGGTAGCAGGCCATGGTCTTCTGGACGGATTTTATAGAACTGGAAAATAATCACACTGACAAACAACAGGCAAATGGCAAGGAACTGCCATGCGCCCTGCCAACTATACTCCCCGATCAGCTGATCCAACCACAGGGGCGAAATGGAAAATCCAAAAGAGAGCGCAACACTGCTGAAGGAATTCACTTTTCCCCTGTTTTTATCGAACCAGATC
>CAYSVQ010000044.1:0-8409 GCA_964434565.1 uncultured Flavobacteriaceae bacterium | reverse complement strand
AGGACGACGATTTCTTCTTGCTTGATTTCGAAGGAGAACCGGAAAGCACCATCCGCGACCGCAAGGTAAAGCAACCCCCGCTTAAGGATGTTGCGGGCATATTCCGTTCTTTCCACTACGCTATTTATTCCACGATATTTAACAGCGGAGAGGAATTTAATTACAGCCAGGATGAACTCTTCAAGGCCGGGGAACTTCTTTACCGCTATATCATAGGGGTGTTCTACGAAAGCTATGTCAGCCTTATACAGGAACACAACCTCAATATAGGCTATACCCAGGAACGGATTTTCCTCCTGCGGTACTGTATGCTGGAAAAGGCAGTTTACGAACTGGGTTACGAAATGAATTCAAGGCCCCTATGGGCCGTTATACCCCTTGAGGGGATCATGAGCATTATGAACGACAACAATTAAAACTATATGGCCAAAGTTATTCCACACAGCTTATTCAGCGAATTTGACATTAATCTTTTCAAGTCGGGCAAACATTACCGGTTATACGACAAACTCGGTTCCCACCTTATAGAAGTAAACGGCGAAAAGGGGACCTATTTTGCGGTCTGGGCGCCCACGGCCAAAGCGGTTTCGGTAGTTGGGGATTTTAATTACTGGCTCGAGGGCGACCATAAACTATTTGTACGCTGGGATGCAAGCGGGATATGGGAAGGATTTATACCAGGTATTGATAAAGGGACGCTCTATAAATATAAAATCCTTTCCAATAACAATGATACCACGACCGAAAAGGCAGACCCTTTTGCGCGATATTGTGAAAAGCCCCCGCAGACCGCATCGGTTGTCTGGGAAGCGGATTACAAGTGGAAGGATAAGAAGTGGATGGGTTACCGCGCCGACAAAAATGGCCTCGACCGGCCATATTCAGTGTACGAAGTACATCTGGGATCCTGGAAGCGGAAGGCCGATAACAACTTTATGAGCTACGTAGACCTCGCCGATGAACTGGTAGCCTATGTGAAGGATATGGGATTCACCCATATTGAATTTATGCCGATCATGGAGTATCCTTACGATCCTTCATGGGGTTACCAGTTAACCGGGTATTTCGCCCCCACCTCCCGTTTTGGCAAGCCCGAGGATTTTAAATTACTCATAGACAAAATGCACCAGAACGATATCGGCGTAATCCTGGACTGGGTACCATCACATTTTCCGGAGGATGCCCATGGGCTGGGGAATTTTGACGGCTCGCACCTTTATGAGCACCCCGACAGGCGCAAAGGTTACCACCCAGACTGGAAGAGCCTAATCTTCAATTATGGCAGGAATGAAGTACGTGCCTTCCTTATAAGCAATGCCCTGTTCTGGTTGGACCAATTTCATGCAGACGGCCTGCGGGTTGATGCGGTGGCCTCCATGATATACCTGGATTATTCTAGGGACGAGGGCGAATGGGATCCCAATATTTATGGGAACAATGAAAATCTTGAAGCAATTTCGCTGCTAAAAGAACTCAATGAGGAAATTTACAAGAGTTTTGACGGGGTGCAGACCATTGCCGAGGAATCGACCGCATTTACCGGGGTGTCTAAACCGGTTTACCTGGGCGGGCTCGGTTTCGGAATGAAATGGATGATGGGCTGGATGCACGATACCCTGGAATATTTTATGAAGGAACCGGTTTATCGCAAACATCACCAGAACGATATTACCTTCAGCCTTACCTATGCCTTTACGGAGAATTTTATGCTTCCCTTTTCGCATGATGAGGTGGTTTATGGCAAACAATCGCTCTTATACCGCATGCCCGGAGATGAATGGCAGCGCTTTGCCAACCTGAGGCTGCTCTTTGGTTATATGTTTACCCATCCGGGGACCAAGCTGATTTTTATGGGTGGTGAGTTTGGCCAGTCGTCTGAATGGAACTTCCAGCACAGTCTTGACTGGCACCTGACGCAGTACGATTTCCATTCGGGCATTCAGGACGTGATCCGGGACCTCAACGAAATCTATAAAACCTTTCCTGCGCTTTATGAAAAACAATTCAGCACCGAAGGTTTCCAGTGGATAGACTACGGGGATGCGGAAAACTCCGTACTCACTTATATCCGCAAAGGGCACGACAGAAAGAATGACCTGTTCGTAGCCTGTAATTTTACGCCGGTACCCCGTACAGGATACCGCATGGGGATGCCCAGAACCGGAACTATCCGCGAAATTTTTAACAGCGATGACAAAAAATACGGTGGCAGCGGAATGCATAACAAAGCCCTCAAGATAACCAAAACTCCCTGGCATGGACGCGACTGTTCCGTGGAAATAATAATCCCACCATTGGCCGTAGTTATCTTTCAATAAGGTTTAGCTTTAACGTTGTAGTTCATAAATCTTGATAAAATCATTTCTATTTTATCAGTTTATGTTATTCTTTTGTTGGTCTTTAAAAACCTTAACCGACTATGATCACCAATACTGAGCTGGAATATAAAGGGAATTTATATCCCAACCAGATAATAGATTTCCAACGGGATACCGATAAATTTTACTTTACAACAGAAAACGGGGTAATCCTGGAGCTCACCATTATCCGTAATAGTGCCGTGCGTTTTCGTTATGCCACGGATTACATGTTCCATCCCGATTTTTCCTATGCCATAAGCGATAATGCCAGTAAGGGCTATAACCGGCTCGATATTAAGGAAACCCCAACCGAGTACCTGGTGGAGACCTCAAGAATAAAGGTGCTGGTAGATAAGAAGACCCTGAGGGTCCAGATATCGGACCTCGAAGGACGCATTATCAATGAGGATGAACTGGGATTCCATTGGGAGGAAAATTACCAGCATGGGGGTAATTCCGTAAAGATGAGCAAAATAACCCAGAGCTCCGAGAGTTTTTACGGGATGGGAGACAAGGCCACGCATGCTAATTTAAAAGGGAAAAGGGTAAACAACTGGGTAACCGATCAGTATGCCTTCGGAAAGGATCAGGATCCGCTTTACAAGGCAATCCCGTTTTATATAGGCTTGCATAACAATATTGCCTATGGTATTTTCTTCGACAATACCTTCAGGACCTATTTCGATTTCTCCCATGAACGAAGGAACGTAACCAGTTTTTGGGCTGATGGGGGCGAAATGAACTACTACTTCTTTTATGGGCCGGAGATGTCGCGCGTAGTACAGGCATATACGGACCTGACAGGGACTCCCGAGCTCCCGCCATTGTGGGCGCTGGGTTTCCACCAGTCAAAATGGAGTTATTTTCCAGAATCGCGGGTAAGAGAGATCGCCAAAAAATTCCGGAAGCTGAAGATCCCCTGCGACGCCATATACCTGGATATTGACTATATGGACGGCTTCCGATGTTTTACCTGGGATAAATCCCGCTTTCCCGATCCAAAAACAATGATCAGCGACCTGAATAAAGACGGCTTCAAGACCGTGGTAATGATTGATCCGGGGATTAAGGTCGACAGGGATTACTGGGTATACCAGCAAGCCCTGGAAAAGGACTATTTCTGCAAAAGGGGCGATGGCCCCCTCATGCGTGGGAAAGTCTGGCCCGGACAATGCTGCTTCCCGGATTTTACAAATCCGGAAGTGAGAAAATGGTGGGCAGGCCTCTACAAGGAACTGATCTCAGATATTGGGGTACATGCCGTCTGGAACGACATGAATGAGCCCGCGGTTATGGAGGTACCTACCAAGACAGCGCCTCTGGATACAAGGCATGATTACGATGGCCATCCGTGTACCCACAGGAAAGCACATAATGTATATGGCACGCAGATGATCCGGGCTACCTATGAAGGGGTGAAAAAATTCGTATTTCCAAAAAGGCCTTTTGTTATTACCAGGGCAGCCTTTGCCGGTGCCCAGCGCTATACGTCTACCTGGACCGGCGACAATGTCGCGACCTGGGAGCATCTTTGGATAGCCAATGTGCAGGTACAACGCATGTGCCTGAGCGGATTTTCCTTTGTAGGTTCGGATATAGGCGGCTTTGCCGAGCAGCCAAACGGCGAGCTCTTCGCAAGATGGGTACAGTTGGGGATCTTCCATCCTTTTTGCAGGGTGCATTCAAGCGGGGACCACGGCGATCAGGAACCATGGTCTTTTGATACCGAGGTAACCAAAATTGTCCGGAAGTTCATCGAGCTTCGGTACCAGCTGCTTCCCTATATCTACACCATGTTCTGGAAGTATTCGAAGGATAATGTTCCCATGCTGAAACCGCTTGTGTACTTTGACCAGGAAGACCCGCAGACCCATTTCAGGACCGATGAGTTTATTTTTGGTGACCAGATCCTTGTTTGCCCTATACAGGAACCAAACGCCAAGGGTAGACGAATGTATATTCCAAGGGGGAAATGGCATAATTTCTGGACCGGCGAACTCGTTGAAGGCGGTATGGAGAAATGGGTGGTTGCCGATATAGATAAGATCCCCATCTTTATCAAGGAAGGGGCCATCATTCCCAAATACCCGATTCAGCAGTATGTGGGGGAATTGGAGATCACCGAACTTGTTCTGAATGTTTATTTCAAAGTAGGCATGGAAGATTCCAGCATCTACGAAGATGCACAGGACGGTTATGATTATAAGAAAGGTGGCTATAGCGTAAGGAACTTTAAACTTACCGGCAAAACCAATGAACTTATTATTCAGCAGTTCAAAGACGGCACTTATATTACCCCCTATAAGCAGTTTAAAATAAAGATAATCGGGTTGCCATTCAAGATCACATCCATTGCCGTAGACAATGAGCAGGTTTCCATGAAAGATGTAAGCCTTAATGGTGGCAGTACTATCGAAATAAGCAAAAATTTCACGCAATTGCACATTAAGGGAAAATGATTTTTTCGTACTTTTCCTATGTCCGGTGAAGCCATGAGAACCAATTAATAAAAAGCCCGGGACTGTATGCGACGACAGAGGGAAGGTTAGCGGGGACTATTATATCATTACCGGATTTAAAAATTAAGAAGATGAGAAAAATAAAATTAATACTCCTGGTTTTCCTGCTGGCTGCTGCCTGCAAAACCAATCCCTTTACAGGAGCAAAGACGCTGAACTTTTATCCGAATAGCCAGGTATTTCCCATGGCATTTGCACAATACGACCAATTCCTTGGGGAGAATAATGTGGTGGAAGGTACTGCCGAAGCCCGCATGATTACGGAAGTCGGGCAACGTATCTCTTCTGCCTCCGAACGCTGGCTCACTGCCAACGGCTATCCTGGCTACCTGAAGGATTACAGGTGGGAATACAAGCTTGTTAAGGACGAAACAGTGAACGCCTGGTGCATGCCCGGTGGTAAGATTGTTTTCTATACCGGGATACTTCCAATCTGCCAGGGTGAAACGGGTGTAGCCGTGGTTATGGGCCATGAAGTCGCCCATGCCCTTGCTGATCATGGAGCCCAGCGGATGAGTGCGGGGACCTTACAGCAATTAGGTGCCGTGGCGGGGAATATTGCCATACAGGACCCGGAAAAGCGCAATATGTTCAATCAGGCTTACGGGATCGGTTCTACGGTTGGGGTTATGTTGCCATTCAGCCGTGGCCACGAAACCGAAGCAGACCGTATCGGGCTGCAGATCATGGCTATTGCCGGCTACGAGCCAGCTGAGGCCGCTGAACTCTGGAAAAGGATGCGCGACAAGGCAGGCGGACAGGCGCCTCCTGAATTTTTAAGCACCCATCCCTCTAATGAAACGCGTATCAGGAACCTTACGGATTGGGCTCCCCTGGCCAGGGAGGAAGCCCGTAAATTTGGCGTAACATCATTTAAATAGTGGGATATCCTGAAAATTACAGCTGCAATAACTACAAGCTGTTCCTTCCCGGAACGGCTTTAATTTTTTCCTATGGATAGGATTCTGGCTGTTAAAGGCAGCAGGAAGCTCCTTAATGCCTGGGCTTTTTATGACTGGGCGAATTCTGTATACAGCCTGGTAATCGCTTCTGCTATCTTCCCCATATTTTATGGGGCTTTATTCCGGGTAGCAGGCATCGAGAAAGTTGCTGTTTTCGGGGGTGAGATTGCCAGGGCACCTTTAATTAGCTACGTTACCTCCGCGGCGTTTCTCTTTATCGCTATAATAACCCCTCTGCTCTCCGGGATAGCAGATTACCTTGGTAACAAAAAGGTTTTCATGAAATTTTTCTGCTATCTGGGGGGGGTATCATGCATAGGCCTTTACTGGTTTTCCCTGGAAAACATCTATGTGGGCCTCGTTTGCTATTTTTTCGGGTTGGTTGGTTTTTGGGTAAGCTTCGCGATAAATAATTCCTACCTGCCCGATATCGCCTATCCGGAACAACAGGATGCGGTGAGTGCCCGCGGGTTTTCTATGGGGTATATAGGCAGCGTGCTTTTGTTGCTATTCAACCTGGCAATGATTATGAAGCCTTCCGTATTTGGCATTGACGATGAGGGAGGGCAGGCCGCAGAACTCATCGCCATGCGTTACTCCTTTATCTCGGTGGGCATTTGGTGGATACTTTTCAGTCAATATACTTTTATAAATCTTCCCAGGGGCAACCGCAGAGAAGGAAAACGCGAACACGTGGTAGTCAACGGCTTCAGGGAACTTCGAATGGTATGGCGGCAGCTCGGGAATGAAACCCGCCTCAAAAGATATCTGCTGGCCTTCTTTGTCTATAGCATGGCGGTGCAGACGGTAATGCTCATCGCGACTTATTTTGGTGAAGAAGAAATTGGGTGGGGTTCGGATACGGAGCGGACCACCGGGCTTATCATCAGTATCCTGGTCATACAATTGCTTGCAATCCTGGGGGCCACACTAACTGCACGGGCTTCCGCTGCTTTTGGCAATATCCGCACCCTGATGGTGATCAACGTATTTTGGCTGATCATTTGTGGGTATGCATATTTTGTGATCACGCCTCTGGATTTTTACATTGCAGCGGCCTGTGTAGGCCTGGTCATGGGCGGTATACAGGCTCTTTCCCGTTCAACCTATTCCAAGTTTCTTCCGGTAACTACCGATACTGCTTCTTTCTTCAGCTTTTACGATGTCTCTGAAAAGATAGGGATCGTAATCGGAACTTTTCTTTATGGTTTTGTGGCCCAGTTTAGTGGCAGTATGCGCAATGCCACGATTTTCCTCGGCCTTTTTTTCCTGCTCGGGTTGTTACTGCTGGCAAGGGTGCGTAAAAAAACCTCCTGATGAGGGAGGTTGTAATTATTGTTCGTTTTTTGATCAGCACCCTATCCCTTTGAAATATCGCCGGAACCGGTACTTTTACTGTCGATCTTGCCGGGATTGCCCCTGTAGGTGATATTACCCGAACCCGATACCCGGGCCTTAAGAGTTTCCTTTACGGATACCTCGATATCTGCCGAACCCGAGATACTGGCGTCTACTTCCCTTGCATCCAGTTCATATGCCATGATACCTCCAGAACCCGAAATCTGAACGTTAAACCGCCCTGCGGATCCTTTCAGGTTCATATCTCCGGAACCAGACATCGAGGCCGTAACCTCATCACTATCCACTTCGAGTCTCACGTCTCCGGAACCAGACATGGATGCCGAAAATTCAGCTGCCCTTAAAGTGGTTTTACCGATAATCTCGCCTGATCCCGACAGGGCAACGGCGTCTATAGACTCAACCGGCACTGTTATACTGAGACCTTTATCCCAGCGGCTGGGTTGTATGTTTACACCTTGCCTGGTTTTAATTTGAAGGGTGCCATTCTTAACCTCCGTAATGATCCATTCCTGCAGGTTTTCATCGGCATTCACCGTAACCTGTCCTTCTTCTCCGGCCACCAGTTCTACATTAAAGGAACCCGATACGGAAATTGCATCGTAGTCGCCTGTAGATCGTTCCATTGCAACTATATTGCCGTTGCCTTTAACCTTTTTTCCCCATTGTGCGGAGGCACCTGCCACCATGCACAATGCTATTCCAAATAAAGCTGCTCTTTTCATTTTAAATATATTATGTAGTTGTTTTATGTTTTGCCTGCTTAATCGACCAAATTGAAGGTAATACCCCCGTAATCACTGCGGATGGAAACAGTATTTCCGGAGTTCGCACTGCCATGGTAGCCCTTGTAAAAGCGTTCGCTGCCTTTTTCCTGGCTGATATTCACTTCAAAATTTTCTTTACCTTTTACATTGGCGTATTCAGTGGAGATCTCAAAATCAAACTCATATTGGGAAGAGTAACCAATATTCACTCCTGTATAATCTGTATTGATATTGATATTCCCCGCGTTCGCCTCCATTTTTCTAATATCGAGCGATCCGTAGTCGGCAGCGATATCAACATTGCCGTGAACCGTGCCAAGCTTTACATTTATGTAATCGCCCCTACCCTGAATGTCATTTACTTCATTCACTTCCAGGCTCCCATAATCGCTGGCGTACGTTAGGTTTTCCATTTGATTTACAACCGCGGTTGTATAATCTG